>CAZUFK010000001.1:0-84586 GCA_964619695.1 uncultured Candidatus Bathyarchaeia archaeon
CTCTATCAGGTATTCTATGAAGGAGCTTCGCTTTCCTCTTCCTCGGATGCTTTCGATCTCTTTGAGAAGTTTCGAGTCTATGGTTAGGCCTACGTGGTGTTTCATGTTTCTCCATCTCCTCCTTGCATACTGGGTATACTTAGTATACTGGAAAGCTTTGGTAGTCTTATTGAACAAGTCTCGCTTTCGTAGGAGGATTTGGGTGTGGGTGGGTTATGAAGACTTTGAGGACTTCGGATGATGTGCATCAGAGGTTGACGGATCTGTTGGGTGAGTTGACGGCGCAGACGATGAGGATGCAGACGTATACGGATGCGATTGAGAGTTTGCTGTCGCAGTCGGTGGCGTTGCCGCCCGAGTTGTTGGCGCAGATTGAGGATTTTGCGGTTGAAAATCGGCGTTTGGGTTATACGTCGCGTGAGGAGTTTGTTCGTGATGCAGCGCGGTGGCGGCTACGTTGTTTGCATGAGGAGTACGAGTGCATTGAGGTGGCTAGGGAGGAGTATGAGATGCTACAGCAGGCCACCATGGAGGCGGGGATGCCTTACGCGAGCCCAAGCGATTTCGTGCGGCAGCAGATCAGAAACCTTCTTGAAGAATATGCTGAGGCGAGAAGAGAGAAAGAAGAGCGCGAGAAGCGAACTGGAAAGAAGCAAATCGATGCTGTGCCTGCTGTTTCGAGGCGTACGCGGTTTGGCTGTGTTCGGTGGCTAATTGTCGTTTTCGAGTTGGCGGTCCATTCGTGAGAAGGCTTTCTTGAAGGTTGCATACGTTACGAGGCATGCTGACAGAATCACGCTGGCCACCACAGAAGATGCGGCGACGGATACCAGTTGCTTCTTCGATGCCTCGTCTGTCGTTTGAAACGTCAGCAACGAGAAGTAGAATGATAGGAATATGCAGATGCTGAGTACGATTACGGTTGCGGATTCGACTTTCAAACGGACGGCCTCCTAGCTGTCGGCGGCAAGTATCATAGGCGCGCGGAAGGGGAAAGGCTTTATGAATTCAGAATAGTTATCGCAACGAAACTAGAAAGCGCAAACGTTAGGCGTTTTTCCAGAACAGGTAGATTTTGGTTTGCGCCATGATGTTGAGTCTTCGCAGGATGTTGGCTAGGTTGCTCACGCTTAGGCCGTTCACGTGCCTGTGGAAGGCTTCTTGCGACGGGAAGGGCGTGTGACCGCCCAACAAGCCTTTTCGAAGGTTTCTTTCGCCTGTCGATAGGTCGACGAGGGTTTTGCGGATGCTTTCGGGGCCTGTTTTTCATATTGCTTCTTCGTTGTAGGTTGTGCTGGCGAGCATGTTGGGTTCGAAGCCGAGTGCGCTGAGGCGGTTTATGGCGTGTTTGATGTAGCTTTCGTAGTCTTGTTGTGATGTGAAAGCGGCACAATATAGTATAATCCAGTGGAAGCACGGTCATCCGTTGTACTGATAGCCAGATTCAACGAACGCGACAAGAGAATCCAACTAGGCCACAATCGGATACGTTGCCGTATCGATAGATCAGACTGATCTCGGCAACTTGGACATGATTAGTCATGGTTAACTTGGAGTTAACTGTAGTTAACTATATATGCCTCGTCGCCCACGTAGAAGCCATGGGTGGAAAGTCTTTGAGCGTAGAAAAACTCCTCAGAAAAACCAGCAAAGAATGCGGGTTGTTCAGCAACCCGCTGAGAAGCCTCATAGCCGCACTCATCACCGCCAAAGCAGAACTCACATGGACGGAACTGAAAACATCCTTAGAAAAAGAAACCGGCAAAGTGAATCCGAATACGCTGAGCTTCCATCTGAGTGAACTCGCAAACGCAGGGTTCATAGAGAAAATAGACGTCAGAGGCCAACCAAGATACAGGGCAACAAAACAGAAACTGACAGACATGCAGAAACTTCTCGGGGAAGATCTCCTCCAAGCAGTAAAGGCGAAGCTCTAGTATGAAAACTCGATACTCGATCTTTGACATCAGAAACGCTCTTGACAGAGAAATCGCAGGCGCAATAAACGAGTCTTCCATGTTGCTCAACGTACAGATCTCAGAGACAAGCATCAACGAAGCCTACTCCGTCAAAGGCTCATTTAAAGTCACTCCACTATTCGGCACCGAGCCGAGAAGACAAGGCAAATTCGAAGCGAAACTAGACGAAAGCCTAAGAATTATAAGCCTAAAGATAACAGAAGAAACTAAATAGTGAGGCCATTGCGCCAACCACTAACCCTCGCTCTGCTGCTAGGAAGCTATGACCCTAAAACGAAAACCCTCATGACGAGCCTCAAAGAGGAAATTGCCAGAAGCTTCTCAGCAGAAAACGTTTACGCACTACTCCTAGATACCGTGGAAGCATATTTCACAAATACCGTTGAGGTCATGACAGAGCAATACGACGAAGACAAAGCCACGCTTTTCATATTCCAAGAAAACCAACTGACGGAAGTGCTTGACATCAAACTGGAAAAGAGCTTGGACGCCGCCGTCTACGACACCCTCAAAAAAGCGTATGACGTCACAAAGCTAGACAGATACCCCGTCTTCCAGAAGCTAGACTTCCTGATGCGCTTTGCTAAGATCATTCTCATGATAAGGCACAAAGAAGAAACACGAGGCGGAGAATACCTAGAGCTTATGCACGCCATCTTCCGCGGACACGCCGAGAAAATATGGTTCTTCAAAAGAAACGGCCTCGAACCATCAGCCATGCTCATGGAATACCTAGACAAATCAAAAATCAAAATGCGAACATACAAAAACAAACAGGACCTGGCAGAAGCAACAATAAGAATCCTAAACTACGAACTCCATCGAGCAGAGACAGAACCTCACGAATAGCACTTCGTAGCTCCCAGCAATCACCGAAGCCCGCCCACAAGCCCTACACACAAACTTCCCATGACCACAAACAGAATAATGCAGCCACCAACCATAACACTCAGGACAAAAACTACCCCTCGAAAACACCTCTCTATGCCGCAACTGTTCGAAAGCGTTTTGAGGTCTGCTACCTCTCCATATGTTAGTGTGTAGTGGCAGAGATTATGGAATCTGTTGTTGAAGTGCTCCCAAGCTACAGCGAAAACGCCAAGTGGATCAGCCACAACTACACAAGGCTTAAGAAGAAATACCACAACAAGTGGATCGCCGTCCTAAACAAAACAGTCACAGACAGCGACCCAGACCTGAACAGGCCCACCGAGAGACTCCGCAGGAAACACGCCCAAACCTTCAGCCAAATCGCCACCGAACACATCACCACCAAACAAACAGAACAAGCGCTCTGACAGTCTGTTCAATCTTATTGAACACAACATGAAAGAATGAACACTGAACTTGGCTTTTGCGTTGTCTGCGTTTCGGTTACTCGCTACGAATGAGGGCTTCAAAGATTGACAGCATGCTGTTCTTCTCGGCCACCCTTTTCACCTCTTCAATGTTGACGTTTGCGAATCTGAGTATCGCTCTTATGTCCTCTTCGTCTTTCGCTACTCTCTCCTTGGGCACCGTGGCTTTGATCATTCGCAGCTTGGCCAAAACCAAATCCTCAGGCGCTTGGTAGAACGTGGCTAAACCCGCCACGGTTCCAGCCCGCTTCTTAAGCTTTCTGTCCGAGAGTATGATGTCTACGCGGTACGCGGTCTTGCTGTCTTTGAACGTGGCTATCCTGTAACCCGATCTCAGGGCCTTATCTATCTCCTTCCCTTCAACCACGAGTCCCGCCGTCCTCAGTGCCTCAGCAAGCTTTTCCTTCACGCCGCCGTCGGCAACCTCAACCACCACGTCAACGTCCGTCGTGGTCCTCGGCACGCCGTAGAAGCTTGCAGCCAAGGCTCCTGTGAACATGTAGTCGAGCCCAGCCTCGCCCAAAGCCTCAGCAAGCCTCTTCGCCAAACCGTAAAAAGCCTCCAAACAGCCCACCTCAGCGTTTCTGCCAACGCTTCGACCAAGCTATGCGCTCTCTCAGCTTCTCGATAAGCTCTTCCTCGCTTATGCCCGGGTCCTGCGCCCTAATGCCTTCTGCGCATATGCGCATAACGGCATCGCTCATGTCCAGGCACATGTCCACCTTCACGCTGGGCGGAAGCCTGCCCAACCGCTCCCACTCCTCACGATCCAAACCTGGAGCACGCTCCAACCACTCAATATGCGCGACTGCGCTTAAGAAACGTTTGCCGCCAATGAGGGCGAGCCGTCTTCCGCAAGACATAAAACTGTTTCAAACGAAACTACAGCCACGGCAATCACCATAAACAAGCATTGCCGTATGATAGGTGTGCGTGTATGCTGAACATGTCAAGATTCTGGAAGCGCCAGAAGCCCACTGGCGAAGTTGGCGAACCCGCAGAAAGCGGCAGGTCAGGCATGCTTGGATTCACCATCATCTGGGTCGGCCAGATGCTGTCACTGCTCGGAACATCCATGACAGGCTTCGCTCTGACGATTTGGGCGTGGCAGGCAACGGGCCAAGCCACAGCCCTGGCACTGGTCGGCTTCGCGAACTTCGCGCCAGTCGTGCTGTTCAGCCCCATAGCCGGAGCCATCGTCGACCGATACGACCGCAAGAAGGTGATGATGCTTGCTGACTTGGCGGCGGGGTTGCCCACGGTCGCCCTGCTGGCGCTCTACTCGACGGGCAGCCTCCAGATCTGGGTTCTGTACATAACCGGAGCGATTTCAGGCACGTTCCAGTCCTTCCATTTTCCAGCCTACTCGGCAGCCGTGACGATGATGGTTCATAAGAAGCACTATGGCCGTGCGCAGAGCATGCTGGCGATGGCCGAGTTTGCGTCAGGCATCTTCGCGCCAATAGCCGCAGCCGTGCTTATGGTCTTCATCGGTATAGCAGGCATAATGGCCATTGACATAACGACGTTCGCGATAGCGATTTCGATGTTGCTTCTGGTGCGCATACCGAGGCCCCCTGTGACTGAGGAGGGCCGCAGAGGCATGGGCAGCCTCTGGAAGGAATCCTTCTACGGCTTCAGATACATCTACAAGTACCGAAGCCTCCTGGGGCTGCAGCTGACTTTCTTGGGCAACAACCTGCTCAGCGGCATCTACGTGACGCTGCTGGCCCCCATGATCCTCGCCAGAACAGGCGACAACTCGCTCATACTTGGAAGCATAATGACGGCAGGCGGAATCGGAGGACTGCTGGGAAGCATCGTCCTAACCATCTGGGGAGGACCAAAACGCAAGATTCACGGAGTGCTGCTCGGCTGGACGCTGTCCCACCTCATCGGCGCCTTGTTCATGGGAATGGGAAGCGGATTCATGTTCTGGATTCCAGTGCTCTTCCTTGCGATGTTCGTCAGCCCGCTGATCAACGCCTCCAACCAAGCCATCTGGCAGGCAAAAGTCGCACCCGACGTGCAGGGCCGAGTCTTCGCCACAAGACGCCTCATAGCCCAGGTCTCAGCCCCGCCGGCAATGCTGCTCGCAGGCTTCCTCGCTGACGTCGTCTTCGAACCCGCGATGAGGACAGGAGGCCCACTCACTGAGCCCTTCGGGTGGCTGGTAGGCACCGGCCCAGGCGCAGGCATGGCCCTCATATTCATCATAGCCGGAACAATCGGCGTAATCCTCAGCCTCGGAGTCTACGCCATCCGCACCGTGCGCGACGTCGAAACCATCCTGCCCGACCACGACGCCCAGAAACCAGCAACCGAACCCTCGACAACCACTTAGCCTACCGTCGCGAACGACGGGCGCGACTACAGAGCACGAATGAGGTCTCAACTAGCTTCGATACTGGATAATGAGGAATACATTGTTGTAGAAGCCTAGATCTACTTCTCTTGGATTGCACTCAGGTGCAGCTAGCTGATGATTTGTGCACTTATCAGCGTTATGGTTTGCAGTGGTCTCTCATTTGCGTCTGTGGCTAGTGCGCCGATTGCATCGATCACCGACATGCCTTCTATCACTTTTCCGAAGACAGAATAATTGCTGTCCAAGGAAGTGTTGTCACCAACGTTTATGTAGAACTGGCTGGTCGCAGAGTCAGGCTCATCTGTCTTCGCCATGGCCACCGAGCCGCGCACGTTGCTGTGCAGGTTAGGAAGCTCACCCATAATCGTAGGCACGATGATGCCTTTGGATGTAGCGCCCTCGCCCTGAACAACGAAGTTGGGAACCACCCGATGGAAGATGGTTCCATCATAGATGCCGTGCTCGATCAGGTTCTTGAAATTCTCCGCCGTCAGAGGCATATCGTCAAACAACGCGAACGTTATGTTTCCCATGCTCGTGGTGAGCCGAATCTTGAGGCTACTCTCATTGTTGCTCAGATTGCCTGTATTGCCTGTGTTCTGGTTGCCAGTTCCGCCCGAGCCAAGTTGACCGACCACAAAATACACTGCCACACTAGCCACCAGAATCACACCGATAAGCACGAATATCTGATCCTCTTCTCAACGAAACCTGTCTGATGTTGCTGCACAGTCTGCAGGCGCTTCTTGCCCAAACCTTCCAAACTATGGAAGCCGTAAAATGGTCAAGAGTGAGAACGCACTAATAAAACTTAGCTAGAGTCTCAGCCTATGCACTAGTGTCTTGATTTTCTCCTGGTCTTTTATGCAGTCTTCTATTATGGCGTTGGCCAGCTCGTATATGCGCAGGTCGTTGAGCAGGGCGATTTTGCTGTCTATTTCGGCGCTTCGAGCCTCGAACTGGCTGTTGTCGTGGGCTTCGGCGAGAGATTCGATTGCCAAGACCGTAGCTAGCCTGAAGGCAACTTGCTTTCTTTCCTGCGAAATGTGTCTTATGCCTGCTGGGCCTTTTTCTTGCGCAGACACACGACCGCGACGAGCGTCACGACGGCGAAGATGGGAGCTATGAGGCTTGGCGGAAACTCGGGAACGATCAGGAAGAATGTGTGCAGCACGTCTGCGATGGTGTTTGTCGCCATGTTCAGGGATTCTCCGCATCTGTCTTTGAATGTTGTGTCGCTCCAGTCGTAATTTGTGTCCATCCACGTGCAGTTCAGGTCTCCGTTGAAGTCGAAGGTGGTGTCGTTGGCCACCATCAGCGTGGCGTCGTAGGCCGAAACGCTCGAAGCCCCATCGTAAACTAGGTACGCGTCGAACTCGCCACCGGCCTCGCCTGTGCGACTGCCGACGTAGTCCTCGTAGTCGCTGTGATGTGTCTCGGTGCCCCAGTCCGTGTCTGCACCCATGACGTGCCCGAAGACAGCTACGTCCGCAATGTAGTGCGCCATTATGCCCAGCGTTTTGGAGGCATTGTACCAGTTGCCGGCAGTGTAGTTGGCCACGGCCTCAGCGTACTCTTCCTGCGCACGCGTCGCTGCATCGTCCTCCTGAACCGAGCCGTCCGCGTAGAAATAGACGTGATGCTTCGTCTTGTCGTTTATTCCGCCGATGGATTTGTTGCTATTGTCGGGCAACTCCGTTCCCAGAAGAAAAGCGTGCAGCAACGCCTCGTCACTTGCTATTACCGCCCTTTCCTCAGCTGGAAGCATGTTCAGCGCGTGTTCAGCAATCCAGTCGTGCGTACCATACTCCGGATTAGCCGGATCATTGCTGTAGCCGCCATTGCCCCAGGCGTGCACTTTGACGATCGGTGCGCATGTGAGGAAGGCGAGAAGTGAGGCCAGCAGGATTGTGGCTGTTTTGGTGTTCATTCTTTCTCCTCAATACTAGGAATTCAACGAATCATTTAATTATTGGGGGATCTAATATAAGAATTTTCCGCATAACCCGCCACAGGCACGTATCCAGCCAGACGCGGAAGGTAATCATACTTGGCGGCACCGATTGCGAGAAGCGTCTTCGATCCGCGCGCCCGCGTTACATACGAATGTGAGCGCTAGGCTAGCAAGCCTTCTAACACTCTTCGTTTGCTATGTTGGTCTTGCAGCGATGCCTGCTATTTCTGTTTTCGCGAGTTCGCCATTGGTTTTGTGACCGTTGTTTCTTTGCGTTTTCCATCTTCTTCTGGTCAGGCCGTAGATGTAGGCGTCGTTGAGTTCGCCGTTCGTGAACAAGGCGCTTTTGAGTCGGCCTTCTTTGGCGAAGCCGCATTTTTCCAGAACTCGCTGTGCAGGCCTGTTCAGGACGTGTGTGGTGGCTTGGATTCTGGAGATGTTTTTGGTGGAGAATAGGTAGTTGACGAAGAGTTGGACGGCTTCGGTGGCGTAGCCTTTGTTTCGTTCCTTCTTGTCCCATATTTGGAAGCCTACTTCCACGTGGCACATTATGGGATGTGAAAGGTAGCGCACGACTAGGCCGATTTTGTATTTGCCTGTGTTCTTTTCGATGACCAGTGTGCCGAAGTCGTGAGGCCCGGAAGGCTGTTTGAGCCACTTCTCCACGTCAGCCCAGCTGGTTATGCCGAAAACGTCAAACTCGCCTGAAGCCTCTGGATCGTTTATCCAGCGGAAAAAGTCCCCCATGTCGCCCGGTTCAGGAGGACGCAGGCGTAATCGTTCACCCTTGAGCAGCACTCCAAACCCCTCCATTATAGTAAGTACGCGCCAAGACTTAAATTTTGCTTTTTTGCCAACAACAGGCACGCTCTTCGCCTAAAAGCCAAATCCACACTTCAATAGGACACGACCAGCCACGTTAAGCCGTCACCCATAATCCTCAGTTCGCCCTCAACGCCCGCCGAACTCAACGTAAAGTTGACAATCCGACTGTTGCCAGAGCCGTCGAAATGGAGACTTATCGAGGCACGATTCCTGGCAGCATCATACGTGAAGCTCCTAACATAATAAACCGTCCACGCGACGCCGTCGAGCTTGGAGGCGCCCAAACGTTCAGTAGTGAAGACCGCCGACCGGAGCCGATGATGACCCATGATCCTGAACCGAAGCGGCAACACACGCGGACGACGACGCTTTCCGTGATGGCTAGAACTGTCCGTGGACAAACCCAGACGTTACTGCGTAACCCGTGGAAGTCTCCGTCAACGAAGGTCACGGCGGCGACCAGCTTTCTGGCGAAGGCCTGTAGCTCCTCAGGCGTGTAGATGTTGAAGTTCCGGCTGACACCTGCAGTCATGGCCACACCGCGAATCAACAGGGGTTTGTTAGCAATCTTCTCCATGACCCCGAAGGGCAAAACGATTGAGAAACGCTCATGGACAACCTCACTTTCGTGATGCTGTTCGAACCAAGCCTTGGCCTTGTCCACAGCCCAGCCCTTGCTCTTGTCGAAAAGGTAGCTCTGAACCTCTGTCTTCTCTCGGTCCTTCGATTTGCCTATCACTGCCTTGATGCCCTCGGCCTCGCTTAAGACAATCGTCCTCAAGCTGTCCTGCCGAAATTCGTCTGGGCTACGGTGCCCACTGCGGATATTTTCATCCGTTTCTTCCCATGGCAAGCTTAACCACCCTTACACAACTAACACCACAGTAATATACGGGGAAAATGAAAAGGCAAATTGTACACCGCAAGGCCGCACTCGTAGACCAATGAATTGGCCAACGAAGTGGCCTAAAGCCTGAAAATGTGATAAGATGCCTCGAAAGTGCATGGCCAAAGTAGTTCTAAGCAAGCAGCAAAGAGAAATCCTCGACGAACTGGCCGCAAGGCTCGGCACAAGCGAAAGCGAGACACTGCATATGGCACTGATGGACTACGCAAAGGAACTGAGCCTCGTAACAGAAAAAGTGCACAGAACAGGCGCCAGACGCTCGCTGCAAGATGAAAAGCCCCAAAAACACTGGCAAAGAACAGGATTTGGGCTCCTGACTCACCGAGAATGAGGATTAGATTTAAAAATTCATCAGCCTCATAGTACTTCCCTATTCCTAAAGCGAGGCTCTCCAGAGGAGTTGCAGAGTTGGCAGAAAAGGATTTCGAGAAGATACTACTTGAATCGGTCGACGACGCGCTAGCCTCGCTGGGAGAGTCAGCGAGACAAGCCATCTATTTCCACCTCGAAAAGAAGTTCAAGGTCGAGAAGAGAGAGATCCCCCGACACCTCGACAACTTCGAGAAAGGCCTTGAAAAGATCTTTGGCCCCGGAGCCAAATTCATAGAAATACTCATCATGAAGAAACTGCACGAAAAAGTGGGGCAGCCACTCGAATGGAATGAAAACAAGGAGCTTGTCTTCGTCGAGTACGTGGCCGCTGCCAAACGGACGTTTTTGAAAAAGGAAGCAAACTAGACTTACAGAGCCTCTAAGAGGCTGTAGCCGTTGCGTGTAAGGTCCTGTGATTCAGATTCGAAGTTCACAAATGATTTATCAAGGCTCCGTCGAGTTTCATTGCAAGTTTACACACCCTACCGAGGGAACGCCTTGCCTCCAAACAACTTCAGCAAACTATTCCTAGCGGCAGTTGACGAAAGCCTATCCTCTTTAGGCGATTCGTCAAAACAAGCCATATTCTTCCACCTAGAAGCCTCGTTCAAGATAAAGAGAGAAAACATCCCGTCAAACCTCACGGAATTCTCACAGGCTCTAGAAGGCATCTTCGGCCCCGGAGCCTCCTACCTTGAAGAACTCATAGCCAAACGCCTCCACGAAAAACTGGGCTTAACGTTCGAAGAAAAAGAATGCTCAGACTTCACAGAATGCATCGACGCCCTGAAAAAACACATTCTAATCAAAGGAGAATGCACCGCACAATGAAGAACAAAAAACGCAACATCAAAGACGAAGAGCATATCAAACACACTGTTGACAGAATGCGTGCATTAAGCGATGGAATTAACGAAGTAATCTACGTTTCAGATCCGAAGACCTACGAGATACTATTCGCCAACAGGAAAACCAGGGAGCAGTTCGGCGACGAGATAGTGGGACAGAAATGCCACAAGGTATTCCGAGACCTTGACAAACCCTGCCCTTCCTGTACCAACAGGCAGATTTTCGGAAAGAACCTCGGGAAAACTTACATCTGGGACCACCAAAACGCATGGAACAAACGATGGTACAGGGGCATATCGAAGGCCATCAGGTGGCCCGGAGGCAGATATGTCCGGTATGGCATGGCCATAGACATCACCGATCAGAAGGCAACCGAAAAAGCCCTCAAACGGTCTGAAGAAAGATTCCGACTGTTCGCAGAAAACGCCATGGACCTAATCTACCGCTATTCGCCTGAGAAAGGGTTTGAATACGTGAATCCAGCGTCGGTGAGGATGACAGGCTATGCACCAGAGGAATACTACAACGATCCGAATCTAGGTTCTGCAATCGTGCATCCTAAAGACCGCCTGAAAATCGAAAGAATAGTGCAGGACCTTCAAGAACACCACCAACCAGAAAACCCAGTCGAGGTCAGGTGGTTCCACAAGAACGGAAACGTCGTAGTCGCGGAACAAATCAATGTCCCCGTCTACGACGATGACGGGAAACTCGTCGCTATCGAAGGAATAGCTAGAGACATCACAGAACGCATACAAATGGACGAGGCGCTGAAAGAATCGGAAAGTCGCTACCGCACCTTGTTCGAAGAGTCCCCGATCTCACTCTGGGAGCTTGACCTGTCTGAAGTCAAGAAGCACATCGACAAGCTTCACAATTCAAAGATCAGAGACTTCCGAGCATATTTTGAGAATAGAATAGAAGCCGTCGTTCGTCTGGCAAATCTGGTGAGAATCGCTGCAGTGAACAACGCCACGCTGAAGCTGTACAGGGTTGAAAACAAGCACGAGCTTGGCGAAAGCCTCATCGAGGTCTTCGGCACGGAAGAATACGAGTCCTTCAAAGAGCTGCTAGTCGCAATTGCCGAAGGCAGAAACACCTTCGAAACTGAAACCGTCACATGCAAGTTAGCCGGAGAGAGGATACATGTCGCTGTGAAAGTGTCAATCGCTCCAGGCTATGAGAAGACACTTTCGAAAGTCTTCGTATCCATGATTGACATGACTGAAAAGGAGAAGATGGAGGAGACGATGAGGGACAGGGAACGTTTCTTCCGGTCTGTCGTGGAGAACTCTCATGATGGAACTACAATAATCGGCGACGATTTCAAACTAGTCTACGCCAACGATGAACTCAGCCGTATTCTGGGCTACTCCAAGGAGGAAATCGTAGGGCAAGACTTCCGGAACTTCATAGACGAAACCAGCGTGGACCTCGTTCAAGACTTATACCTGCGCAGAATGAAAGGAGAGAGAGTTCCCTCCCAATACAAGTTCAGGATACTGAAGAAGAACGGCGAAAAAAGAGACGTTGAGATCAAGTGTGCACACACCTTGGACAAGAACGGCAATGGTCTCATAATAGCCCAGATACTTGACATCACTGAGCGACAGAACATGGAAAAGGAGAGGAGACGTTTTGAAGATAGCCTCTCGGCCCTCAATACGTACGGCCAGAGTCTGAACATGGCGAAGAGCCTTGATGAAATTTATGACGTAACACTAGAGGCTATGGAAAAAACGTTGGGATTCGAATATGCGTCCATTCTGAAAGTGGAAGGAAAGACACTGCGCTTGATGCGAAACCGCGGATACTCTAAAGACCTGTCGCTCAGGCTGTCATTAGATGGATACAAAGGCGTAACAGTGAGGGCAGCAAGAACTGGCAGGTCTGTTTGCGTGCAGGACTTGAGAAAAGAGAAGACGTACGTTCTTGGCAAGCCAGGCATGCTTTCTGAATTTGCAGTGCCGATCAAAGAGGAGAAAAAGATCATAGGTGTCCTCAACGTTGAAAGTCAAAGGATTGCGGCCTTTGCAGAAGAAGACAAGAAGCTGCTTGAGATTTTGGCTTCCCACACAGCAACTGCCATAACTAACCTGAATAGGCGAGAGAGACTCTCAGCGTTGAACGAGTATGGCAAGAAGCTAAACATGGCCCAAAACCTGAGCGAGATTTACGCTTTGACGTTGAACGCAATGGAGAAAACGTTGGGATTCGAATTCGCAACTTTCTTCATAGTGGAGGAGAGAACCCTTCGGCTTGTGGCTCATCGTGGGTATCCGAAAAAGCTGAATGTCATCATGCCTTTGAATGGGAACAAAGGCGTGTCTCTTAAGGTGGCAAAGACAGGCAAGCCGGTTTTCGTTCCGGACATAAGAAGAGAAAGAGCATATGTTCCAGGCAGGCCTGGAATGCTGTCGGAACTCGCGGTTCCAATAAAAATCGGTGACACCGTTCTGGGCGTTTTGAACGTTGAGAGCGAGAGATTCGGAGCCTTCGGTGGAAGTGACAGAGAGCTACTCGAAATACTGGCCTCACATGCTGCGACGGCTATAGGCAACTTGAGAAGGCAACACCAGCTTAGGACACTGTCAAACAGATTAAAGAGCCTGATGAAAAACACCACAGAGATAATCCATGTCAAAGACATGCGCCAGAGGCTGAAAGTCATCACCAATGCTATTCAAGGATTTGGCTGGAGCAGAATAATGATCTCATTGTGCGATGAAAACCTTAACGGAAGCGAGACGGTTGCGACAGGCTTCTCGAAGAAGGAAATTAGAAGATTGGTGAAGAGAAAAACCTCCGGACTGGTTTGGCAAGAGCGGTTAGGCTGCAAGTTTGAGCGGTTCAAAATAGGCGAATTCTACTACCTCCCATGGAATGACCCGTGGATAAGAGAGAACGCACGTCGAACTCGCCACAGAATCTCTGACGAAAAGTCAGTCACGCACACAAGTGCCCCCACTAGGTGCTTTCCGGACGTGAAGGCGAACTGGCACCATCATGATAGGCTTTATGCTCCGCTCCGAACTCCTGAAGGGAGGGTTGTAGGCATCTTAAGCATGGATGACCCCATTGACGGCCGAAAGCCCACCAGAGAGTCGCTTGGTCCTTTGGAGATTTTCCTGCATCAAGCGGCGATGATTATTGAGAACGTGCAGTTGATTGAGAGCCTGCGTGAGGCCAGAGAAATGCTTGAGCAAAAAGTCGAGGAGAGAACCTGTGAACTCAAAATATCCCAAGAGCAGTTGCTCAAGGCCCAAAGGCTGGCCGTGATAGGCGAACTGGCAGGAATGGTAGGCCATGACCTGCGCAACCCGCTAACCAGCATAGCAGGCGCAACGTACTATGTCAAGAAACGACTCCATTCACAGACGGATGGCAAGATTGGAGAAATGCTTGAACTTGTCGAGAAGAACATCGCCTACTCAAACAAGATAATCAACGACCTTCTGGACTATTCAAGAGAAATCAAGCTGGACTTGATGGAAGCCACGCCGGAAACGATCATAACAGAAGCTTTGGATCTTGTCGAGATTCCGGAGAGCATTCAAGTGGTAGACTTGGTGGAAAACAAGCCGAGAATGAAAATTGATGTTGAGAAGATAAAGCGGTGCTTCGTTAACATCATCAAGAATGCGGTCGACGCCATGCCTGATGGTGGGAAGCTGACCATAAAATGCGAGAAATCGGGCGATTCATTGAAGTTTGTGCTTTCGGACACGGGAACGGGCATGTCAAAGGAGACGATCGCGAAGCTCTGGACGCCTCTTTTCACCACGAAGGCAAAGGGCATGGGTTTCGGCTTGCCAATATGCAAACGCGTCGTTGAGGCTCACGGTGGGTCAATCTGCGCGACAAGTGTCCTCGAGAAAGGCACAACGTTCACAGTTACTCTTCCAATCGAGGCGAAAACAAAAGACGGAGGTGAGGAAATATGGGTGAAAACGCCAGAATCCTCGTTATTGACGACGACGAGAACATAAGAAAAGTGCTCGTGGCAATCCTTACAGACGAAGGCTACGCCGTCGACTCGGTCGGCACGGGAAAGGAGGCTTTGGAGAAGGCTAGGAAGCAGTTCTACAATGTGGCCTTGATAGACGTTCGACTCCCAGACATCGAAGGCATCGAGCTTCTTACGAAATTCAGACCGACATCATCTAAGATGCGCAAGATAATCATCACGGGCTATCCGACGTTGCAGAACGCAATCCAAGCCGTGAACGGCGGGGCAGACGCCTATGTAATGAAGCCCTTCGACGTAGACAAAGTGCTCAAGGTCATTCAAGAACAACTGAGAAAGCAGGAGAACGAGAAGAAGTTCAATCAAGACATGGTGGCAGACTTTATCGAAACAAAGATCAGAGAGTTGGACGTTGGCAAAATAACCTGGAAGAGCGAGTCCTAAGCAACCCTATTTTCAATATACTCAAGAACACTCTCAACACGTTTGGTGTTTTTCGTTTTCTCGATCTTGTAAGGTGATACTAGCTCTTTGCGCGATTTTCTTGCGCATGAATTTCCAGTGATGGCCGACCTTGAATCCGAGTTTTGGTAGAAGAGCGTTAGTTGGGATGTTTTGTTCTGACGTGTACAGTGCAGCAGAGTCCATTCCTTTTTCGAATAGGAAATTCATGGCTCGGCGTGTGAGAATGGTTGCGAGGTTTTTGTTTCGATGCTCTGGAAGCGTTGCTGCAGGGCCCAAGTAGCCTCGCCTGCCAGCCCAGAATCTGTTGTAGAATGTATCTGGGCTTGAAACGACGACTGAGATTATCCTGCCGAGTTCAGCCAAGTGAATCCATCCCTCATCGAAAGGAGGAGACTCGTTCTTCAAGTCTTGGATAACGCCTAGCTTCACCCGTTCAAAACCGAAACCGGCATTCACAGCTTCCACAAACGCTTTCTCCTCGTCAGGTCTCAAGTTGCGGATGACCACGCCTTCTGGCACCTCTGGAAGAGGCTTAACACTGTCCAGTCCGGCGACCATGTGATACAGGCCGCCTTCCGCTCTATACCCGCGTTCGACCCAATCGTCAGTCTCCGGGCTTCCAGCGTCAATAGGCGTGAAGACTGCCTCACGTTCAACGTGCTTTTCGGCTTCTTTGACTAGAAAGTCCTCAATCGCCCTTCGATTGTCGCCTTTAGGAACCACAAGCCAGCGTATCTCCTCGCCCCAGTGCCCATCATTATACGTAACAGTGCCAAGAAATCTACCCTGGTCTTCGGCAATCAGGATCTTGAATCTTCCTTCTTGTATTCGAGAATGAATATACTCTTCGCTTAAGGGTTTGAACTCATAACATTCTCTATAAGCCTCATTAAGCAACTTGACAAGGTTCGGCAGATCTGCTTCTGTAGAGGTTCGTATTTGAATGGTCATCTTTCGTCTTAGAGGCTGGGAATGAATAATAAATGTTTAGGTATTCAGAAGAGGGGGTCAGTACACGGCGTGGATATAGGAAGGCAGTTTAGGAAAGAGAACGTCAACCAGCCGTTTGTATTCAGGACGCACATTAAAGTCTGGGTAACACGCCTCTAGCTCTTCGCGGCTGCGATACCCAAACAGAAGCTGAGTAGAAGCAGGAGGGTTGAGGCTCATTATGCGCTGCTCGGTAGTTTTCAACTGCTGTATGCTTGCGATAGCGCCGTTTTCGATCGTCATCTGGACCATATAGCGCCGAAAGCTCAGGTTAAGTTTCTCAGTCATGCAACTATATTCAGATGCGGCTATACGTGATTCGAACAATGGTTTCACTTTCTGAAGCAGGCTGATGTAGTCTGTGGCTCTTATTTGCCAAGCATATGGTGGGATGCTCTGTTTTGCGCCAAATGCCACCAGAATTCTTGTTAGGGGATCGCAGTAGCTTGTACGGGCGACGAGAGTGTCGAGGCCAGATTTCTCGCCCATTTTTTTGAGGAAGCTGAGAATTGCCATGGATGCAGAGTAGTCGGTGTCAGCTACCTCTCTCAGGATAAGCTCCTTTTCTTCAGGCTTGCGACTTATTCTGAAATATGCAACCATTTTGCCGTCGTCTTCAACGGCGTATGCCTCGAAACAGTATTCACCCGCGACGGCAGTTTCTTGCTGCATCTTCCAAATCTGCTGGTCACGCACGCTGTGAACATAGAACTTGCTCTGGGACTGTGAGAGAAGCTTCATTGCCTGCGGAATGTCTTCGCCAATGAAGGAACGGATTTCAAGCTCGGCTTCAAAATGTGGCAGCTTCTCCAATCGTATCCTCGTCTCTTCGTCCAGTGTAATCGAGTAGTCATATCCAAACTGGCGGTAGAAATAGGGTATGCCCTCTATCACAGACAAATCATAGCCTTGTGCCTCGACTTCCTTGTGATACTCGTTGATGAGTTTTCGCATGAGTCCTCGATGTCGATATCCCTCCAGCGTCGCAACACAGCCCATCTCAGCCACTTTCAATAGAACACCTCCGACTGCCCAGTCAACTGGTATCAGATTGAGAGTTGCCACTGTCTTGCCTTGATGTTTGATGATGAAGTGGTTCTTGAGCGTCATCTTTGGATGGTTGTGGATGAGTTTCTTGACGAGAAGGTCTACGCCAGCGTTCTGTCCAAAGACTTTGCGCATGATTTCAAGGTTTTCTTCGACGTCTTCGTCGGTTTCTAGGTGCTGAAAAGTGAAGTCTTCTGACATGGTCACAGCCTCTGAAGTATTGAGCATAAAAAGTGGCAAGATGTCGGCTTAGGAGAGCTTTCTTATGCTTTCTCTTTGTCTATTGTCAGATTTTCTGGCTAGAAGTCGCTTCATCTTGTCTCCGATGTCGTCGAATATCATAGGTAGACCCCAGCCTTCTGCCGAGTAGGCATGAACTTTGCCGGGCGTCGTAATAGAAACGCTGACTTCGTATCTTTGCTTGCCGCTTGACACTTTCTTCGTTTTGATCGTGGCGCGTATTTCCTGTATGGCTGGGAAGGATTTGCGCAGGGTTCTGGCTTCTCTGATGAACTTGTCTTGAGCTAGATGTGCTTCAAACGGGTCGTCAGGCAGGCCCATTAGGTATGCGGGGACATCAAGCTCTTCAGGCTCAGCCAATAGGCCCACGAAATCCCTGTAGGTTACTATGCCTTGAAGCTCGTCCCAAAGCTTCACGATAGCGTAGGTCTTGCTTTGTTCTATCATTCTCCTTAGGACGGCTGAGGCTTTTTCTTCGGGTTCACACGTGAGAATATTCGCATCCATCAATCCTTGGACCTTGAGGTCTGAATACCCTGCGGTCTCGCCGCTGAGAGTGCCTTTAGCCAGCCTTTCTTTTGGAAGCATTGAGGCCACGAGTTGGCTTGAAAGCAGGATGCCGCAGAGTCTGCCTGAATCCAGAACAGGCAAGTGGTCTATGCCATGTTTCACCATAAGACTGCGAGCCTTGGAAACAGAATCCTTTTTGCCAACAGTCACAGGATCCCTCTTCATTATCTTGTCTATGCGCGGCTCTCCGAACTCTCTGATTGACAGAAGCGATTGGCACATGGCCTGAACTGTTACCATACCGTCGATTCTCCGTTCTCTTCCTATCGGCAATGCTCTCAGCCGGTAGTCGCTCATCAGTCTGGCCGCCTTTCCGATGGTCTCGTTTGGCGAGAGCTTGGAGATAGGTACCATGATCGTGGAGACCTTCATGTTGGAGATGTCTTGCGCTTTCAAAATGTCCCTCAACGTAACTATGCCAGTCTTGGCGCCGTCCTCAACGAACGCCTCGTAGGCGTCATTACGTTGGAGGGTTCCTATGATTTCTGACACAGAAGATGAAGGTGACACTACTATCGGCTTGGACTCGAAGCTTTCTACCTTGGAGGCTCTCAGGCTTTCCAAATCAAACCCAACCACGATTTTGATGAGAGTAATTTGACAGGTCAGCATTTAAAGCCTGCTGAGCCGTTCGAACCTCTTTCGCAGAACCATCCGCAGCGTTGCCAATGAAGCCGCAACGGGCCTGTAAAGCCATAATAAGGCTTCTTCTCATACTGCATCACACGAAAGGTGAGGCATTTGAAATGGGTGACTCGAGAATATGTGCATGTTGACAGGACAGCGTGCCGTGGCTGATAAAGAGATTCATCGACCCCAAAGCAGAGTTCATCTTCGTGCCCGTAGAGAAGATCGAGGAAGTCGTCAAGAAGGAGAAAGCCATACCTTACGATGCGCCAGGCGTCGAACTTGGCCATCACGGCGACAAGTGCAGCTTTGACACCATAGTCGAAAAGTACAAGGTGAAAGACCAAGTCGTGCTTGAAGTGGCAAAGATCGTGCGTGCTGCAGACACAGACAAGGCGGAGGCCGCGCCCGAGGCTGCAGGACTGGACGCTGTCATGACTGGAATCTCGATCGTGTCCAAGGACGACCATGAGGCAATTGAGAAGGCCAAACCGATCTACGATGCCTTCTACACGAACTGCAAGCTGAAGCTGCTACGAGAGAAACACAAGGCTGAACTTGAAAAGATGGACAGGAAACAGCGCAGAGAATTCCTCAGAAAGAAACTGATGGAGTAAGGGCATACCCCCATCCCCTTTTTCCGTTGGAGATGCCGTCTACGTGTTGTGAGTGACAAGGCACAAGTCTCACGTTGACAGATGCGCCTCAGCATGGCTCATCAAACGCTTCATAGACAAAGACGCCGTCTTCAAGTTCCTAGATAAGAAGGCAGAGATTCCGAAAGGTGCCATCGGCTTCACGCTGCCGAAGGCGGAAATCAATCCTGTTGAGGGCGTGAAAACCACGTTCGACGCGCTTCTGGAGAAGTATGACGTGAAGGAGCCTATTGTGCTAAGGATTAAGGAGATAGTTCGCGATTATGAGTTCAATGAGGAGGCGCCTGACCGGATTCGGTTGAAGGAGACTTTGGGCCTGTGCTATGTTCTGAAAGGTCTCGAGAAGGTGTCAGAAAGCGACGGCGAAACGGTTGACAGGGCGATCTTTGTTATGGATGCCTTCTACGCCACATGAAAGAAACCGAAGGACGAGATTGAAGCCTTCGAGAAGTGGCAGGTGTCAAGTTAGCCTTATTTCCATCCTCATTTTTATTAGGCTAAGATCTCAAAACATATCCAAGCTGGTCTGCAGATGAACTTGCACACGAAGGATTCTGAGAGCAGGATGTTCTGGACTCTGTGCATAATGGGCGCGTTCGCGATACTGAGCTCTACAATGTCGAAGAACCCTGTTCTGAAACCTTTTGCCACGAGCTTGGGTACGCCTACCGAGTGGACGGGCTTCGTTGCGTCAGCCTCCACGATTCCCGGGATACTGGTGAGCCTGCCTGCTGCCTCGCTTTCGGACATTCTGGGAAGAAAAAAGTTTCTAATAATTGCCGGCATCGTGTTTGCGTCTGCCCCGTTTCTATACGTTTTGATAACGGCTTGGTGGCAGTTGATTCTTGTGAGGTTTTATCATGGCTTTGCCACGGCGATCTTTGTGCCCGTCGCTGAGGCCTCGATAGCCGAACTGTTTCCTGCCAAACGCGGTGAACGCATCTCGCTTTTCACGTCTGCAACCTATGTGGGAAGGGTAGCCGCGCCTCTCATTGGAGGCTACATACTGGCTGTGACGAACACGAGTTTCCACTTGCTCTACGTAGCTGTGGGCGTGGCAGGCGTGACTGCCCTGATCATGGGTTTGGCCTTCCTGGCTGAAAGAAAAGGGCGGTCTCAAGCTTCACAGGAAGTTACGGGCGAGACTGCCAAGAAAATGTTTGGCGGCTGGAGAGTGGTTATTGGCAACGGCGGCGTTTTGATGGCCAGCTTCGTTCAGGCATGCCAGTACTACGCGTCTGGCGCGGTGGAGTTCTTTCTGCCCGGATACTTGACTGAGATCGTTCATCTTGACTTGTTCTCGACAGGCATCGTCACGGCCAGCCTTATAGCCGTGCCCATCGTGGCAAGGCCCTACATGGGAAGAGTGTCAGACAAGATCGGCAGACGAATCCCCATTGCCTTAGGCTGCGTCGTCAGCGGTCTGCCTTTGCTGGTGATTCCATTCGTGACAGCGTTTCCGATTCTGCTGGTTCTTGCGTTGGTGTATGGGCTGGGTTTTGCTATGGTGACTGCCTCTACGCCTGCGCTTGTCACCGAGCTGGTTCCGAGAGAGCTGGTTGGCACTTCGATGGGTTTTCTGGACATGCTAATGGACGTGGGCCAAACCATCGGCCCCATCATCACAGGCTTCATCCTCGCCTCGTACCTTGCCTACCAAGGCTCATTCCCAGCACTCGCACTCGTGCTACTACTCTCCTCGGTAGTCTTCCTCTTGTCAGGCGTGGCGAAGAAGAAACTGGCTACGCGGCACGACTAAGGCAGACGAGGCATCTGTGTGAGGAAACTGTGCCACAAGCTCGAAATCGTTTCAGCCAGAAGGCGCCAGTACCTGCTGTTCAGCCTGCTTGATTTTCGCTTCTTCAAAAACAGCGAGACAGGCAACGTGTTGTTTTTCGGCGCTCCTAGAAGACTTACACCGCTGGCAGTCTTCTCTTACATCCTCGTAAACGAGGTATTACTCTTCAGGTCAGCAAGGTTTTTCGCGAAGCTTGACGATGAAGTGGCTGGAATCTTCGCTGTCCACGAGAGGCGCGACGCCCTTTACGTCAAGAGCCTTGCTGTGTCACCGTGGTGGCGGAGGCTCGGCGTTGCCACCTTCATGCTGGACTTCGCCTGCAGGCTTGCCAGAAGGCTGAACAAGACGTGGGTGGAGCTTGGAGTCCTGAAAGCAAACACAGACGCTCAAAAACTGTACGCTAGATACGGGTTCAGAGTCAAAGCACAAGACAAATGGTCATTAACGCTAAGGAAAAGCGTGGCGCCTCATTGAGACCGAGCTTCCTTCATGGAAAATCTTAACCACTTTGCACATGTCGATGTTTTGGGGTTCTTTCGGCTGAATGATCGGTTCTCAGTATGTTACGTTTACGTTGATTATGTGTATGTTGTTCATGTCTCCTCTTGATGATTGCGTGGCTATTGGCGTGTTGTTGTGAAAAGGGCTTATATATGAGACGCTAGATACAGCGTGCCTTTTAGCGATCAAACACTATAGAACTGCGAAGCACATGATACTTTGGGGATAACGATGAAGTGTCCGTACTGCGGGTCTGAGAACATCAGGACGCTTGAAACTAGGGATTCACCGGAAAACGTGGCTAGGCGCCGCAAGGAATGCCTTGACTGTGGAAAGCGCTTCACGACGTACGAGTATGTTGAGACTGTGGAGTTGATGGTTCGCAAGAAGGATGGCAGGCTGGAGCGGTTTGACCTCAACAAGATTGTTCGCGGCCTGCAGAAGGCCTGCGAGAAGAGGCCAGTGACGATGGAGCAGATCCACGAGCTGGCCGAGAAGGTCAGGCAGGAGCTGGTGGCAACAGGCAAAGGAGAAGCCACGTCGCAGGAGATCGGCGACCTCGTGGTCAAGTACCTGAAGAAACTTGACCGCGTGGCCTACGTGCGGTTTGCCTCCGTCTACAAAAGATTCGAAGAACCGGAAGACTTCAAGAAAGCATTGAATGAGGTTAAAACATGAAGTATGTTAGAAAACGTGACGGTAAGTTAGAATCCTTTGATCAGGAACGTATAGCGAACGCGGTGTGGAAGGCCGCGAAGTCCGTGGGCGGAAAAGACCGCGAACAGGCCAGGAAAATCAGCGACCAAGTTGTAGCCGAGCTGAAAACTCGCTTCGGCGAGGACGGCTGTCCCACGGTCGAGGAGATTCAGGATTTAGTTGAGAAGATGCTCATTGAGAACGGGCACGCGAGAACCGCGAAGGCCTACATCATTTATAGGAAGCAGCATCAGGACCAGCGTGAGCTTGCGGCGCTGCTGAGCGACGCCGACATGGTGGACCAGTACCTCGAGATCGAGGACTGGCGTGTACGTGAGAATTCTAACATGAGCTACTCGCTACAGGGCCTGAACAATTACCTTTCGTCCACGGTCATAGCCAAGTACTGGATCACGCGGATCTATCCGCCGAACATTGCCAATGCGCATTTTTCAGGCGACGTACACATCCACGACCTAGGCGTGCTGGGCGCCTACTGCGTCGGGTGGGATTTGAGAGACCTGCTGTATTCTGGGTTCGGAGGCGTTCCGGGGAAGATTGAAAGCAAGCCTGCGAAACGGTTCAGAACGGCTTTGGGTCAGGCGGTTAACTTTTTCTACACGCTTCAAGGCGAAGCGGCGGGCGCGCAGGCTTTCAGCAACTTTGACACTTTGCTGGCTCCGTTCATACGCAGCGACGGCCTCAGCTACAAGGAAGTCGAGCAGGCGATCCAAGAGTTCTTCTTCAACATGAACGTCCCCACGCGAGTGGGCTTCCAGACGCCGTTCACGAACGTTACGTTGGATTTGACGGTGCCTGACTTCATGAAGAACGAGGCAGCCATCGTGGGCGGAAAGCTGGCGGACACTACTTACGGCGACATCCAGCCTGAGCTGGACGTGTTCAACGCGGCCTTCGCTGAGGTCATGAGCCAAGGCGACTCGAAAGGACGAGTGTTCACCTTCCCGATTCCCACGTATAATATTACGAAGGACTTCGGCTGGGACTCGCCGATCGCCGAAAAGGTTTTCGAGATGACCGCCAAGTACGGCGTGCCCTACTTCTCGAACTTCATCAACAGCGACATGAAGCCTGAGGACGTGCGGAGCATGTGCTGCAGGCTCAGAATAGACAACCGAGAGCTTCGCAAGCGCGGCGGAGGCTTTTTCGGCGCCAACCCGCTGACGGGGTCGATAGGCGTGGTCACTCTGAACATGCCCAGAATCGGGTACCTGTCAAAGGATGAGGATGAGTTCTTCGAGCGGCTTGAGGACACGATGGAGGTCGCCAAGGATAGTTTGGAGATAAAGCGGAAGGTTCTTGAGGCGTTCACTGAAAGCGGCTTGTACCCTTATTCGAGGCGGTATCTCCGCAACGTGAAGGATAAGGAGCAGAAGTATTGGAAGAACCACTTCTCAACCATAGGCCTCGTGGGCTTGAACGAGGCGATAATGAACCTGCTGGGCGGCAACATCGCCACGCTCGACGGCTTGGACTTCGCGATGAGAGTGCTCACGTTCATGCGCGAAAAGCTTTCAGACTTCCAAGAGCAAACCGGCAGCATCTACAACCTTGAAGCCACGCCAGCCGAGGGCACAAGCTACAGGCTCGCACGCATAGACAAACGCAAATACCCAGACATCGTCGCCGCCAATGAGCAGCACCTGAAGCAGGGAGCTGAACCGTTCTACACGAACTCTTCACAGCTGCCCGTGGACTACGAGGGCGATTTGTTCGAGGCTCTGGAGCATCAGGACAAGCTGCAGACGCTGTACACGGGCGGAACCGTGTTCCACATCTTTCTCGGCGAAAGGCTCCACTCGTGGAAGGCCGCAGTGGACCTCGTCAAGAAAGTGGCCTTGAACTCGCACCTGCCATACTTCACGCTGACCCCGACCTTCAGCATATGCTCGACACACGGCTACGTAAGCGGCGAGCATAAACAGTGCCCGACGTGTGGAGCGAAATGCGAGGTCTATTCACGCGTGGTCGGTTACCTGAGACCCGTGGATCAGTGGAACGACGGCAAGCAGGCCGAGTTTGCGGTGCGCCGAACCTTCGACAAGTCAGCCGTCATTCACGCCGCGCCGATACCTGCCTGAGAGAGAAGAGCATGAAGTTCTGTGGCCTTCAAAAGACAAGTCTTGTGGACTTTCCGAACAGAACAGCCTCGGTGCTCTTCACGCCAGGCTGCAACCTGCGCTGCCCATTCTGCCACAACTGGAGAATAGTCATCGACCCGAAACCCCCATTCCTCAACGAAGAAACAGCGTTGAGCATTCTTGAAAGCCGCAAAAGGTTCATCGACTCAGTCGTGATAACAGGCGGCGAGCCAACCATTCACAAAGAGATTCCGAGGTTCCTGAAGAAGCTCAAGGAGAAGGGATTCGCCGTCAAGCTTGACACTAACGGCATTGAACCGCAGGCCTTGGAGGAATGTTTGCCCTACTTGGATTTCGTGGCGCTGGATGTGAAGACGTCACTTGTGGGCTATGAGCGGCTGGGCGCAAAGGACACGAGCGGGCTGTTGAGGTCCATTGAGATGCTGAAGACGGGGAAGGTGGCATACGAGTTCAGAACAACAGCCGTGCCAAGCCTTGTGGATATTGAGGACGTTGCAGGCCTCGGCGAGCTTGTCAAAGGAGCAGAAACCCTCGTGCTACAGCAGTTTGTTCCAGACGACACGCTGGACCGAAGCTTCACTAAGCTTAAACCCCACTCGCCAGAAGCCATTTCCAATATTGCCAAGGCACTGAAGCAATACGTCAGCACTGTGGTACTTCGCGTCTGAAAGCTTCAAGGACGCATCCGTCGGAACCGCTCAACAACAGAAAAATGAGGGTTTGCGGTTTTTCTTGAATGCTTATGGATCGATGGTTATGACGAATCTTTCGACCATGTTTGTGGATGTGTGGTATTCTCCTACGAGGTAGTCAGCTGGATTGCCCATCGTGACGGTGACTACTCCAGCAGCGAACGTGTATTGGAAGCCTTGGGACTTGCTGAGCTCTTTGAAGTCGTGGTTATACTGTGGCAAGGTGATCAGAGTGCCTGGCGGCATCGGCGGCGGTATCATCCAGCCATGAACACTGTCCGACGGCATTCCGAACGTTTTGGCGAACTTGCCTGAAATGACGACTAGGTCGAACAAGCCTATGTGGCAAAGATCGCTCGGGTCTAGGTCTGCGCCTGGGAAATATTTCGGATTGAATTTGCTGTCGCCTCTTGTGCAGTAGGCTGCTGCGGCTCTGACGATGTCGCGCGCGCATCCCACTCCAACCATGATTTTTACTTGCAGTTGGCAATAGACTGATTCTTTGATATTTGGCTTTTGGCGATAAGCTGGTTCTAGGAGGGCTTTCCAAACGAGGTCAAGAGTAACCATTCGTAATCCGCAACAGGAACTTGGTAAACGGCCTTGCTCGGATCGGTGGGAGTCTGGCGAAAGCCAAATGTCTATGGCAGGCGCCGCTTACGAGCTTGTGCGATTGGGCTTAGTTTCAGCTAGTGCGAGAATACCTTAGCTCCGAGCTTGACTAGTTACTCGGCCTCCTGCCAATCACATTTCAACCTAACCGAATCATAGACAATCCTATCTATACTCTTGCTTCACTGCGAAGCTCAAGCGACGATGGTACCTGTAGTTCAATGTATATATAGGGGGGTTGAAGAAATTTTCGAGCGTAAGGTTTAAGGGTTAATGCTTCATTTAGGTGTTGACTGTTCTATGTTTAGTTGGGGTTTGCTGGTTTGAGCAAGAAAGAGGTCAGTTTAGAAGAGCGCAAAGCCGAAGTCCTCATCAAGCTCCGAGGCTACAAGCTTGTCAAGAAACAGAAGCACGAAGACGCAGTCAGCTACATTATCGACATGCCGAAGGAAAAAGAGAAAGCGCTCGTGTGGTGCGTTCCAGGCGAGTCCACCGTCGGCGTAGCTTCCATCGCCCGCCTGCAGAAAGCCATGAAAGACACAGGCCTAGAACGAGGCATAATCGTAACCGACGGACGATACACGCATGCTGTCAAGCAGGGCGCGAAGAAGAAGCGCATAGAGCTTCTGCCCAAGACCTTCCCGGCCTTCGACCTGTTCCAGCACAAACTCGTTCCAAAACACGAAATCCTGAAAGAAGAAGAAAGGAAGCAACTCCTGGAACAGTACCGCATCAACCCCTACCAGCTGCCTCAGATCAGCAGCTCAGACCCAGCCGCAAAAGCCATCGGCGCCCAGCCCGGAGACGTTTTGCGGATAATCAGGAAAAGCCCAACAGCAGGCGAACACGTAGCCTTCAGATACGTCATAGAATAAGAAGGCAATAAACAACAGAAAAGATGGCCCGAGAAGGGACAACAAGCATCCCTTTCGCGCATTCTTCGGGATCAGCACGTAGAATTCTACAGATCGTTCAAAAGATCAAGGAGCTGATCCTTTCTCGCGTAGTCTTTGTTCTTCTCAGCTTCCATAATGGCATGCTGCACCCAACTTCTGAGCTCAGAAGTGTAGTCAGCTTTCGCTGAGCGCCCTCGCTCAGACTGTGAGCAACATGAACGTGAGCTGCGATTTGCCTTCTCTAATACTTGCATGCTTTTCACCTCCGTTCGCAGTTTACACTAGTGATGGAAAGACGACAAAATCAGGACGAACCCCTTCCTTTGTCACTACTCCGTTACACTTTGTGATCGTGATACACGCAAATAGTGCACGCTGTTGCTTATATACGTATGCGCAGGTTCAGAGCCGAAACGGCGGCAAAGGCCTATTTCGCGATCATAACCTCAGTGGCCTTAACAACAGCCTCAACCTCGTCGCCAACCCTCACATCCAAATCCTCAACAGCCTCACGAGAAATCAACGCCGTAACCACCACAGGGACGGCTATCTGAACCTTCACCTTCGCCGTAACAGCCTCCTTCTCAACAGCCACAACCTTACCTTTCAAACGGTTTCTCGCACTGATCTTCAAACCAACGGCCTCCCAATAATCAACGTCCGCCAAAACCTCACCCAAATAACACTCCACACGCCTATACTCAACCAGCAAGCTCTCGCCCAACTCAGTCAGCCCCGCGCCACCACCGCCGCACTTGCCGCCCCTGTAAGCCTCGACTGCGGGCTCGCCCATGGCTTTTTCGATTTTCTGCAAGTAGTTCCAGGCGTACCGATAGGACATTCCTAGGTTTGCTGCTGCCTTTGAGATTGACTTATGGTCTTTGATTTGCTCCAGTATGGCGGCTCCGCCTTTGCCGAGGAGCGGTTTTCCTTTGTGCTCTATCCACACTTTGCAGGAGAGCTTGTGTTTGGTTTTGGTGGGCATTTCGTTTTGCTATTATTGTGGCGTAATTCTTATAAGCTTAGAACCGATATGAACAGGCAAACATAACGGTGAAAAACATGAAAACATGGACAAAACTGTTCATAATCGCAGCCATAACAACGCTGTTGATAGTCTCTGGAACACTGATCTACCTGCAGTATTTCACAAGAAGGAGACTATTGGTTTCGACAACTTCAAGCCTTTATGAAACCGGCCTGCTAGGCGAGATTGAAAAAGCCTTTGAGGCAAAATACCCCGTGGACCTCCAGTTTACAGCAGCAGGCACAGGCGTGGCAATAGAACAAGCCAGAAACGGCGACGTAGACGCAGTACTGGTTCACTCACCCTCGCAAGAACTGACCTTCCTACAACAGGGCTTCGGTGTATCCCGAAAAATCATCGCCTACAACTTCTTCACCATTGTGGGACCACAGAACGATCCCGCAGGGATCAACGGACTAAACGCGACAGAGGCGTTGGAAAAGATAGCGGAGTATGGTAGAAGCCAAACGGGCAAGGTCTGGGTTTCGAGAGGCGACAACTCCGGCACGCATAACAAGGAGCAGAGCCTTTGGAAGTCAGCTAAGCTCAACTACACGACCGTGTCTGCGGAGTCTTGGTATGCGAACGCAGGCGGAATGATGGGCGAAACGCTGATGAAGGCCAACGAGTTCTCAGCCTACACGCTCTCAGACATAGGCACATACCTCAAATACTACGAGAAAGACCACGCCATAGCCTTGACGTCCTTCATCGGCGAAAAATACGAACTGCTCAACGTCTACAGCGTCATAGCCGTAAACCAGACACGCCACAAACACATAAACTTCAACGACACGATAACCCTCATCAAGTTCCTCATATCCGACGAAGGCCAACAGCTCATACAGAACTTCGGCCAAACCGACTACGGACAAAGCGGACGCCTATTCCGCGCAGCAGCCCAGCTAATAACACAGAACTCCACCGAACAAATAGCCCAATGGATCAGAAACTACGCCTTCATCGGCACCCCAAAGACGGAATGCCCAACCCAATACAGAGACTCGCGCCATCCAGAGCTTTATAACTAGGAAAACGGAACCATAGAAGAAAAGGGAAGCGACTTGAACGAGATGCTGGATGGCCTAGCCAAGGCATTCCAACTCATTTTTTCCGGCGACCCAAGACTAGTGGAGGTTACGTTGCGTTCGCTATACGTTTCAGGCGCTGCCACGTTGATCGCCACCCTTTGGGGACTGCCGATAGCAATGCTGCTGGGAACGAAGGCCTTTCGCGGCAGATTCCTAGTGAGAGGAATCTTCAACACATTGCTAGGCGTTCCAACTGTGGGCTTAGGTTTGATCCTGTTCTTGGCATTCTCAAGATCAGCACCTCTGGGCTTCCTTGGGCTGCTCTACACGCCTACAGGCATAATCATCGGCGAAGCCATCCTGGTAACGCCCATAGTCGTCAGCCTCGCCACGACGGCCATAGAAGCCGTTGACCCCGAAATAGCGAACCAAGCCAAAACCCTAGGCGCCTCAGATTCACAAACCTCACTGACCATGCTGAAAGAAGCCACAGGCGGAATCCTCCTCGCAGGAATAGCAAGCTTCAACCGCGCCGTAGCCGAACTCGGCGTAGCTCAAATGGTAGGCGGCAACATCGCCGGCCTCACCGAAGTACTCACCACCGCAATCTCAACCGAAACACAAAGACACAACCTCGAACTCGCAATAGCCCTCGCCATAATACTGCTCACCATAGTCTTCAGCATAACCATAACAGTAAACGCCATCCAAAGGAGAAGAAAATGAACGCCATCGCCGAACTCAGAAACGTCACCAAAACCTACGGCACACTGACTGCCCTGGACAACGTGAGCCTGCAAGTGGACTCCGGAGAGATGCTAGGCCTGCTTGGACCCAACGGTTCCGGTAAGACCACGCTACTAAGAATACTAGCCTTCATCCAGCAACCTACGAAAGGCGAAGTCTACTCCCAAGGCACTAAAGTGACAAGCGCGAACATTGAGCAGATGCGAATGGAAAGCACAATGGTCTTCCAGAAAACCGTGCTCTTCAACTCCACAGTCCACAGCAACGTTGCCTACGGCCTGAGAACAAGGAAAACGCAGAAGGAAAAGATCGACGCGGAAGTGCAGAAAGCACTGAGGCTCGTGGGGCTTGAAGGCTTCGAGAAAAGGCACGCGAAAAAGCTTTCGGGTGGCGAACAGCAGAGAGTGGCGCTCGCAAGAGCGCTGGCCTTGAACACGCCGTTGCTCCTGCTCGATGAGCCAACTGCCAACCTCGACCCGAAAAACGCCTCAATCGTCGAGGAAGCAATCGCTACTGCAAACCGCGAACTCAAAACCACGGTAGTAATGGCCACGCACAACATGCTTCAGGCAAGAAAACTGCCCACGCGCATAGCGCTAGTGGAAAACGGAAAGATAACAGAAACTGGGAAGGCAGCAGAGGTCTTCAACAGGCTTTCCAAGACACTAGCAAGCTTCGCGGCTGTAGACAACATTTTCGCAGGCTCCGCAGAAACCACGGAAGGCGGAACCACGCTCGTCAACGTTGGAAACGGCGTACAGTTTGAGGCAACAGGCCAGCACAGCGGCAAAGTCTCAGCCTTCATCAGCCCAGAAGACATAATACTGTCCAAAAGCCGATTCGCCTCCAGCGCCAGAAACACCTTCAAAGGTAAAATCATCGAAATCCTTGACTCCGATTCAGTGGTCAGGCTCAAGGTTGATGTTGGAAAGCCTATTACGGTTCAGATAACCAAACGATCCTTCAGTGAGATGGAACTGAACCTGAACGCTGACGTGTTCCTCGCGTTCAAAGCCTCGAGCGTGCAGATCATCTAGAACCTGTCGCAGACATCCTGAACCTTCGCCAAAAGGGCGGCTGCATTGTCTCGTATTTTGTAGCGGATCGCAAGCTGGCCACGTTCGGTGAGCGAAGGCACCTTCTCGACGATCTCTGCTTTTAGAAGCACACGCAAGTGCTTTTCGATAGTGGATCGGTGTCTGTCCAGCTTCTTCGCGATGTCGCCTGGATTGGCGACTCCCTTCTGGATGCAATCCAGAATCTGCAGACGCGACCTGTCGGCCAGCGCCTTCAAAAGCCTCTCCGTCTTCTCGTAACCGTCCATCGCAACGCCTCTGGACTGTGAGTGTTTTACCTTTCAGCAAATAAACTTACCCCCCAGCAAAAGAAATCACCCCACGGAAACTAATTTCACCGGAGGCTTCGGAAACCATTATCTCTCCTAGACCCCATATGCGTACGCATAGGAGATGCTTCATGTACAGGCCAGTCGTCAGAGGCACGTACCACGAGATGGGCCTCAACTATGGCACGATTCTCTACAAGCACGGATTCAGGCTGGACAAACAGACGCCCGAAAAGCTTGAATTCGGAAGAAAAGGCGAAAAAGAGGTCAAACGCGTCTTCCCAGAAATCCTAGAGGAGATCGAGGGCTTCTCTGAGGCTGTTCACGCCTCCTACGAGCAGGCTTCATCGTTCATGTTCGGCATAGGCGCCTTCAAGGTCAAACCGCAGTGCAGCGCCTTCGCCGCGCTCACAGGCTCCGACGTCATTTTCGGACGCAACTACGACTTCTACGACAGCTTCAAGAAGTACACCGAAAGCTACTTGACCTGCCCGATGAAGGCCTACTGGAGCCTTGGCCACAGTGACGTATTCATCGGACGCGAAGACGGCGTCAACGAAAAAGGCCTAGCCATAGCCATGACAGGCGTGTCAGAGAAGACGATAAAGCCAGGCCTCAGCTTCTGCCTCCTAGTGCGCGCAGCCTTAGACAAGTGCGCCACAACCGAAGAAGCCGTAGGGCTTCTATCAGACGCCCACATTTGCTCGGCAGACAACTTCCTTGTCGCCGACAGAGAAGGCAACGTGGCAGTCGTCGAAGCATCGCCAGACAGAACAAGAGTCCGCAAGTCTGAAAAAGACGAAGGCTTCATCGTGTGCACAAACCACTTCGTGCTTCCCGAAATGCAGGACATGGAGGACTTGACGCACAGAGAGAAATCCAACTGGGATACGATTCCTCGATACGAAACCATCACGGGCATGCTCAAAGAACGCAAAGGCAAGATCGACGCACAATACGCGCAGAAGATCCTGTCAAACCACAGCGGCTATGTGTGCTCGCACCAGAAGAAGATCAAGCTCAGCACATTGTGGTCCATCATCGCGACTCTCAAAGAGCCTCAGATATTCAGGGCCGAAGGAACTCCGTGCAGATCGAAGTACAAACAGGATCTCAGGTTGAACAAGGCACTTCAAAGACGAAAAACACCGTAGCCCTCAAGGCTTCGATGCTCTTTCCGACGTTAGTTCATAAAGGATTACGATAGCCTCGCCTAGAGCCATGTTGAGCCTTGCAGCCAGTTCGGAGGCGGTGATTTCGGGTTTTTCAGGCAGGATCACGTCTCTAATGTAGGCCTTGTGGCTTGGGTACAGGACGAGGGCATGCACTACGTCCACGAGTACGAGCCACAGTTTCTCCTTCCTGAATTCATCAAGGCTCATAGCGCATCTGCATTATGCTATGCATACGGTGACATATTCAGTTTGCTTTTCTGCGACTCTCGCTGTTCCATTCCTGTTCAAGCATGGCGTAGATAAGCGAGTCCTTCCACTGGCCCTTTACGCATTTGAACTCTCGAAGATGCCCTTCGCGTTTCATGCCTGCCTTTTCCAGAACGCGAGCCGAAGCGACGTTAGCAGAGTCGCAGGTCGCAAAAACCCGATGAAGACGCAGATGCTCAAACCCAAACTTGAGCAACGCCCGCGTTGCTTCAGTGGCGTAGCCTTTGTTCCAGAAACTGCGTTTCAGACAGTAGCCGATCCAGCCCTCCTTGTTCTTCGAGTTTGAAACGCGTATGGCGACGCCACCGATCAGACGGTTTTCCTTATCGAGCACGATGGCTATCGCGAAATCAGCGCGTGGCCGTTGCCTGCGTGAGGCTATTGCCCGCCGAATGAAGGCCAAATCATCTTCTCGGCTGTTAGGCCCTCAGTCCATGAAGCGGACAACTTCTGGATCAGAGGAGAATTCGTTCACGGCATCAACGTCAGCCTCCTTCAGTTCGCGGAGAACCAGACGTCTGCAGCGAATGACAACCATCAAATACGCCTCACAGAGCAAATCTCAACAAACCTGCGCGCATAAAGTTGTCGAACCGCCCAAGCGTGGTTCACCACAAAGCATATTTCACTGGTGAAGCGAGTTTAGGCTTCAAGCCAACACGAGGACGAAAGGACATGACAATCAAAGCGGTGATCTTTGATCTTGACGGCACGATAGCGGCGTTCAACTTGGACTATCGAAACGTCAGGGTTGAGGTCAGAAGCTCCCTAATAACCGAAGGAATCCCGCCTTCAGTACTGTCCGTGAACGAAAGCATATTTGAAATGCTCAGGAAAGCCGAGATATTTCTGAAGAACAGCGGCAAATCCGAGGGCACGTTCAAAAAAGTCCGTGAGAAAGCCTTGGCAATCGCGGAAAAGCACGAATTTGAGGCAGCGAAGAGCACGAGGCTGCTTCCAGGTGTCTTGGAAATGCTGAAGGCACTGAGGAAGATGAAGCTGAAGATTGGCCTATGCACCATTAACAGCCACAAATCCACCGAACACATACTCGAACGCTTCAGAATCAAAGAATACTTCGACGCAGTCACACCAAGAGACAAGGTGAAGAACGTCAAACCTAACGCGGAACACCTTCAAGCTGCTCTGAAAGCGTTGAAAGTCAAGCCCAGAGAGGCTGTCCTTGTGGGAGACGGAATCACTGACATGCGCTGCGCACAGGAACTGGGCGTCTTAGCCGTCGGCCTGCCCAATGGAGCCTCACTGCAACAGGAGCTGGTAGGCAGCGGAGCAAACTACATAATAACAAATACGGCAGACCTGCCCACGCTGATACAGGACGTAAACACGGCAACAAAGAAAGAACGGAGCAGGAAGGAAAGCTCTAAACCGGCTTGAAGTGGTATCGTGGCCATTGTGGCCATTGCGTGGTTGGCTGGCAGGCTTCAAACTCTAGCGTCAGCGGCATGTCGATTTTTATCCTGTCAAGTGCCGCGTCTTTTATCATGCCGGGCAGTCTGAGGCCCTTTTCCAGTTCGACTATGCCTACGGCGTAGGGCGCCATCTGCTGAAACTGCGCGGGAGCCACGTAGATGATCGTGTACGTTAGAAGCTTTCCTTTCGACGGGATTTCCACCCATTCGAAGTCTTTTGAGAGGCAGTTGTCGCACAGCGGCCTTGGCGGGAACTGGATTCTTCCGCATTTCCTGCACTTACCGCCAAGCATTTTTCCTTGGCTTGCGTGTTTGCAGAACTGTTCTATCGTGAATGGTGGTTGTTCAGTCATGTTTAGGACCTTCTGTAGATGTGCACGACCGCAGTCGCGCCAGAACCGCCCAGATTGTGCGTTAAGCCTATTTCGGCGTCTTTGACCTGCCGCTTGTCGGCTTGGCCTGTGAGCTGCAGGTACATCTCGTAGGCTTGCGCCGTGCCTGTCGCGCCGACTGGGTGGCCTTTCGACTTGAGGCCGCCGCTCGTGTTCACGGGGATTCTTCCGCCCAGCTTCGTTTCGCCTGCCTCGACGAGTTCCCTAGCTTCGCCAGGCTTGCAGAAACCCAAATCCTCGTAAGCGATCAGTTCGGCAATTGTGAAGCAGTCGTGAACCTCGGCAAGGTCGATATCGCTGGGCTTTGCGTCTGCCATTTCGTAGGCCTGTTTTGAGGCGATTTTGGCGGCGGCCAGCGACGTGAAGCTTTTCCGCTGGTATAAGCCTATTGTGTCGCTTGCCTGTCCGCTTCCGATAATATGCACAGGGTTGTCCGTGTATTTCTTGGCCAATTCGGGTTTGGTGAGTATGAGGCAGCTTGCGCCGTCCGTGATCAGCGAGCAGTCGTACAGTTTGAGCGGCCACGCTACAACCTTTGAGCCTAGGGCGTTTTCGAGCGTTATCTCCTTCTGCATCTGCGCCTTCGGGTTCATGCTGCCGTGGTAATGGTTCTTCACGGCTATCATCGCCAAGTCCTTCTCAGTCGTGCCATAATCATGCATGTGCCTCGTGGCCATCAGTGCGAAAAGCCCTGGAAACGTTATGCCGTTCCACTGTTCAAACGGAAAATCAGAAGCCATCGCAAGATACTCAGTCACCTCAGCCGTGCTCCGGTGCGTCATCTTCTCAACCCCGCCCACCATCACAACATCGCACAGGCCAGAAAGCACCGCCTGAACCCCCGCCCGTAAAGCCGCACCAGAAGAGGCGCACGCCGCCTCAGTTCGCGTGGCAGGCACATGCAACAAGCCAGCCCAATCAGCCAACGTGGCCCCTGTGTGACCCTGATGCTCATAGGACTCGCCCATGTGACCCACGAACAGGGCCTTAATGTCCTTCTTCGGCTCAAGCCTTGGACAGCGATCATAAGCCTCCTTGGCAGCCTGAGCAAAGATTTCACGAGCATACAAGCCATCAAGCTTACCGAACTTCGACAATCCTGCCGAGACAATCGAAACGAGCGGCTTTCCCTTCAAGGTTAGTGTCCCCTTGTTTTTGACATATCGGTGCAGAAAATTGAGATGTGTTTGAAGAAGTATTTAAGTCTCTTCGGCCAAGCTCGAACGTTCTTTTGATCTAGCAAGATATGAGGAAACGTCAAAAAAGAGGGTGTGGGTTGTGTTAAGCCGATTAGGTGACTGCTTTGCCGTAGGTCTTTTTGACCCAAGCGCGTGTCCTTTCCATGTCTTCTCTGAAGCGTTTCAGCTCTTCAGGTGTTCTTCTTGGCGGCACTGGTTCTTCTGCTGGGGTTGCGCATACGTCGAGTAGGTCGCCTTTTGGCTGTTTGCTGACGTTGATGTTGACTTTGAGGCCTATGTTGACTTTTTCTGGGTCGATGTCTCTCATGGTCATGGGCAAGCATGTGTTAGTGCCGTCTATGCGTACCATTGCGCCTACAAGCGGCTGTAGGTGCGCCATTGAAGGCCACGCGATAACCATTATCGTGTAGGAGTGAACCTCGCCCTTCTTGGGAAGCTCCACCCACTTGGTTTCAGCCAGCCTGCACTTGGGGTTAAAGCAGTGCGCACGCGGAGGACAGTATACGAGTCCGCACTTGGGGCATTTCGTGCCGTACAGTTTGCCTTCAAGCAAACCCATGAAGAACTGTGAGACCTTGCCGTAGCTGTGATGGAACACGCTACCGTGTGGCCTGTGAACGACGAGGAACTTCTCAGGCTTCAGGCTGTTCAGCGTTGGGCCGTCGTTCATCTCGATTATCTTCCAGCCCTCAGGAGTCCAGCCGCCCTTGCGCTCCCAGTCCTTCCACCACTTCTCGTCAATCTTTTTCTCTTTGATGATTTTCTCTGGTCCAGGTTGCTTCATGCTTCTTACACCTCCAAGACTACGGCGCCTGCTTGACATCCGGTTCCGCCGTGGCCATGTATGAACGCTTTCTTCGGCTTGCTCAGTTGTCTGCCCGGTGCGCCCCACTTCTTTCCGACCTGGTTGCTTAGCTGCCAGTAGCTGTCGACGACTTGTGCGATTGATGTTGAGCCTACTGCATGCCCTTGCGCTGTCAATGCGCCGCTCAACTGGCATGGAAGCTCTCCTTCACGCGAGATCACACCATCCCTGAGCAGGTTTTTGCCCTCGCCTCGCTTGCATAGGTCAAAGTCTTCAAGCGCAGACAAGACGACGCCTGCGTACGGGTCGAAGATCTCCACGAAGCTGATTTCCTTCCGCGGGTCCTTGATGCCAGCGTCCTTGTAGGCCATTCTTGCCGAAACACGCAATGAGCCAAAGTTGCATAGGTCTGGGTAGGGTGACATCGGTTTCGGTACGTTCTTCGGCCATATCTTCTCGTCCTCAGGGTAAAGGCCCTTCCATGCGGGGTTGTCAGGACGGTCTCCAGCCCTCATAGTGTCCGTTCCGAAGCCTACGCCAGTGATCCAGATGGGATTGTCAGCGAGTTTCTGGGTCAGTTCCTCGTTTGCCAGCAGCAGGGCAGAGGCGCCTTCGCTCGTCATGGCACATTCATACTGCCTGTAAGGCCACGAAATCAAACGGCTCTTGTACACGTCTTCAACCGTTATCTTGCCGAACCCATGTTGCGCTGGCCATTGTGCGTAGGGATTTTCAAGCGAGTTATTGTGATTCAAGACAGAAACTTCTGCCAAGTCTTCTTCGGTGTCTCCGTAAACATGCATCCTTCGAGCTTCCATCGTAGCATAGAAAGCATTGTACGTGAAGCCTGATACGAAGTCCCAGTCCGTGTCGCCTGCGATGGCAATAGCCTCGTTGACCTTTTGGATGGGCAGCTCGTTCATCTTCTCCCATCCGACCACGAGGACGGCGGGAAACATGCCCGAGCGAACCCAAAGCGCAGCGTTTATGACCGCGTCAATCGGCGTGGCTCCGCCTGACTCAACACGGTAGGCAGGCACCGCGCTCAAGCCCAAGTAGTCGTGGATAATCCAGTGCATGCACTGTTGCTGCTCAAGTATGTCGCTGAAATACGAGTAGCAGCACGCGTAGCCTTTCTTTATGAAATCTCCAAGCTCAAGGTCAGGCACGTCGTCCAATATCATTTTGACTGCTTCGGCACACATCTCTTCCTGCAAAGTATGTCTCGGATTGTCGAACCGCGATATGCTTCCTGCGACTATTCCGACTTTCTTTCCCAATCTTCCACCTCATTTAAAAGATGTAATCAGTGAATTGGAACAGCTATAAGGTTTTTGCGGAGATAGCCACATATTGCGCCCATAGAGAAAACGGACTCAAACGCACGGTCTGACCTGACTCTAACCTTTTCCTCGGTTTCTACTGCGCACCGCACGCCTAGACCTCGCTGAGAATCCTTTTATAACATATGCTTTCACCTAATCAGGTATGCAAATCCAGCAATTGGCAACCGCTTTGCCCGAGAACGAGTTCTCAACAGAGAGGCTTATGGGAATCTTTCCATGCAGTCTCCCCGAGGGCGTGAAGCAGAACGTCCTCAACTTGGGAGTTTCGAAACGCTACCTTATAGGTCATCCGGAAGCAGAGGGTCTGCTGAGCGAGAAAAGCCTGACCGACCTCTGCCGCGAAGCCTGCGGCACAGCTTTGAAGAAGGCTGGTCTTGCGACAGCGAAGGTCGGTTGCCTCATCTCAGCTTACGATGTCAACCCGTTCCTAAGCCCTGGACTAAGCCAGCTTCTTGTGCCAACGCTGGGCCTTAGCCCTTATACGAAGCTGGTTAACGTTCAGGGGATAGCCAGCATTGCCTTCCCGAAGGCCTTGGAGCTGACTAGAAACCATCTTGCCGCCAACCTAGACGACACTGCACTTGTCTGCATTTCAGGAGTAAGCTCCTACTGGTTCCAGAATCAGGTACGTGGCCTGAAAGACGTGATGGAAATAGGCAAGATCAACGCGATAGCCGACAGGGCGAGGAGGGAGTATGAGCTTAGAAAGTGGGTGGCCACTATGCAGTTCTTCCTCTTCGGCGACGGCGTGGCCGCCGCCGTAGCCACGAATGGCGACAATGGCCTCACGTTCGGCGAGGTTGCTGAAGTCACGAACGTGGGCGAGAAAGACTACATGGCAGGCTACTCGAGGCTCTCAGCCCTCAACGAACCTTTCAAGTTCGGCTTCTACTCACACCTAGACAAGGAGATCCCGAACCTCGGCGCCAAATACACCGCACTCGCCCTCGAAAGACTCCTCGGCAAGAACGCCGAAAAAACCATGAAGGCGACTAAGAAGTGGGCCGTCCACACAGGTAGCGAGAAGATACTAAACGCACTGGCTGAGCGAAACGAAATTGACCGCGAGAAGCTTAAAGAGTCGCACGAGGTGCTGAGAGATTGCGGCAATTTGGCGGGTGCAAGCTTGCCGTTCATTCTTGACAGAATAGTCTCAGGAAATAGGCTTTCAGACGGCGACGTAGTTCTGATGTTGGGTTATGGGTGGGGTTTCTCGGCTTCAGCCTCGAAGCTGCAGTACAATGCGTAGCGGCTTTAGCTTGTGGCCTTTCCTCTTGCCCTGTCCCAACGCTTGAAAAGTTCCTCGGCGATCTGCGGCCTCAGTGTGAAAACCTCCTCAGGATGCTTCACGTAAACGTATATCATGTACACTCTCTCAAAGCCGCCTGATCTGAGAATCATGTAGCTGGGCTTCTTGGGGAGTTTGCTGGCGTGCTCTTCGAAGATTTCGTTCAGGATTTGCTCGGTTTTCGTCGCCGATACACCGTGGTCAAGGGCCACTTCGAACGTGTAGCAGTAGAGTTCCTCGGAGCCATCGCCTTCGTAGAGAAAGTTGGTTATATCCCTTTGCAGGATGCTGAGGTTGAATATTGAGATAGAGTTGTTGCCTATAGTCAGAACCTTCGTGTAGTTTATGGTTACTTCCTGAACGATGCCTTCTATCGTGCCTATGCGCACGAGATCGCCTACCTTGAAAGGTCTTGCTGCAAGCAAATACAAACCAGCAATAAAGTTGCCGACAGTCTGCTGTGATGCAAAACCCACTGCGGCACCACCAAGCGCGGAAAATGCAAAGAACCAGTCAGTTGACACTCCACCAATCCTTGTCAGCGAGGCCAGTGCGAAAAGAAGTATTAGAATACGCGATGCCAGCACCATGCCGTTTGTCACTTGAGGCTTCAGACGAGTCTTCTTGGCAAGCTTCCGCACGTATCTCGTTAATATCCTCTCAAGGGCAAGGGCGGCTGCTGCTATTACAGCCATCCAAAGCCACTGGGCAACAGTCAGGCCTAGGAACGGCAAGTTCCAGAAACTTGTTTGCGGTTGTTCACTCAAGAGCCAAGCCACTTCTGTTTCTCCACATTGTTTAGCATTACTTTTTAATAAGCTCTTTCAACCACGTTGAGAATCGCCAAAGCCTACGTAAATGGCATCAAGGAATTCGGAAAGACGAGAAAACAGCTTTTCAGACCCAATGAGAATAAATAGTCAAAACCAATCACTTGAAGTCACTGAGGAGGCAAGACGGTGCGATGTTCGATGAGAAAGAACTTCACAAAATAAAACACGAACACGAACGCTGGGAGCAAACCACACTTCCCAACTGGTTGAAGTTGAGCAAAGAGAGGAAGCCAGAGTTTCACAATCACTCAGGTATCCCGATCAAGCGCGTTTACACGCCTGAAGACATTGCAGACATGGACTATATGCGAGACATGGGCTTCCCTGGCGAGTACCCGTTTTTGCGTGGTGTGCATGCAACAATGCATCGGGGGCGTCTGTGGACTATGCGAATGTTTTCTGGTTTCGGTACGGCAGCACAGACGAATCAACGTTTCAAATATCTGCTTAAGGAGGGCGAGAATGGTTTGTCGACGGCGTTTGACTATCCGACGATTATGGGTTATGATTCTGATCATGCTATGGCCTTGGGTGAGGTGGGCATTTGCGGTGTGGCCATTGCCTCGTTGAGGGACATGGAGGTCTTGTTTGATGGGATTTCTTTGGACAAGGTTACGACGTCTATGACGATTAACGGTCCTGCGCCGATTCTGCTGGGCATGTACGTGGCGGTGGGCGACAAGCAGGGCGTGCCACGAGGGAAGCTTGGCGGAACCACGCAGAACGACAATTTGAAGGAGTTTTTCGCTCAGAAGCTGTGCATTTACCCCCCGAAGTCTTCCGTCAAGCTGACGACTGACGTTATTGAGTACTGCGCGAAGCATTTGTCTAGGTGGAATCCTGTGAGTATCAGCGGTTACCATATCCGCGAAGCAGGCGCAAACGCCGTGCAGGAACTGGCATTCACGATTTATGACGGCATAAGCTACGTTGAATCCACGCTCGAAAGAGGTCTGAAGGTAGACGATTTTGCACATCGTCTTTCGTTCTTCTTCGCTAGCCACAACGACTTTTTCGAGGAGATCGCCAAGTTCCGCGCCGCACGCAGACTGTGGGCGCGCATTATGAAGGAGCGTTTCCACGCAAAGGATCCGCGGTCGATGTGGATGCGCATGCATGTTCAAACGTCGGGATGCACGTTGACGGCGCAACAGCCGCACATCAACATTGTGCGCACGACGATTCAGGCGCTTGCTGCTGTGTTGGGTGGCACGCAGTCGCTGCATACGAACTCGTTTGATGAGGCACTGTGCCTTCCGGGCGAGGCCGCTGTGCGCGTGGCCCTGCGCACGCAGCAGATCATTGCCCACGAAAGTGGCGTGACGAGTACGGTGGACGCTACGGGCGGCTCGTTTTTCCTTGAGGAATTGACGAACGAGATGGAGCAGAAGGCTGTTGAGTACATTCAGAAAGTGGACGACATGGGCGGAGCAATAGCCGCCATCGAGAAGGGCTTCTTCCAGAAGGAAATCGCAGACAGCGCCTACAAGTACCAGCGCGAGATCGACGAGAAGAAGCGCACCATCGTGGGCGTCAACGACTTCAAGACTGAAGAGACTGAGTGTCCTATCGAGCTTCTGCGCATCGACCCGAACGTTGAGCGGGATCAGCTGGCTGGGCTGCAAAAGCTAAAAAGGGAACGCGATAACAGGAAAGTCAAAGGAGTGCTTGACAGGTTACACGACGCAGCGGACAAGGACGAGAATCTGATGCCTGTCATAATAGACGCCGTGAAGGCCTACGCCACGCTGGGCGAAATCAGCGACGTGCTCCGACAGGTCTACGGCGAATACAAGGAACTAATCATCATATAGTGAGGCGAGACAAAATGCCGAGTGAAAGAAAGATCAGAGTGCTCATAGCTAAACCGGGTTTGGACAGCCACGATCGAGGAGCGAAAGTCGTGGCCCGTGCATTGCGGGATGCTGGGATGGAGGTCATCTACACAGGGCTAAGGCAGACGCCTGAGCAGATTGCCGAAACAGCGCTGCAGGAAGACGTGGACGTGATCGGCTTGAGCATCCTTTCAGGAGCCCACAAAACGCTGTTCCCACGGATCATGCGGCTGCTGAAGGAGAAGGACCTAAGCGACGTAATGGTGTTCGCCGGAGGCATCATCCCAGAAGAAGACGTTCCAGACATGAAGAAACTGGGAATCAAAGAAATCTTCGGCCCAGGCACAACCACGGAGACAATCATCCATTATGTTTTTGACCACATCGCAAGTAGAGCGTAAGATGTGTTGGACTGTTGCCAAGTGTTGAAGAACTCGCAAAAGGCGTGCTCTCTGGTGACCGCAGAAGCATAGCCAGAGCCATAACCCTTGCAGAAAACGACCCAACTAAGTCGCAGAAGCTAATTGCCGCCATTTACTCGAGCACGGGAAGGGCGCACATCGTGGGTCTGACAGGACCCGGAGGAGCAGGCAAAAGCACCCTAGCAGACAAGATCGTACGCGAGTACAGGAAGAGAGGCAAGACCGTGGGCGTAGTGGCTGTGGACCCTTCCAGCCCGTTCACAGGCGGCGCCTTTCTTGGTGACCGAATCCGCATGCAGGAACTCACCACGGACGATGGCGTGTTTATCCGCAGCATGGCTTCGCGCAACTACGCTGGCGGGATCGCCAAGGCCACAAAAGACGCTGTCAGGATTTTAGACGCCGCGGGCAAAGACGTCGTAGTCGTTGAGACGGTCGGTGCAGGCCAGTCTGAGGTGGAAATCATCAACGTGGCCCAGACCGTCGTGGTGGTTCACGCGCCTGGCTTGGGCGACGAGATTCAGGCCATCAAGGCGGGAATCATGGAGATAGGCGACGTATTCGTCGTCAACAAGGCCGACCGCGAAGACGCGGACAGAACAGTGACCGACTTGCAGGCGATGCTGCAGCTTGGCGGCAGCGAGAAAGGCTGGAAGCCAACGATACTGAAGACTGTGGCGTTAACTGGAGAGGGCGTTCCCGAGCTCGTGGACAAGCTTGAGGAGCACAGGCGCTTTCTGAAGGATTCTGAGAATTCAATGAAACTGCTTAAGGCCAAAGCTGAGGCTGAGCTCATCGAAGCCGTCAAGGAGAAAGTGCTCAGCTCGATCATTGAAAACCTCAAGAAAAAAGGCATGCTTGAAGAGTATCTGCAGAGAATCATGAAGAGAGAAAAAGACCCGCTTTCTGCAGCAGAAGAGCTTCTAAAGGAAAAAGGTCTTGAATAATGGCCAAGCTTGAGAAAGGGCTAGTACAGATCTACACGGGAGACGGCAAGGGCAAAACCTCCGCTGCCTTCGGTCTCGCGCTGAGAGCAGCAGGACGCGGGCTGAAAGTCTACATTATCCAGTTCATAAAGGGTGGATTTGACTACGGTGAACTGTACGTCGTGGACAAGGTTCAAGGCATAACGTTGAAGGCTTTCGGCAGAGGCAAGTTCGTGTTGGCTAAGCCACCTGAGAAAGAAGACGTTAAGCTGGCGCAGGAGGCCCTGCAGCTGGCTGAGAAGGTTCTGGAAAGCGCTGAATACGACGTGGTCATCCTTGACGAGATCAATGTGGCACTTAGCCTCCAACTCATAGAACTTGACAGAGTCATGCAACTCATCAAATCTAAACCCGAGCACGTAGAGCTTGTGCTGACTGGAAGAGGTGCGTCAAAAGAAATCATCCAGCTTGCAGATTTGGTGACTGAGATGAAAGAGATCAAACATCCGTACGGCAGAGGCGTGCCTGCAAGAAAGGGAATTGAATACTGAGAACCTGGCCAATTTTAGCGAATATGGTGGCGTTTTGTTTTCGCTATATAGGACGTCCTTCGACGACTTGTTGTCTTGCCTGACACTGTTGACTTATTTGTGATAGGCTTAAATGTGGCAGTTCAAGCTCGACAAAGGTCACGTTGAGTTTCCTTTGAATCTCATCTTTGAAGTCCTTTTCAATTCCCATCAGTGGGGTTTGTCTTCTGCATCGGAGGCACATCGTGGCGAAGGATAAGCCGTGGACGAAGAAAGAGAAGCAGACGTTCATTCAGCTTGTTAGTAAAGGCAAGGCTGTTGATGTGATTTCGCAGGCTTTGGACAAGAGCGAGGACGATGTCTTCATCAAGTTGCGGCGGCTTGGGTTAGAAGTAGTAGTAGGTGAAAAAATCAACCCACTACTACTTCTCGTCCTGACTTGCCTAAATTGCCGAGCGTCGAAAACGTCATGAAGCGGTCAAGCGCCGCCCAATGACCCCCGAAAGCCGCTTTCAGTTTCCATCATCAGAATTTGCCTGCTGCACTCTGACTTTTCTCACTCTTCTAGCTTTTCCCACCAAAACTAGAACCGTCAAAGCTCTTAGAAAAGTCAGAATCTCTGAAAAAGCTCATAACAAATCAGTTAACAGTATTGTCTTGCCTCAAAATTTATTAGATAACGTATCGTCGTGGTTTATCCATGGAATCGGCTAACGTAGTGATCATAGGAGCTGGCGTGGCAGGTCTAGCCGTTGCGGCAAAGCTTTCAGAAAAGAACGAAGGCGTGTATGTTTTTGAGAAGAATAGTAGATTTGGTCAGGAGACCAGTAGCCATAACAGCGGCGTGATCCACTCGGGCATTCACTACCCGAAGGACTCGCTCAAGGCTAAACTGTGCGTGAAAGGAAACGCGATGACTTACGAGATATGTGAGAAGTATAGGATTCCTCACAAGCGGTTGGGAAAGCTGACGGTGGCGATTGGAGACGCGGAGATTGCTGAGCTTGAGAAGCTGATGAAGGCAGGCCAAACTAACGGCGTAGAAGGCTTGAGGTTCCTTGATGGCGACGAGGTCAAGAAGCTGGAGCCCGAAGTCGAGGTTGAAAAGGCTCTCTATTCGCCTTCAACCGGGATCGTGGAGCCTGACGAGTTGATGCACCATTTCCACGCGCAGGCACATGGACATAACGCGGTTTTTGCGACTGAAACCGAGGTCACGAGCCTGAGAAAGCTTGCAGGCGGCTACGAGATGGGCGGGGTCAGTGTGGGCGAAAGGTTCACGGTTACGGCGAAGACTGTGGTGAACTGCGCCGGCCTTTACTCGGATAGAATAGCTGCCATGGTCGGACTCGATGTGGACAGGCTTGGCTACAGGCTGCACTATTGTAAGGGCGACTATTTCAGGGTGGTTGGAAAGCCTCCTGTCAGGATGCTTGTGTATCCAGTCCCGGAGGGTCCGGGTCTTGGAACTCACTTGACGCCAGATCTTGCTGGAACCGTGAGGCTGGGACCTAACGCTTACTACGTCGACAGCATCAGCTACGAAGTTGAGTCAAGCGAGAAGCAGTTCCGTGAGGACGTGCAGAAGTACTTGCCTGGCATTCGCGGACGGGAGATAGTTGTTGATTCGGCGGGGATGAGGCCGAAGCTTCAAGGGCCTGACGATGGCTTCAGGGACTTCGTCATCAGGCACGAGGCGGACAGGGGCCTGTTTGGGTTCATAAACTTGGTTGGCATCGAATCGCCGGGTTTGACTGCGGCTCCTGCAATCGGCGAATTCATAAGCGAAATATACGAAAGAGAAATCAGGAAATAGCCACAGAATAGCAGGACAGTGAGTGAAAAATGTCAGACAGCAATGAACGCGTTGCAGCAGGCACATTGAAGTCTTTCTGCTCTGAAGTGCTGGAAAGGCTGGATGTGCCCAGTGAGGATGCGCAGATAACCGCAAAAGTGCTTGTGGAGGCTGACCTGCGCGGCATCGACTCTCACGGCGTGGCACGACTGAGCCGCTACGTTTCCGGCATCCAGCAAGGAATGATGAAGCCGAGGCCGACTCCGAAAGTTGTGCATGAAACGCCTGTCACGGCGACGATTGACGGGGACGCTGGGCTCGGGCAGCCTGTTTCGTACAGGGCTATGAGGCTGGCTATTGCGAAGGCGCGCGAGAACTCGTTGGGGTTCGTGGCGGTTAGAAACTCGAACCATTACGGTATTGCAGGCTACTATGCGATGATGGCTTTGGCTGAAGACATGATAGGCATATGCACCACGAACACCGAGGTGCTGGTTGTGCCTACGTTTGCGCGGAACGCGTTGCTGGGCACGAACCCCATAGCCATCGCGGTGCCTGCAGGCCTTGAACGACCTTACGTGCTGGACATGTCCACGGCGACGGTTACGCGGGGCAAGCTTGAGGTTTACGCGCGTTTGGAGAAGGCGATGCCGCTGAACTGGGCAACGGACGAGAAGGGTGTGGCTACGAACAATCCTGCGCAAGTGCTTCAGAACATCGTAAAGCGGAGCGGTGGAGGCTTGCTTCCTCTTGGCGGCTCGTTGGAAGAGTCAGGCGGGCATAAGGGCTACGGTTTGGCGTTGGCGGTGGAGATTTTCAGCGCTGTGCTTCCAGGCGCTTTGTACGCGAATCAGGTCTACCCGAAGGATGCGAGCGGGAAGCCCCTGCCTTCTGGGATAGGCCATTTCTTCGGTGCTATGCGGATTGATGCCTTCCGCCCGAGAGAGGAGTTTAAGCGGGATATGGATGATTTGATTCGTCGTTTGAAGGATGCTCCGAAGGCTGAGGGAGCTGAACGCATCTACATTCATGGGGAGAAGGAGTTCGAAGAGGCTGAACGATTGGCGAAAGAGGGCATTCCTCTTAACCCAAAGGTGGCGGAAGAACTGCGTACTATCGCGAAGCAGCTTGGAATCAGCAAACCTTTCTAGAGCGCGTATTGACGCCGACGAATATGCCTCTGTCTCTGAGCAGGCCGTTCCTCAGGAATCGTGCGTTGAGTCCTGCTTCTTTCATGAACTGCAACGTTTGGTCGGTTTCGAAGAGGCCCATTTCGTGTCTGTCCACGAAATGCTTGACAGCTTTTCCTCTTTCGGCGATGAGGTAGTGCATGTCAATGACGGATATGTCTCCTTTCACCTGCGAGACAGCAAGTCTGGCGACCTTCAGATCCTTTCCGTCGTACGTGGTCACGTGTGGCGAGCCTGCATGATAAGTGGCCTTGGTGAACCACGGCTCGATGAGCACTATTCCGCCAGTTTTGAGGTGTTTTGCGAAGTTACGGATGGTCTTTCTGAGTTTCGGGAGGGTTTTCACGTAGCCGATTGAGCTGAAGAGGCAGGTGATCACGTCGAACGTTTTGCCTAGGTTGAGTGTGGTCATGTCCGCGTTTACGAAGGCCACGTCTTTCACATTCTGTTTGGCTATGTCCAGTATGCCTTGGTTTGCATCTAAGCCCGTGCATTGGAATTGGCCTTTCAAATGCTTGATGTGATGCCCTGTTCCGCAGGCAACATCGAGAAGCGAATTGCCCTTTGACTGTTTGTATTTGGCGATGAATTTTTCGAGTTTGGCCGCCTCTCGCACGTAGTCTTTCTGCGCGTAAAGCAGATCGTAGTACTGTGCAAACTCGCGGTAAAGCATTTGCTGCTTCATAGGATTTGAGTAGGCTTGTCTGGGACTTAAAGACTTGCTGCCTTTCGCACAGTGAACAGTAGTGGCGTGATAACCAAAAACCTTGCTGTGAAAATACAGATATTTTTGCCTTAACACAGGTTAATTAGTTAGCGCGTACGCTAGTTTTGATAAGGACAGGAAATTCAGGGAGATAGAAAATGACGTTAAGCGCCTTTTGCGACAAGTCTAGACTGCCACAGGATGATGAGCTGGCGGCAACGCTTGGGAGTACGTTCGTTTTTTGGAACGAGTTGAAGAGACTCGTAGCATCGAGGTTTGCTCCTTTGTCAATAGAATGGGGGTTTGCCAGCAAGAAAACGGGGTGGGGACTACGGCTCAAGCATGAGAAGCGAACCATTTTCTACATGACTCCATGCGAAGGTTACTTCATGGCCTCCTTTGCCTTGGGCGAGAAGGCCGTGAATGCTGCACATGAGAGCGATTTGCCTGCTTCCGTTCTCGGGGTCATCGACAGCGCAAAGAAGTATGCTGAGGGCAGAGGCGTGAGACTAGAAGTCAGAAGTGCCGAGGATGTTCGTAACGTGGAAAAGCTTGCCGCCATCAAGATGGCGAACTAGCCCTCACTTCAACAGACAGCTATTTGGTCAGCAACGCGCGCTCCAGCGTGAGATTTCTGACAGAGGAGGTTCACCCAATATGCGAATCTGTAGGTCATGTGCCAATTACGAGTCAGACGAGCCTTCCGCTGGCGACCATTACTACTTTTCCGCCTACGTTTACCTGTATTTTGCCTTCTCCTTTTCTTGCTTTGAGATGAAGTAGCGAAGGCCGCCCTATTTCGTATCCTTGCTCGACTCTAGCATCAACTAGGTCACCTCCGAAGTAGTGGTATTTGGATAGGTAGCCTGCCAGACAGCCATTGGCCGAGCCAGTCGCTGGATCCTCGGGAATCCCAAACATGTCCACGAAAACTCGCACGTTTAGGTTGTTTTCCTCTTTGTAGGTTTGAGGACAGAAAACGAGGATTTCTGCTTGTGTTTCCTTCGCGAATTCTAAGTGTTTGTCTTTGTCTAGTCTTATCCTTCTTGTCGCGTCGAGGGTTCTTAGGGGAACTACTACAAAAGGAACACCCGTGGATACTTCTTGGATAGGATATCTGCTGTCGATTTCTTTGACATCAAGGTTTAGCATCTGCGCTGTCTTTGCTGCATCGAATGTTCTGCCGAAAGTTGGCGGTATCTGTTTCATCCATAAGATTTCGCTTTCTCCGTCTTTTTCGAAAGTGACTGGTATCTGCCCCACTTTCAGATTAAGCACCACATTGTTGACGGCTTCGTCGACTATGCTGTGTCTTATTACGTAGGCAGTGCCTAAGGTTGGGTGTCCCGCAAAAGGCATTTCCCTTGCAGGTGTAAAAATACGAACATCATATGCCCCATTTCGTTCTTCGTCTGAAAGGATAAAGGTTGTTTCGGAAAAATGCATCTCATTGGCGATCCTCTGCATTTGGGTGTCAGATAACACACCTGCATTCCTGATCACGGCGAGTTGATTCCCGGCATATTTTTCCTCAGCAAACACATCAACCAAATAAAAAAGCAAGTCTCTCATCTTGATCCTCAACCTTCTAAAGATCGTGGCTCTTCATATATTTTGGGTGAACGTTGAAGACAGTTGGAACATGGAAGCGTGTCAATCTTAAGGAAAGAACGAAAGAATAGCCTCGCCTCTTGTGAAATCATGCCTGTCGTAATAGTTGAAACGTGGGAAGGAAAAAAGCGAAGAGCAGAAAGCCAAAGTAGACCTGTAGCCGCGAATTGATACTAGATAGTGTTGTGACGCCGCCAGAAGTGTCGTACGACGCAATGCACGCCTTGTACGCTGCAGCACAAGCCACGCCAATGGCTGTACTCATGACCCTTCTTGAACTGCATGGCAGGCTACGCCAGCAAAACAACATCCGAACACTTCAAAATCGGAAACTTCATCTACACGGCAATAATCAGCTTGGCCATCGGATTCGTGACCGTGTTCTCAGGCCTGAGCACACAATCAAGCCAAATGTGGAGAGCAACATGGGCCGCAAACGGATACATCACCTGGCGCATCTGGAAACTGTCAAAAATCCTCGCCAGCAAGATCACAAAAAAGCAGATAACCACAACAGCAAAAGGACCACGGACGACAGCCTAGACTGGTACTTCCCAAAATCAGACATTCTATATTTTCTTTGAACAAGATCTTAGCAAGAAACCTAACGAGAGTTTAACCTTAAATATAAGAAATGATGCAGAGACTATGGCGACCTATTGAGGTAAGCACGAGGTCTGAGACTGTGGAAAGAAGTTATTTTTCGTATCGCTATGCCGTTCCTGGTACTCTTTTCAGTCTGCTGACCTCCTTGATCAACGCAGATATAGTAATTGGCATTTTTCTTCAACATCCATATGACTTGGGAATCGATGTGGGTGCGTTAGTCGCTACTCTCACTTTTCTTTCTAGTCCGTCACTTGGATTTGTTTTCGCGCAATGCTGGCATTTTCTCTTTAATGTTTTCGATATCCGCCACTGTTTCTACGGCAAAACCAGAAAGAAACTTGACGAGAAACGAGTAACCTCCGATGACTCATGGAGGAATGGAATGTGGATGGCAAAGATTGATTATTTTGTATCCACGAAAGCGGAGGACCCTGAATTGGTAGCTTACTTGTCCAGAAGATGGGATCTCTTTCATACTTTCGGGTCCATGATTTTGTCCTTGACTATGGCTCTGATCCTGAGTCTCATGCTGAGAATATCTTACATTGGCTCTTCCAGTGTGATTGGAATTACAGGATACGAACACTATCTTCTTTGCACAATATCAGTCATCTCGTTAATAATCTCGCTTGTTTTGATTGCCATATTGATTGATGCGATGAAAAGAGTCATGAATGAAGACCAAAACATGCTAGTCGAAATTCTCGACCATTATGATCCAAACGCAAAAACGAAAACAAAAACACCATCATGCTAACTGCTGTCCGTAGCCGAGTCACTGTAAGCTGATGGCTCACCCCAAACATCAACAGCAAAGCTGGACAAGGCCCAACGAAGGCCTCTCTTCTCCGCAACTGTCTTGCTGATCTCACGTTCCAGCCGCCGGTTCATAGCCTTCACTCGCCGCGTCACATATTGCCGATAAGTGTGCAACTGCGTGGCCAGATCCCGCGCAAGCAGCCCAACAGGCCCAGCCTCACGCAGCAGATCCAGCAGCTCCATGTCAACCGGCAGCTCGCAGCAAACCCGCTGAAGAAAAGGCCTGTCAAACCTCAGCATAGGCTCAAGGCCCTTCAGCAAAGTGCGCACATTCAACTCCAGGGTGTCAGGCCGGCTTTCGATACGCGCCAACTGCTGGCCCTAATACTTTATCCGCCCTATTTTGTCGCTTCTGGAACGCTTTTTCGGGGCCTCTGGAACATTCTGTGCAGTAGATTCCATTCCTATCTTAACAGCATCGTCCACGGTCAACATCACCAACTCCCAGAGCTACGCGCAAATGCCCTAGGGCCACCTAACCCGAAATGGCAAGACGGCTGAAAACGCCTAAAACACGCCTTGAAAACCCAACAAAGCCCGAAACATGGCCCTGCAGCCCTATGGAAAAACAGCCTCTGGAACAACACACAACTACCAAAAACACGCTCAACGCACGTAGTCAATCGACCTCCCAACCTCCTGCGCAGGCGACGCAGCCCCACAAGCTGACCGACAGCATCCGAAAGCTTACCCAGTGAATCGACGAGCTTGGAAACGTTCTCGGCAAGAAAGCCAACCTTCTGTTCTACGTTCGCAGGGATGACAGGAACCCGACCGCGTCGACGCCCGCTGCTTCTGATCATGCTCTCTGTGGACCCGGCGATCAGACGGACTATTATCTGTTGAACTTCTACCGTCGATTTTGAATGTGCCATGCTTGAAGAAAAAGCTATAGCGAACGCCACAGTACTTGCAGTTGTTGATAACATTTATGAAAAAGGGTATGATTTTTGACATAAAGAAGTATGCTATTCACGATGGGCCGGGAATCCGTACGACGGTGTTTTTCAAAGGATGCCCTTTGCACTGCTGGTGGTGTCACAACCCGGAGGGCCAAGACTCGGAGCCTGAGCTAGTTTACAGAAGGAGCAGATGTACAGGTTGTGGCGAATGCACAAAGAACTGCCCACGACAAGCAATATCTCTACGGGCCAGGCACATATCCATAAACAGAAAGAACTGTGTCACGTGTGGCAATTGCTCGCAGGCATGTCCATCTGATGTTCTTTCAATCGCCGGAAGACGGACGAGCGTGAAGGAGATTCTGGAGGAAATAGAGAAGGACAGGGTTTTCTACGACGAATCAGAGGGAGGAGTCACGTTTTCAGGAGGAGAACCGTTTTCGCAACCTGACTTCCTGAACGCTCTTCTAACCGAATGCAAAGAGAGAGGCATCCACACAACCATGGACACCTGCGGATCTGCACCGTATGAGGTCATCGACAGAATGCGCGACAAGGTGGACCTCTTCTTGTATGACATCAAAACGATGGACAACAGAAAGCATAAGATGTACACTGGCGCCTCGAATGAAGAAATTCTCAAGAATCTCAGGAGACTTGCAAAGGACAGCAGCATTGTGATCAGCTTTCCGATCATACCTGAAGTAAACGATGATGACAAGAACGTTGCGGAGACAGCCAAGTTCATAAGCTCTCTGCCCAACATAAGGCAGGTAAACCTTCTTCCTTATCATCGAGCTGGAATTGAAAAATACAGGAGCCTGGGCAAGCCTTACAAGCTGAGCAGAATCCAGCCTCCTTCAGATCAGAAGATAGAGGCAATAAAGAAGAAAATAGAGGCATTCGGAATAAAGGTAGGAATAGGAGGAGGATGATGTGCGAGAAAGAATCAGAAAGCTGAGAAAGCAAAGCCTGACCGCCAAACCGTATGTTTCTCCTGAAAGGGCGATTCTCATAACGGAATTCTACGAAAGCGAGATTGCTAACAGAGCGTCTACTCCCGTGAAAAGGGCACTTGCATTCAAACACCTGCTCCAGAACAAGAAAATTTGCATCAACGACGGAGAAATGATCGTTGGCGAAAGAGGTTCAGCGCCGAAGGAGACACCAACATACCCTGAAATATGTTGCCACACCCTCGCAGACCTCGACATCCTCAACTCCAGAAAGAAAATTCCCTACGCCATAAGTGAGACAACGAAGAAAACATACAAGAAGAAGATCATCCCCTTCTGGAAAGGCAAGTCAATAAGAGACATCATATTCCGCCAAATGCCTGACGAATGGAAAGCAGCCTACGAATCAGGCGTGTTCACCGAATTCCTAGAACAAAGAGCCCCGGGACACACTGTTCTAGACGACAAGATCTACAGGAAAGGCCTAGTTGACTTCAAAGAAGACATAATCAGAAGCATGCAGAACCTCGACCTCAAGAAAGGTGCGGACGCGCATAAGAGGGAAGAACTCAAGGCGATGGAAATCGCCGCCGACGCCCTGACCCTCTACGCTAAACGACATGCCGACCTAGCCAGAAAACTGGCAAAGAAGGAAAGAAACGCCAAGCGCCAAAAAGAGCTGAAAAAGATAGCGAGCGCGTGCACGCACGTTCCGGCCCATGCACCTAGAGACTTCTGGGAAGCTCTACAATGCTATTGGTTCATCCACCTTGGAGTCATAACAGAACTTAATCCGTGGGATGCATTCAACCCGGGCAGGCTTGACCAGCACCTCTACCCCTTCTATGAAAAAGACCTCAAAGACGGAGTCCTGACGAAAGAGAAGGCAAGAGAGCTTCTTCAAGCGTTCTGGATAAAGTTCAACAATCAGCCTGCGCCGCCCAAAGTGGGAGTCACTGCAGAAGAGAGCTGCACATACACAGACTTTGCCCTAATAAACACGGGCGGAGTCAAAGCCGACGGATCAGACGCGGTAAATGAACTCTCATACTTGATACTTGACGTTGTAGAGGAAATGAGGCTTACACAGCCTAGCTCTATGGTTCAAATCAGCAAGAAAACACCAGACATATTCCTGAAAAGAGCAGTGGAAATCATAAAAACAGGCTTCGGACAGCCATCAGTCTTCAACACAGACGAAATAATCCAAGAATTGCTGAGGCAGGGAAAACGCATCGAAGACGCCAGAAACGGAGGATCAAGTGGGTGCGTGGAGACAGGCGCCTTCGGCAAAGAATGCTACATTCTCACAGGATACTTCAACATACCCAAAATCCTAGAAATAGCCCTGAACAATGGCCTAGACCCAAGAACGGGAAAGAGAATCGGACTGGCCACAGGAGACCCGGCTGAGTTCGGCTCTTTCGACGAATTGTTTGAGGCCTTCAAGAAGCAGCTCAGTCACTTTGTCGATATCAAGATCAATGGAAACACCATCATAGAAGAACTCTACGCTGAGCATCTGCCAACACCGTTTCTGTCCCTTCTCATTGACGACTGCATCGCCAAAGGGAAAGACTACAACGAAGGAGGAGCACGGTACAACACCAGCTACATTCAAGGTGTCGGGCTTGGAACAGTGACCGACTCCTTAACAGCCATAAAATACAACGTCTTCGACAAGAAACACGCCACTCTGAAGGAACTGCTTCGCGCATTGAAAACAGACTATAAGAACCACGAGAACCTTCGCCAGAGACTTCTGAACAAGACTCCAAAATACGGAAACGACGACGAATACGCTGATCAGATTATGAAAGCTATTTTTGACGCTTACTTCAGCTCGATCGACGGAAGACCTAACGCGAAGGGAGGACACTATAGGATCAACCTGTTGCCGACAACTGTCCACATCTACTTCGGAAAGGCAGTCGGAGCCACGCCTGACGGGAGAAACGCAGGTGAGCCCCTATCCGAAGGAGTGTCACCCGTACAGGGGGCAGATCGCAAAGGGCCCACCGCCGTGATAAAATCCGTCGGAAAAATCGACCACGTCAAAACCGGCGGAACCCTCCTCAACCAGAAATTCACACCCCAACTTCTTGCTGACGAAACAGGACAAAACAAACTGGCCCAGCTAATACGAACCTATTTCAAGCTGGACGGCCACCACATCCAATTCAACGTGATAAACTCAGGCATGCTACGCGACGCCCAAAAACATCCTGAAAAATACAGAGACCTCATAGTAAGAGTAGCAGGATACAGCGACTATTTCGTCGACCTAGGTGCGGAGTTGCAAAACGAGATAATAAAGAGGACAGAACAGAAAAACTTCTAAACCAAATGCCACGCCAGAAAGGTCCCTGAGAAGATGATGATCAACAAGATTGCTGTTCTTATCATCTTTTCGTCTGCCCAAAAAGCGTCTTGTCATACTGAAAGAAAACTCTGGTGGGGCCGTTAGGATTTGAACCCGAGGTCAATAGAGATGCCTCGCGCAAGCCCTCTCTTTTGTGTTGTCAAGATTGTGTGCTGGTCTAGCCTAGTATGACGTCGATTAGCAGGGCGAATATTATTCCCAGCAGTAGGCCGACGGAGACGGTGTGCTTGAACCCGTACTCGTGGGCCACGGGTATCAGTTCGTCTGCCGTTATGTAAGTCATTACCCCCGCCGCGAAAACAAGTGAATACCCTATCACGGTCCTCGTGCCAAAGGCGGAAAGGACGACGGCGCCAATCAAGGCTGCGATGGGTTCAGCTAGGCCCGAGAGAAGTGTGATGACGGCTATCTTTGAGGGTTTTGTACCGGCTTCTGTGAAGGGGATAGCGGTGGCAATGCCTTCCGGTATGTTGTGAAGCATTATCGCGATAGCGATCACCAGGCCTAGGCTCGGATTGTAGGTGTAGCCTGCGGCAACCACAAATCCCTCAGGCAAGTTATGTCTTGCCGTTTTCCTTTCTCCTCGTCAGTTCAATATGAGGTATAGTTAGGTCCAGGACGATCATTACGACGGCGCCTAGGGAGAACACGGCTATTAGCTCAATGTGTGTGAGGAATTTCTCGGCCTCGAGGAAGAGGCTGTTGAACGCTACCATGAGCATAACGCCTGAGGCGAATCCCATGGAGAAACTCACGACTCTGTCGCTAACCTTTCTCAGCATGAGGACGATTATCCCGCCAAGCCCTGTGGCCATTCCCGCAAGCAGGCTTAAAAGAAACGGATCAAACACTGAACTCATGTCACACGCACCCTAGTTCTCATTGCCAGACCTCGGATACGTCTGCAAAAAAGGGTGGATATGGAAAAGAGGGATTACTTCGTTTCTTTCTTCAGTTGTGTTGGTTCGCCGAATCTTTTGAACTTCTCCAGAACGGCTCTGCATGTGTCCATAACTCGTACCGCGTCTTGTGGATATATTTTTGGGTCGCGGGACGTGTCGATTAGCTTCATTAGCTCGAACACGCTGAAGGTCACTTCTTCTATGACTCTTTCAAGGTTTCTTGCGCCGGAGGTTCTTGCAAACTCTCTAAGCAAGTCTACGGCTATTGGGCTCATTTCGCTCAGATCTACGGTCTTTTCATCAGTAGCGCTCATTTGTCATCACTTACCCTTCTGAGGCTGGGACTTCTCTTTTTGCTTTTCGCCTTCTTTCACGACTTCGACTCCCATTTTTGCGGCGATGGCCAGCTTTGCGGTTTCTGACAGCGGAAGCTTGCTGAGAAGATTAGATATGTCTACGCCTTGGTTTTGCAGAGCTACAAGCATTGCTCCCAAGTCTGCTCCCATTTCCGCGCTGATCGGGATGCCGAGAATACTGCTCTCACCGCTGGTTACCAGGTTTATCTTGGCTACTTTTAGTCCTTCTGCTAACGCGGAGAATTGGGCCTTCTTGATTTCTATCTGTGCCTTAATCATTTCAAGAGACAGACCGGCGTCTGTGTATTGTTTCAGTGCAACGGCCTTCTTCTCTGTTCCTTCTGCTTCGGCGAAGGCTTTCTGTTTCGTGACGTCTGCTTCTGCGAATCCAGTCATCTTAGTGACTTCTGCGGTGGCTCCACCTTTCCTCTTTGTGGCTTCCGCCTCTCCTTCTGCGTCAACTATTTTGGCTTCTTTTGCAACTTGAGCGGTTCCCACGGTTAAGGCTCTGGTTGCTTCAACCTTGTCTTTGTTGGCCTCCAATTCCGCTTTTGCCACCATTTGATCAGACAACTTCTGCCTTTCACCGATTTTCTGATCTTTCTCTATCTGGCGTGACCTATACTCTTCTTCGCTCTGTGCCTTCTGCAACTCCTTATCCTTGTTCGTAACTGCTTCCACAACTGAGGCGTCTTTTTCGTATTCGGCCACTTGCTTTCTGGTCTCAGCTTCTATGACTTTCGCCTGTCTCTTCTCCAGATCCTTGATTATCGTATAGCTTTCTATGTCTTTGAAGTGGATTACCTCAAGGTCGATTAGCTTCAGACCCCATCCGTCCAGTTCCTCGTTCACCTTGTTTTCTACTGTTTGTGAAAACTGGTCTCTCTGCATCATTATGGCGAACACGTCCATGGCCATGGATGCGTTTCTGGTTATTGCCTCGATGAGGTCTTTGACGTCTTTCTCAATTGCCGGAAAGCCGATTCCTGTTTCTCCGTGCTCTACTTCTCCCAGCCTCTCGGCAGCCAGGACTGGGTCAGAAATGTTTAGATAGCATCGAACGTCGCCTGAGAACTTAGCCATGTCCTTGTCTCGCAGGGGAATGTCGTTGATCTGGATTTGAATGTTTTCCAATGGCAGTATGGCTCGTCGCTGGATGACTGGAACGTGCCAGTACGCGCTCCTGACCACGCCTTCTCTGGAGCAGAAGAGCTTCTTGCCTTTGCCTCTGAACACGACAACGTGAGCCTCGTGCGGCGGAACCACCGTGTAGCTCTTGGCAACGATGATTATTACCAACACTACAACGAGCGTGATTATTGTAGCCAGAAATAGTGGATCAGTCAAGATCATTGTTTTTTCCGTTCTCCTTTCTGTTTCTTCTTTCTATGGTCTGATTTGCCCCATGAGTATTTAAACATGCCTATTGTAAAAAAGTTGAGACACTCTGTCAGTCTTTCAAGATGCACCACGAGCAAGTTTCTCATGCATCGTCCACGCTAGTTCTTAGAGGATGTGATGCATGCACTAGTGTGCCCATTCATCTCTGGGATTGCCGCTAGGGTTTGGAGGCATTGATCAGATCGCTTGTTATCTCGTATTTTTCGTCGCAGGCGTCCAGAAGCTCATCGTGAACGTACATCGGCGGCGTGCTTGAGTAGTATAGGATGGTGACTATTCCTTCTTCTTTTGCGATCTTGACGGCTGGGACGAAATCGCTGTCGCCTGTGACCAGTATGGCTTTGTCGATGATTCCTTTACAGGAGAGCTTGACAAAATCAACGGACAGGTACACATCCACGTGCTTCTGTTTGAATTCGCCGCCTATCCTTTGAAGTCTTCCCAGCCTGATTTCGAATCTCGGTGATTTCTTCAGGTAGACTATGAACTTGTCGAATTTGGCGGTTCTTTGGCTTTCAATCGTCGTAGGAGGGTTGCTCTGGTAGGGAGGACAGTTGTAGTAGTAGGTCCTGACTCTCTGGCAATCGGCTTTCTGGCATAATACGTCTGTGAATTTCTCGTAGCTGAAGGGTGGTCGGTGGAATACGTTCTCAAGCACCTTGTTGACATAGGCGCCATCAAGGAAAACAACCGCTTTATTCATGTATTGCACTTTGAGAAGAATACGAATAAAAGCCTATCGTCCTCAACGAACGACAGTGAGTATAAACAATAATAGTAGAACAAGACAAGCCAGATTTAAAGCTTGTTACCAGCAAATCCATGCGCGCGCTTCAAGGTTGGAAGCCGCACTCAGGGAACTCGAACCCGTGACTACAGCATGTGAGCAGAAATCACCAACTGTGCGCCTGTTCTTTCCTGCAGGAATCATGACTAGAGCGCGAATCATTCGTACAGTCCTAAAACCTGTCCAGTAGACTTTGCTCTCTATTGCTGTGCTTGAGAGGTTTTCGTCATCTTGATATTTTCATCTTTCTATGCAGTCAGTGGGTAGACTTGTTTTGCTGTGTATTCTAGGTATTTCTCTTTCTCTGTTTCTGGCAAGTTGAATACAGTGACTGAGGCGTCTCGCGTTATGCCTACGACGTAGCCGTACTCCTTGCTCCGGGCTACGACGTACCAGAGGTCGCCGTGCTTGCCGTAATCCTCAAACAGCGATGTGTTCGCTAGGTCAGGCCCGTAAAGCGACAGCTTGTTCACGTTCGGAATGTCTACGTTGTCGAAGAAGGTTATCTTCGTGTCCTCGGCGTTCTTCAGGTGAAACATCCTAAGCGACTCAGGCGAGATCCGCGCCTCCAGAATATTGCCAGCCTTCTCGAACAGAATCTCGCTCAGCTTGTTAGCCACAAAATTCGCAAGCCGCTTCTTCTCAACAACCGTCAGGAACACGGCTCCTTCGTGCGGCGTGAAGCTGAACAGCGCCTCAATCGTCCGCGGTTGAGGAAACACCTTACCTCTATGAAAGACCTGCGTGACGAGGTCGTGCGAATACACGCCCCGCACCGTGTTGGCCTTCGCTACGAGTCCCGCAACCTCCGTGACAAGCTCGAACTTGTAATCGCCCTCCTCGTAGGGCTCCTCGACGTGATAGCCCTTCAAAGCCGAAGCAATCTCGCTCAGCTCCATCGCCTCAGCAAGCCTAAACACCTTACCAGCGACCACCATGACACATCACACACCCTCAGAAGCTGACAACCTAGCTTAAGAAATTTTGCCCAAAACAGCCTTCAAATCGTTCTATTTGGAGTCTACGGATACCAGTCGACCCACAACTGGTACGGTTGGGATGTTGACCTAGCCACAAACTACTGCGCACCACAAATCATACCCCTCCTCGCTGACATATACAGGATGGTATGGGCATCAGACATCCTCTGGATTTCCGCAGGCATACTATTCTTGACTTCGCCAATACTCAAGATCGTGCTTCACACTAAACGGAATATCAAAGCCCCTGCGTGAGGTCACGTTCTCTCTTCCTCTCGGCGGTCTCTTTGTCCTTTTTGGCAATGTCCTTGATCATCCTGTTCCACTGCGGGTCGTTCTGCCACAGCGATGCCCCATCTCTCACGGCCTGCTCGTGAGCTTCATCCCTGCCCAGTCCGTCAGCCCTGTAGGATGTCTCCCTCAGCTCATGGAACAGGATGAACTTCTCGTAAGGCCTCCAAAGCTCAGAAATCCATATCTCGCCAAGCGGCACCCCAAGCACTTTCGCCGCATTAGTCGTCACGTGCTTGCCTCGGCACGTCACGTTATACGTCGCATTGTAATCCTCTATGACGCTGTGAGGCACGTAGACTATCCTATAGCCTTCTCCCGCCAGCGTGTCCATCGTCTCCTCATACATGCCTTTTGAGCGTTTCATGTAATCACCACCATCGATTCCGATGGCTGAAACTGCACTTTTTAGGCATAAACCTTGCCTAAGCGCTTTAATAAGAGTCTTTCAACCTCATATTACTACCTGAAACAATGAGGATACGCGCCAAATGCTGATACAGGAGGTCATCCTAGAAAACTTCATGAGCTACGAGTATGCTAGGGTGCCCTTTAAATCAGGCGTGAACGTCATCTGCGGGCCCAACGGCTCAGGCAAATCCTCACTCTTATTGGCTGCTTCCGTGGCACTTGGCCAGACCTACACGGAGCGCTCCAAAAAGCTCAGCGACCTCATCCGCTGGGGCAAAGAACAAGCCCGCGTAACGCTGATCCTAAACAACGCCAAAAGAGGCAACAACCGCCCCGTCCCAAAATACAACAAAGACCAAATCTTCCTAACACGCGCCATGCGAAAAGACGGTCAGTACTGGTTCGAGCTGGAAAACCGCGCCGTAACAAAGCAGGACGTGGAAAGGCTTCTGGGCAAGCTTGGCGTTGATCCCGATAACATTCTCATTATCATGCATCAGAACATGGTGGAGCGGTTCACGGTGCTTTCGGTGCAGGAGAAGCTGCGCATCGTAGAAGCCGCAGTAGGCCTCGAACCTTACCGCGAAAACGTGCTCCAGGCACAGAGGAAGCTGACGCGCCTACTCAGCCAAGAAGACTCGATAGGCAAGTTGCTTGAACAGGCGGAGCAGACGCTCAACTACTGGCGAGAACAGTATGACAAGTATCAGGAAAAGAAACAGCTCCAAGTCAAACGGAGGTTTCTGGAGCGCGAGCTCGCGTGGGCTGAAGTCGTGCGCAGGGAAGGCATAGTCATGGAAATAGAGGCCAATCTCAAGAAGCAGCACGACATCCTAGCCCAAATCGAGGAGGAAAACAACGACGCAAAAGGCGAACTCGAGGCCTACCAGAACGGGCTTGCCAAGCTCAGGGACGAAACGAAAACGCTTTTCGAACAGCGCCTCAGCCTCGAACGAGAAAAAACCCGAAACGAATCAACCGTCCCCATCTACCAGCAACTCCTCAAAGAAACAAACTACATAGAACTCGAAACCGAGAAAGGCAGCCCGCAAACTCACTTCAAGCTACTGAGAACTGAAAACCTCAAGGAACTCATACAGGACGCCAACCAGCAAATCTCCAAAATAGACCCCGAAATAGACGCCAACCAGAAGCAACTCGGGCACTTGGAAGAGTCAAGCGAAAAAGTAAGCGACCAAGTCCTCCAAAGCCGCATCAAACTCGCACTACTACAGTACAGGAGAGAAAACGCCACAACCGACATGGAAAGGCTCGAAAAAGAACTGAAAACCGTACGTACACACGCCAACGAGGCCACGGCCAAGGCCGAGGAAAGCGGAACCCGCATCGCCGTAGTAAAGAGCATAGGCGAAATCTTCGACGAAATGCGCACCACCGAAGGCCATTTGGCGGCGCTGGCGGACGTATCAGAAGACATAGAACGCATGTACGAATCCTACTCAAAACTGTACCTAGAGCTGAAGGAAAAAGCCAAACTCGTGGCCGAAAACCGAGAGAAGACATTGGAAGAGGTTAAGACGCGGATGCAGGCGTGGCGCGAAGTCATCACGAGCCTGCTCACACGCGTGAGCTTAGAGTATCAGGCCATCCTCGCCGAAGCGCAGGCGCTCGGCGAAGTCAGACTCGCCAACGAGCACGATATAGAAGACGCGGGCCTCGAAATCCTCGTAGGTTTCAAAGGCGGCAAACCCGTCCCGCTTGACGCGTACACACAGAGCGGAGGCGAACGCACCACGGCAACTATGAGCTTCCTACTGGCCCTGCAAAAACACGTGCGCTCACCATTCCGCGCAGTAGACGAATACGACATACACATGGATCCGAAAAACCGCGAAGTCATAGCCAAAATGCTCATCTCCACCGTCAAAGACTCAAACGCACAGTACATCGTGATCACGCCCAGCCAGATAACGTTCGCCAAAGACGAAGTCAACATAATAACCGTCCAGAACATCGACGGCAAATCCATCATCAGGGAGGTCGCCTAACGCAGTCCAAACGCGAACGCGAAAAACAGGGCAGAGAAAAGCTCGCTCGCATAATTGACACGTGTAGGACGGTTGAGGAGCGTTCGCTCGACCCGTTCCTGGTGGATGTGGACGAAAGCATCAATACGGCCAAGGAGTACTTGCCAGAATGGAAGATCCCTGAAGACCTGTGTCTGGATGCGGAAACCATACACCACATCGCCTCCGTCGTCAAGCTGCAGAGCGAATGGGTCAAACACAGGTCAACATCGCTCTACACCGACCCGTTTCTGCTGCAGGAAAAGATCATGCGCCTCGACAAGCACCGCCTCGTGGCAACCTTCGTGCAAGCCTGGCGCCCCATCGTCGAATTCGAGCAAATCTCAATCCACAGCATCATGCAATCACTACAGTACTGGATCAACCTGCCACCGCTCAGCGAACGCTGGAAGCAGGAACCACCCCTCGAAGTGCAGGTAGGCCAAGCCAGCCGCGAAGAACTCGTCCAACAACGCATACTCCGCGAACAAATGTTCAGCGAAGAACTCGCAGGCTACTGGGAGCAGCTCAAGACCAGAGTGGCTGAGAAGGGCACTAAGGGCAAGATCAGCTACTGGGGCTTCGTGGGCGCCGACACTTATGATGAGACGGTGGACCGCGCCTTCATGACCGCCTTCCTAGTCACCTACGGCTACGCCACGCTGGAAATCCACCCGCTTGAAGAAGAAATGTTCATCAAGCCAAACGAGAAGCCTGAAACCAAGATCAGCAACAAGCAGCTCGTCAGCGTGCCCATACCCATACCCGTTGAAGACTGGCAGAAATGGAAAAGAGGAGAGTTAAAGTGAGCAAACGCAAGGCCACATACGCCTCCAAAGTCAAGAGAGCCACACACATGCTCTTCTACAAACGCCACACGAAACCAGGCGTAAAAGGCTGGGAACTCCGCAAGGCGCTAGGCTCGGATTACCCTAAAGTGCTGAAAGTGCTGGACGATTACCTGAAGGAACTGGACCTGAAGGTGCAGACTGTCTTCGAGAATGAGAAGCCTGTTGAGAAGCCTAGTCTCGAACAGCTGGACAAGGCACGGTTCCTCATAACCCTCAGAGGCGAACTCACGCCCAAAGAAGCAAAAATGGTCGGCTGGCGCATAGACGACCTTGCAGGCCTCGCCATAGCCATCTCACATATAATATCCAACAAAGGCAAGGCACCACGAAAGGAAGTCGAAGACTTACTCCGCGAAAAGCTCCCAAACTGGAAAGTAGGCCTCAACATCGACCGCTACATACGCTACGGATACCTAACACAAGACGAAAGCGAACAACTATACCTAGACTGGCGAACACGCGCCGAAGTAGACCAAAAAGCCCTAATAGACCTGTTGCTAAGAACCGAAGCATAGATCTCAGAGAGCCTACTTTCTCACTTTGTGATAAGCAAAGGCAATCATGTCGATGATCAAGATTACGACAAGAATGAGCAGAGGGCTTCCGACGAACTGCTCTGCAGCTGATCCGTCTGCGGCATGAACCGTGCCAACAACTGTTGAAAGGAGAAACGTCAGACACAGGGTCAGAGCCGTTCGTTTTCCCATAAACAAACGCACCATCTGAGGTCACGTTATGCTGACGTTCTGTATATCAAAGTATCTTTTTGCTAAGAAGCGCAGACGTTCCGCGTTTCTGCCGTTCTTGCCAATGGCAACGCCCTTGTCCTTCGGGTTGACGGCCACGACTGCGATTGATTTGCCGTCTGGCTTTTCGGTTATGCGAACCTCTTTCACAAGTGCTGGTTTCAGGGCGTTCTTGATGAATTGGGCTGGGTCTTCTGAATATTCGATGATTTCCTGTTTTTTGCCTGTCATTCTTTCGAGTTGGTGGATGTTTCTTCCGCCTCGGCCTATGGCCACGCCTACCTGTCCCTCACTCACAACGAACAATACCCGTCCTTGTTCTTCGTCGATTATGCAGTCTTTCACGTTTGCGCTTGTTATGCTTTCAAACAAGGCGATAAAACGCATTTCGTTGCTGGTGATCTTTATTCCAGTTGTCATTCGTTTCCTTCCGTGGGCTCTTCTGGCTCTGCAGGTTCCGTCAATTTGAGAATCTCAGAGTCTCCTGCCTCTCTTATACTTAACGCTGAGACCGCAAAAGGTTTGCCACAGACTCCCCCGAGATCTATCGACGAGTCCCTGTACACTATCAATGGAACGTTCGACAGTTTGCAGTAGTATTCGATGTCTGCACTTACGTTTTTCGGACAGTTCGAGGCTACAACTATCAGCTTGGCCTTACCTGACTGGGCATTCTGTATTGCAGAGTTAGCCCCGAACGAGACTTTTCCCGTTTTGACCGCGGCGGCGATTGCCTTGTCTATGTCTATCACTTGCTTTCACCCTTCTTCAGTTCGAACGTGCTCATGTATAACTCCACGAGTCCTGTGCCTATTGGAATAGATTGCCCTACTATTACGTTTTCGGTCACGCCCCCCAGCGGGTCGCTTTCGCCCTTGACTGCAGCCTCAACAATGTTCGGCACTGTGATCTCAAAGGCAGCTCTCGCAAGGACACTTGACTTCTGGCCACTGATGCCGTGCCTGCCTATCTGCTGGACCTCGCCCGTGGACGTCATCATGTCAGCCACAAGCATTACATGGCGAACATCAACATCCAAGCCCTGCTCTTCTAGAACGCTTTTCGCCTCATGTGTCAACGCGTTCCTTGCAGCTTCGATGCCGATGGTTTTGGCAATTTCGTGAACGTTGTTGGTGGTGGTTCTAGTGGTGTCGACGCCTATTATCTCAAGGACCTTGGGAAGGTTTGAACCGTCGGTTCTTATCACCCATTCGCCGTGCTCCTCGGTGACCAGCACTCGTTTCAGACCTGGGACTCCTTTAACGTGGACGGCTGAGACCTTGTCCAGCAGCTTCTTCAGCGCCTCAACCTTTTTCGGCCTTATGTGAATGTTGTTGGTCTTCACCTTAATCGTGGCATTCTGTATCTCCAACGCGGTCTTCAGCTCCGCCATGGTTACTTCGCGGTCTTCCATCATTGTCTTGTCAAGCTCAATCACTATTTCCTCATGCATTGGATCCTTGTATATTGCCTTGGCCACATCCTCTATCGACGTGAAAACTATCCGACGGGCAATCTTCACGGCGGCTTCCCTGCTCTTCCTATGCTCATCAGCCAAGTAGATGGTCATAATGGGAGTAGATGGAATGCGCCTTGCGTCAACGATTTCGATCAGCCGCGGCAGGCCTAGGGTGACGTTTTGTTCTCTGACACCTGCGTAGTGGAAGGTTCTGAGCGTCATCTGCGTGCCTGGTTCGCCTATCGACTGAGCCGCTACGATGCCAACAGCCTCTCCGGGCTCCATCAATGCATGCTTGTAATGTTCAACTGTCAGCTTGATGGCCTTGTCCACGCCGTCTGTGCTCAGTTTTGACTTGGCTGAATTCTGCTTCAGCTCGCCCACGAGGATGGGGGTAAGCTGGTTCTCGACTTCTTCCAGCTGTTTCTTGACGTACTCGACCGTGGCTGGCTTGCCTTTTTCAGTGGCTATTCTTATTTGGTCGACAAGTCTGCTCACGTTCACAGCCTTTCCGTGGTCACTCTTGGCAGGGTCAACGCCGTCTTCGCCGTACTTGAATTGGATGATGTCGCCTGCCGAGTTTCTGACCGTGCTATCATATTCTAGGCGCAAGTGTTCAAGGGCGTTAATCAGCCGTCTCTGCATGTAGCCGCTCTGTTGGGTTCGGACGGCTGTGTCCACGAGGCCTTCTCTGCCTCCCATAGCGTGGAAGAAGAACTCGATAACGTCAAGCCCCGTCTGGTAGGATGAGTACACGAAGCCTCTTGCCTTCGGGCTTGGGTCGCCAGCCTTGAAATGTGGCAACGCACGCCCAACGTAGCCTCGCAGGATCCGTTTTCCGCGCACAGCCTGCTGGCCTACGCAGGCGCTGATTTGGCCGATGTTTAGGCTTGAGCCTCTGGCGCCTGTCCGAGTCATAACGATGCCCGAATTGTCCAGAGTAAAGTCTTGATCAGCTATCTTGCCAGACCGGTCTCGGGCGTTGGCAAGCTCGTTCATGACGTATATTTCAAACGAGTCTTCAAGCGTCTGTCCCGGAAGCCTTGGCAGTGTTCCCTTACGATAGCTTTCGATCAGGCCTTCTATCTTGTTTTCGATCTCTTCCATGGTCTTCTTGATCTTGTCTTCAGCCTTCGGCGAGAGAACCAGCTCGTCATACGAGTATGTGAAGCCACGCACTGATATGAACAGCTTTAGCATTCTGGTTATTCGGTTGAGGAATTCGCGCCCTGCCTGGGTTCCGTAGTCCTTGATTATTCTGTGCAGAAGACTCTCGGACTGTTCGGCTCCTATCGAGCGTCTGTCTATGACACCGCTCACGAGCTGTCCGTTCTTCACAACCACATAGGCGTCGAACGGACACTTCTCTTCCAGACACTTGGAACAGCCTTGGCAAATGCTCGCCTTCAAAACATAATTCAGATCTTTCGGCAGGAAAAGACTGAAAATCTGCTTGCCGCTCCAAAGCGGTTGCGGCGACTTGATCTTAGGCTCCGGCAGAGGCCCTTCATACTTCGATCCCAGTAACAGCCTGTTGACTTCATTTCGCGTCAGATAGCTTGATTGTCTCGTAAACAGGTACGCGGAGGTTATGAAATCCCGGATCGCACCTATTATAGGCCCACCGAATCTGGGCGAAAGTATCTGATCCTGAACCTGCATCAGCAGCAGCGCTTCAGTTCGCGCCTCCTCGCTTTGAGGCACGTGAAGGTTCATTTCGTCGCCGTCAAAGTCTGCGTTGTATGGCGGGCAAACGCACAGGTGCAGGCGGAACGTTTTGTATGGCAAGACGCGAACGTAGTGGGCCATTATTGACATGCGGTGAAGCGAAGGCTGGCGGTTGAAGATGGCTATGTCGCCGTTCCTCAGGTGCCTTTCCACAATGAAGCCGGGCTCCACAGCCTCAGCGATCTTTTCCCGGTCGATGACGAATTCGAGCCTTATGCGCTTGCCATCTGGCCTGATAATGTAAAGCGTGCCAGGATACTTCTCTGGCCCGTTCACGACGAGTCTTCGCATCTCTTCGATGTTCCACTCTGTCACTTTTTCAGGCACGGACAACCGCATGGCTATCTCTGCCGGAACGCCGACCTCGTTTATGTCGAGGTTCGGGTCTGGAGACACGACGGTACGGGCTGAGAAGTCAACGCGTTTTCCTGAGAGGTTGCTTCTGAATCGGCCTTCCTTTCCTTTCAATCGTTGAGACAGCGTCTTCAGTGCTCTTCCTGAGCGATGCCTGGCCGGAGGTATTCCTGATGCTTCATTGTTGAAGTAAGTCGTCACGTGGTACTGCAGAAGCTCGGAGAGGTCCTGAATGATGAGTGTAGGCGCGCCTGCATCCATGTTCTCTTTCAGTCTCTGGTTGATGCGGATTATGTCCACAAGTTTGTGGGTCAGATCGTCTTCTGAACGAATGCCTGATTCCAGCGTGATTGAGGGTCGAACGTAAACTGGCGGGACAGGCAGCACTTGGAGAACCATCCACTCCGGACGTGCCGTCTTTGGGTTGAACCCCAGAATCTGGAGGTCCTCATCGGATATGCGTTCCATCCTTTCTCTGATCATGCTAGGCGTCAGTGGTTCTGAGCCACTTTCAGGGATCTGTTCGCTGAATTTCGTTGGCTTCTCGAAAGTTGTCTTGTACTGCACGGCGCCGCAGTGAGGACACTGCTTTGTCTTCGTCTCTTGAACGATCTCCTTGTATATCTCGTCTGGAACCATGCCTAAGAGTTCGCGAGTCCTGTCGATCCTCGTCTGAACGCGTTTGATGGCCTCGTCCGCGAGCAATATTCGACCGCAATTTCGGCAGTTGGTTCGCAGAAGGTCATGGATTATCTTTGTGAATTCAATATGCACGATAGGGACGGCGAGTTCAATGTGGCCGAAATGGCCGGGACATCGTATAGCGGTGTTGCCGCAGGTCTTGCATCTTTGCCTAGGCTCGAGGGTTCCAAGCCTGCCGTCCATGAGTCCAGCAGTGATTGGGGCACCATCCTCGTCGTAGGTGTCTGGCGTCTGTATCTCAACCACTGATAGCCTGCGTATGTCTTGAGGCGAGAAAAGACCGAAGTAGACGCCGTCAACAATTTTATGTATTGTCTCTTCAACTGTCATGTTAAGCCTTCTCCTTGAGTTTTAGCTTGGGCGCTACGCATAGACTGGCCAGCTCTTGAAGCAGAAGCTTGAAAGCGTAGGAAACTATGACAGGGGAGATTTTGGCCTTGTCTTCGCAGAGTCTGCACACGTACTTTCGTTGTTTCATGTCGTAGTAGGATATGTGGCCACAGTTTTCGCAGATGTAGAGCGTGTACTTGTCTGATTCTTCGAGCAATCGGTCTCGTAGGAGCATGGCTGCGCCGTGGCCGATGAGGCAGTCGCGTTCCATTTCGCCGAACCTCAGGCCACCGCCTCTGGCTCGTCCTTCGGTAGGTTGCCTGGTCAGCATCTGCACCTGTCCGCGCGCTCTAGCGTGAATCTTGTCAGCTACCATGTGATGCAGCTTCTGGTAGTAGACGAGTCCGACGTATATGTCTGCCACGAATTTTTCTCCTGTTATGCCGTTGTAGAAGACCTCGCTGCCGGTGTTGCTGAATCCCATCTTGACAAGTGCTTTTCTGAGATCGTCAGGTCCTTCATTCGAGAACGGTGTTCCGTCCACAGGTTTTCCTCTTATGGCCGCGACTTTTCCTGCAAGTGATTCGACAAACTGTCCCACAGTCATCCTTGAGGGGATAGCGTGAGGGTTGACTACTATGTCTGGGACTATGCCGTCTTCTGTGAACGGCAAGTTTTCCTCTGGCACAATCAAGCCGATGACGCCCTTCTGCCCGTGACGGGAGGCGAACTTGTCTCCCAGCTCGGGAATGCGCTGGTCGCGGACTCTCACTTTGACGAGTTTGCTTCCTTCGCCAGATTCGGTGATGAATATGGCGTCAACGATTCCGGTTTCTGAGGGGCGCATGTCGGTGGAGGTGTCTCGCATTGAAGGCCCTTTTACTTCGAATTCTTTGTATTCTTCAAGGAATCTGGGTGGGCTGACTCGGCCGACGAGGACGTCTCCGCCTGCGACGTTTGCTTCTAGTCCTATTATTCCGTCAGGTTCGAGAAGCCTGTAGTACTGTTCTCCTCTGAATCCTCGTGTTCCAGGCTCAGGCAGGATGAATTTGTCTTTCAGTCCTCCGAGGTATTGGCGGCATTCTGCCTCATATATCCTGTAGAAGGTTGATCGGAACAGGCCTCTTTCTATTGAGGCTTTGTTGAAGATGAGCGCGTCTTCCATGTTGTAGCCTTCGAAGGACAAGACTGCAACCACGCAGTTCTGTCCTGACGGCCGCAGTTTGTACCCCATAGTCTCCATCAGCGCAGTTTCGACCAGAGGCGCCTGCGGATAATGCAACGTGTGTGACCTCGAGTCTACGCGTTGCTGGAAGTTTGTGGCGTAGATGCCCAAAGCTTGCTTGGCCATCGCAGCCTGATACGAGTTTCGCGGCGACTGGTTGTGCTCCGCGTACGGGATTGTTGATGCGCATATTCCGAGAATAGTGTAGGTTGCGATTTCCAGATGTGTGTGATCCTTGGTTACGTCGTCAAGGTGCAGGGCAACGTACGCGTTTTCTTCCTCTTCAGCGTCCAAGTATTCGATTATGCCTGCCTTGACCAAGTCTTCCCAAGAGTTTTCTCCCGAAGCAATCTTGGCAACGTACTCTGGCTGGAGCTTTGATATGCCGTTGTCCTCTATTATGAGAGGTCTTCTGACTCTTCCTTCGTCGCAGTTGACGCATACTTCTTCTCTTTCGCCGATGACTTTGGAGAAGTGGGCTATGTTGGCCTCGGTCGAGATTTCTCCGTTTCTCCGTTTTTGCCTGAATTCCTGAACCAGCTCTGCTGGTGAGGTGTGGTAGCCGATGATGTTTCCGTCAACGAATACTTTTGCGCCTGTGAGTTTTATGGTTTCGTTTGATTCGTAGACTGGCGCTGTGCCCATGCTGAATAGTGTTTGTTTGATTTTCTCTGGGTTCACGCCTACAGATATGCAGGCTGACAAGGCGAGATTCTTGACCAGTCCGCAGTTGGAGCCTTCAGGCGTCTCGTTCGGGCACAAGCGACCCCAATGAGTTGGATGCAGGTCTCTTGCCTCGAAGTTAGGTTGGCTTCTGCTCAGAGGCGACTGTAGCCTGCGGAGGTGGCTGAGTGTGGAAATGTGGTTTGTTCTGTCCAGAAGCTGGGTCACGCCGACTCTTCCTCTTCCCCAGTTTCCAGTGGCAAGCGAATGCTGGAATCTTTCGCTCACTATTCCCGGTCTTACGGCTACCGAGACCGTTATTATTGGTCCTTTGACGCCTATGCGTTCAAGCTGGTATTTTATGTCTCGGACGAGGTTTCGGAAGGCCACTCTGAAGAGGTCAGCGAGCAACGGGCCTGCAAGCCTAAGCCGCTTGTTCTTGAAGTGGTCCTTGTCGTCTGGTGTTCTTCTTCCGAGTTTCAGTTCTATAGCTCTGCATGCCATCTCGCCGAGGAACAGGGCTTTTTCCTTTCTATTCTGGGCCGTTCTGCCTATGTGCGGCAGGAAGTTCTTGTCTATGGCAGTTTCTGCCTTCTGTGTGCGGTATTCCTCAACTTGCCCGTGGGCAACACGGTTTCCTATGAACAGGATGGCGTCTTTCGCGTTGTCCACGCCTATGGCTTTTTCGAAGGAGTCTTCCAGCTCTCTCTGTATTTCCTTCTCAAGAGATATGGCTTCGGCTATTTCCTTGTCCGATTCCAGGCCTAGGGCACGCATCAGCACGATGAATGGGATTTCGGAGGGCACACCTGGGACTGAGACGTATATGGCTCCGTCGGGTTTGAGTTTCAGCTCTATTCTTGCTCTGAAGCCGACGGTGGTTGAGAATATTTTGGACTGGTAGAGGGGTGTGGCTCCTTTCTCGTCGATGTCTACGAGTATGCGATTCGGCGCCAAGTCCTCCATGGCCACGATTACGCGTTCTGAACCGTTTACGACGAAGTATCCGCCTGGATCATCTGGGTCTTCGCCGCAGGCGATAAGCTCCTCTCGCGATAGCTGTGAGAGGAAGCACAGTTTGGATTTGAGCATGACAGGTATGTTTCCGACGTAGACGAGTTCGGTGTCTTGTTCGCGTCCGTCTATTACGGGTGTCATTTCTAGGGCGATGGGTGCTGCGTAGGTTAGGTTTCTGAGTCGGGCTTCCATGGGGTAGATTTCATGTTTTGTGCCGTCTACTTCGATGGCGTATGGGCCCGTTATTCTTGTTTGTGGGTCTATTATCCAGATTTGGCCGAGCTTGACTTTGTAGGGGCTTTCAGGAACTTCTATTGGGATTTCGCCAACTTCGTCTATGACTTCTTGTACGCCGTGGTCAATGAACTCGTTGTACGAGTCCAAATGCTGGCGGACTAGGCCCTTTTCTTTGAAGAAGGCTTTCAACAGAAGGTGCGTATCTTCTTTCGATATTTCAGTCATTTTGATTCTTACCCCGCGATTTCGCTCTTGAAATGGTTTGATGGCTGTTGTTTGGTGCGGGTTTCGTCAATCTTTCAATCTCCTCTGATTGTTGGATGATCCAACGTGAAAAATGATCTCCAATATTTCAAAGAGCTAGAAACGTAAACTACGTAGCTCACTAATAAACTTTACCACGTTAGAAAAGGCTTTTGGCACTCTTTGTTTGCATTGTTTCGGTCGTGGCGTTGGTCTCTTACGAGGCTTTTAGACTTGTCTGCGGCAATGCTTGGTTTGGTAGCTTTTTCTGCTGCTGGATTCGGATTAGGGATTAGGACTCATGGTTCATAACCATTATGCGCATGCAGGTGCAAATGTGATAGGCGTTCAGTGGTGACTTTGAGGGCTGTTCTGCCTACGAAGGAGCTCGCGATTTCGGCGGCTTTGCTACTTGCTTTCCTAGCATTCGCGAGGCAGGGCATCGGGGCAGATGGTCAAAGCTTCCCCGAATACCGAAAGTATGTGCATACGTACGTGAACTCGTCTGGTTTGGGTAATTGGACTTTTGTGGAGAAGCCTGTATTTCCTGCCTTGATTAATGAGTCTCAGGTGTTGGTGGGTCAGAACTGGAGCATAGTGTGTCCTCTAAGGGCGAACCACAGTTACCATGTTTACTGTTATGGTGATTGGGTGAACAACGGGTCTGAGCCTGAGACTGATTATGACGTGTATGTTTATGATCCGCTGGGCGGGTTGGAGGGCTATCACACCGAGTCTGCAGGTCTTCCGGAGCACTTGGGAACGACGGTGAATGAGCCTTTCTTCAGGCCGAAGTTGTCGGGGAACTACACGTTTGTGGTGAGGAATGATCCTAGGGAAAGCAGCGGTGCTCAGGAAGCCACGTTCATGATAATCGAGGATGTTCAGTGCAACGCGTGGCATCAGCACTACGTGGAGGGAAAGGACAGTGGCAGCATGCAGGTTTTCAACACGAGCTGGGCGTACGAGTTCTACACGGAGAGCCAGCGTGTGGAAGTGTGGATCAGGGTTCCTGAGACGCTGGACATGTACGAGGCCAGATTGTACTTGATGACGAACACTGAGCAAAAGAAGGGAACTTTGCTGAACAATGTTCCTCTGGCTTGGGAGCAAGGGCTTTACGGCAACAGAAGCGAGAAGGTAGGCGGCTACAATCTTGAAAGCGAAGAATACAGAGGGTTGGCTTATGCGGGCTGCGAGTCTTACGGTCAGGACATGCTCGTGAACTTTACTTCGCCGTACAAGGGAGTCAGCCTTTACCATTTGGTTCTGATAGGTGAGGCTGGACAGGGGAATATTGATTTTCTGGTGAAGACCGAATTCGGCAAAGCCAGTCTACGTCCTTCAATCGTGCCGTTCAGAGGATACCCGCAAAACGAGACGGTGGTCGCGTACTCCTCCAACTCGACTGATCTGGTCAATGCGACGTTGCGGTATTCGGCTGACAGCTGGAAGAACGTGACTGCGGTGGAGATGGAGATTGTGGGGAATCGGACTTGCAGGGCGACTATTCCGGGTCAGGATGCTGGCTCGTTGGTGAGCTACAGGGTTGAGGCTAGAGACGTTCTTGAAAGCACTCTTAAGGCGAATGGAAGCTACTGGGTGAAGTATCCTTTGACGCTGAACATATCGCTGCCTCGAAAGGCAGTCACCATCGGCGAAAACGTGACCGTGAAAGGCTACGTTACTCCAGCGGCAGGAGATCTCGCGATCATGGTTGTTTTCAGCTCCAAGAACGAGAGCAGAGTGGTGGTCTCCACGTTTGAGAACGGCACTTTCATAGCCAGCTACAGGCTGGACATGCTTGGCTCTTGGGATGTGCAGGCAACCTTCAGCGAAGACGACCTCAGATACGGATGCGTAAGCAGCGTGTTGACGGTGAAGGTTGAGGAGCCTTCGATACTTGCGAAGTACTCGCTTTACATCGGTGGAGGATTAGGCGGAGCAGCCATAATAGGCGCAGTAGTCTACGTGAAGAAGTTCAGAGAATAAACCGATACCTCACGCGCGCGGAAGCCTGAAGCTACGTTTCGGGTTGCGGGAAAAATCCGCAGTTCTGGAGAAGCAGGCTCCCAGAGACACAGGCGGCTAGGCAGTCTCGGGAAGCCTTCGGTGCGTAGGCGGCTTGTTGGTCTTGGCGTGTTGCGTTATGCGTTTGGCAAGGGCAAAGGCTTTGATACTGGTGCGTGGCTGTTGTTGTTCCGGAAGGCGAGCGTGTTGGAGTCGCGGTTCAAGGCTGTCGTGGTTGGGCTCATCGCAGACGGCCAAGCTGAGAAGGCGCTGGAGATGCTTGCAGAGCACTATCGCGTCAGCGTGCCACGCCTCAAAGTGGGCCTGCCGAAAGGCAAGACGCACAACAGCCTCGGCTGCTACTCGCCAAAAAACAAGACCATAACCGTGCTGAACAGCGACACGCTCAAACAGCCCTTCGTGATCCTGCACGAGTTTTACCACCATCTGCGCACGAACGTGTTTCGGCAGCACAAGGGCACGGAGAAAGGAGCAGACGCCTTCGCAAAAGACTACATACAAGCCTACCGAACGCTTGGCGCCTAGTCGGGAAAGGATTATCAAAATGGTCCAGCGCGCGCGCTAAGAATGACAACATCGTCTGGATGCTTCCTGCACAACTCGTCAAACAGGGCCTTTCTGATCTTGCCTTCATCCAGATTATGGAACATAACGACCGAGGTCACCCTGTGCAAATAAGCTTGTTGACCCTAATAAAAGCTCTTTCATGATTGCACTTCAATAGACAAGGAAGACCCTAGCGTCCAGCTTTTGTTCTGAACTGGATTCCGGTTTACTTGTCGCTACTGCATACGCTTCTGAACTGGCAAAGAGAAGTAGGCGGGTCTACAGGCGGTACGTACGGCCTCTACAGACAAGCTAGTAAGTACACAACTCAAACAGATCCGGCAAAGCCACACGTAGGCTTGTTTAGACTGGAAAGCATTAAATGAAGGGAAAACCAGTTTGTGGACAGGGTGCAGGGGTAGCAGAGCATGGCCAAACCCGCACAAAGCATAGTAGGGGCTTTATGCGCGGGACTCAAGATCCCGTCTCTCAGGAGTACGTGAGTTCAAATCTCACCCCCTGCACCAAGGACATGAATGCTGGAGAAGAGGATTTGAGGAGAGAGAGCCTGACTCGCAACCTTCAGTTGCTGATAGAGAGAATAAGGACGCTGTGCCTCCCAGTCTCAATCCTTAAGGTTTTCATCCGTGGAAGCTACTTTAGAGGAGAGAATTTGCCGGGCGACTTGGATGTTGTTATTCGCGCGCGTACGTAATCGAGTATTATGTTTGTATCTAGAAAAAGGTTAGGACTAGGCATTTCCTAGTTCACTTGAATAACTCGTCAGCTATTTGCCGAACACGATCAAGAGCTTCTGGGTCTTTTTCCGATTTCAGGAGTTTCAATCCCGTCTTGGCATCATTTACATATTCCCACTTCGTGGGCAAAGCAAACGTGAAGGTTTTTACGATCTCTCGAGTTTGCTTACTTAATTCTACATAGGGGCTGTTGAAGAAACTCAAGGTCTTGATTTTTTGAGTAACACTAGCAACTATGCCATTGGTAGATTGAGATAATCCTGTCTTGAACATCTTATGCCAACTACTTCTTCTCTTCCTCTTTCGGCCTATTAACCATTTCTTCAAAAGTAGTGGCGATCTTCTCTAGTTTCTCATCGACTTCGATTTTCTCTTTTGCCGACAGCATCATGAGATTGTCAAGCTTTGGAGCGATTTCTACTAGATCCATAAATGCTTTGACAAAAGTGCCAAATTCGGCAGGTTGAGATTTGCTCGCCAGCATCTTCAGAAGCTGTGGTGCTGTCGAACCAACATAAGCTATGGCGCGCGCGCTATTCTGACTTCATCCTCGTACTTTGCTGTATCAGACTTTTCCACTTCTTTTCTCCTAACATCATAAGATTCGCCTTCTGTGCGGGAGTCCGCCCATTCAACCCCATGTGTGGTCTTATGAAGTTGTAGTAGATTCTTATCCCATCCATCATCGTCTGCGCAGTTGATTCCTCATCTAGCCCTCGCACCGCGCTCGCCTTGAGTGGCAAGTGTAGCTTGCGTCTACAGTTTCTTGTTTGCATGTAGTCTAGTTGTACTGGTGTCCAGAAACGTTTATATTGAGTCGTAAGACGTCATATGGCTTGTTTGATGGCAAATGAAAGAAATGAGAAAGAAACCAGACACTAACTCAAATCAGGAATACGTGAAACTCGAAATCATAGAAAACTTCTTGATCCTCGAAACAGCAATACAGAGGAAACTCGTTTAGAGACTCCGGTTCAGCTGTTTCTTGGCGGTGCCCCGCGAAGCTTTCCCATATAGGAAGGCCTATCGAGGCTGTAAGAAGTGTCTCAGGCTTTTAAGGCACGCCAAGCTATGAGTAGGCTACTACACGAAAAGGTAGATGCAGATTTGGCTAGCAGTGACCTCGCGGGCAGACGCAGTCTGTTGCGAGCCGGCATTTCCAAGGGTAGCTGAAGGATGCTCTGCGTTGAGGAAACTGGTAACGCCTGCGCTTGTGCTTTTCCTGCTTTTTCCGGCCATTGGCGAGCTTCTCTCAGGCTCTTCGCCTTCGCATTGATGGCAGGCCTATACGGCAGCGGAGCCGTGATTATCCGCGAACTCAAAGTGCGCTGGCACAAGGATTTCAGGTCCGTGCTCCTGCTGGGCGCGGCCTACGGCATCCTCGAAGAAGGCCTAATGGTCAAAAGCTTCTTCGACCCAAACTGGGTGGACCTCGGAGCGCTCGGCTCCTTCGGCAGATACGCTGAAACCAGCTTTGTGTGGGCGGAAATGCTCATCATATACCACGCCGTGTTCAGCATCACCATCCCAATCGCCCTCGCCGAGCTTGCTTACCCACACAAGAAAGACGAACCATGGATAGGCAAGCGCCTATTCGTAGCGCTGTTGGCCGTTCTCGTCACAGTAACGGTCATAGGCTTCCTGTATCTGACGCCCTACCGTCCGCCTGCAGCGCAATACATGCTGGCTGCACTTGCAATGGTCCTGTTCGGCTACGCGGCCTACAGACTCCCAGCCAGAAGCCAAACGGAAAACACTGGCAGAACGGGAAGGCCGAGAACGCTGTTCGCCGTCGGTGCCTTAGGCTCAACTGCCTTCTTCATGCTTTTCTGGGAAGGCCCATACACGACCGACAGCCCGCCCGTGATAATGGCAATGGGCATCGCGCTTGCCTACCTCATGAAAAGGTTCTATTTCAGATACGACTGGCGCAACCCTTCAATGACGATGACGCGTTTGGCGGCGGTCGCAGGTGCCCTTTCGTTCATGATCTTCCTAGCCTTCATACTGGAGTTGCAGATGCCTGGAATGTCCATCGTGGCGCTGGCCACGATTGCAGAACTGCTACTCCTGAGACGTAAAATCAGAATGGAAGCTAGGTAAAGATTATATCGCCCCACATGCTAGGAGACTTTCCGAACACTGCTCTAAAAGGCGAATGTCAGTGAATCTGGCTGACGAAATTACTAAGCTGAAAAAGCAGAAGAACGCAATTATCCTTGCCCACAACTATCAGAGGCCAGAGATACAAGACCTAGCCGACTACGTGGGCGACAGCATAGAACTGAGCCGCAAGGCCATGAACGAGAAAGACGCCGAGATCATAGTCTTCTCCGCCGTCGACTTCATGGCCGAGTCGGCCGCAATCCTGAATCCGGACAAGAAGGTGCTGCTGCCCTGCCTCGGCGCACGCTGTCCCATGGCGCAGATGCTCACGGTTGACGAAATCAAACGCGTCAAGCGCCTTTATCCACGCGCTCCGCTGGTGCTTTACGTCAACACGCTAGCAGTCACGAAGGCCTACTGCGACACATGCTGCACGTCAGCCAACGTCCTCAAAGTCATACAGTCACTTGATGCAGACACCATTCTTTTCGGACCTGACCGCAACCTGGCCGAATACGCGGCGAGGAACACGGGCAAAACGATCATACCGATTCCCGAGTGGGGGTTCTGTCCCACGCACCTGCTTTTCCAGTCAGAGGACGTGCGCGTTTTGAAGATGGAGCACCCGAACGCCGTGGTCATGATCCATCCTGAATGCAATTATGAAGTGCAGAAGACCGCAGACTTCGTAGGCAGCACCTCGCAGATGTGCATGTACGCGAAGGAAAGCAACGCGAAAACCTTCATCGTAGGCACAGAAGAAGGCTTACTGCATCGCCTCAGAAAAGACAACCCAGACAAACAGTTCATACTAGCCTACAAGGAAGCCGTGTGCCCAAACATGAAACTCAACACGCTGGACAGGCTGTACGCCTCGCTGAAAGAGGAAAAACACTTGGTCACCGTGCCTCCAGACATAGCCAAGAAAGCCCGCAAGGCCTTGGAAAGAATGCTTGAAGTCAAATAGCCGAGAAGAAACCTGCATGAGCAGCGACCACGAACTGTTTATATCAGACGAAGAACTGAACCGTATCAGACAGAAGAAGCTGAGGGAACTCAGAGCGCTTAAGGAGAGAAAGAATGAAATGAGTTCTGAACCAGTCCACGTTACTGACGCCACCTTCAACGACGTGGTCAGAAAGAACCCGTTGGCGTTGATTGACTTCTGGGCCTCATGGTGCGGTCCATGCCAGGCTTTAGCGCCGACGATCGAAGAACTGGCAAAGGAACTCGCAGGCAGAGTCTTCGTTGGAAAACTGGACGTTGACGAGAACCCCGAGACAGCAGAACGTTTCCAAGTGTTCAGCATACCAACCGTGCTGATAATGAAAGGCGGCAACGAAGCTGACAGGATCGTTGGTTGCGTCCCAAAGAAATATATCGAGGCAGCATTGAAAAAGCATCTGGGATAGGAGAAACATGGACATCCAAGAACGCAGAATGATAGGCGCACTGCTACTTCTTCTAGGCGTATCGGCACTGGCAGTAGGCGCATACACAGGCCAGCTCAACGCAATCGTCGAGATGCTGAGAACACCTTTCAGAGCGCTCTTGGCCTAGAGCTTCCCAGAAACGATCTCATACTGACCCCTTTGTTAATGGCAACCGAACAGATATGGAGAAGGATGAAAGTGACCCCGCCTGTGATCGAAAGCAAAGACGCAGAAAAAGAGGCAATTCTAGAAGCGGCCAAGTTGATGCTGGTGGCCGCAAGAACCGCGCCGAAATCAGCAGGCATAGACGACATACTCACACTGATCGTTTGCGGCAGGGAAAAAAACGCCCTCGCAGACGAGATGGAAGAAATCGCAGAACAACGCAAGTCCGACGGGTTCAGGCGAGACGCAAAGAACGTCAGAGACTCCGAGGCCATAGTGCTCATCGGCGCGAGAGGATGCAAGAGCTTCGGCCTGAACTGCGGAGCATGCGGACACGACACTTGTAAGGATTTTGAGAAGGCCAGGAAGGCAGGCGGAGACTTCGTTGGGCCAACTTGCCTGTTCAAGGCCCTAGACATGGGAATCGCGTTAGGCTCAGCCGCGAAAATCGCAAGCGAATTGAACGTGGACAATCGTATAATGTATCGCATTGGCACAGCCGCCGTAAGGCTGAAAATGCTGCCCGAGGCCAATGTCGCAATGGGAATCCCACTCTCGGCAAAAGGCAAAAGCATCTACTTTGACAGAAACAAATAGGCCGAACGCCAAGCTAGGATATTGCCTTCCTCTTCTTCGCAAACCGCTCGTATTCTCTCCTCTCGACTATTTCCTTCAGGTTCTGAACGACTTCCCAGACCTCATAATAGGTGTTGTAAAGAGGTATCAGAGCGATTCTTACCACTTTCGGCGGGCGGAAATCAGGAACCACGCCGCGCGCTCTCAAGGCCTCACTTATCCTCAGTGCCTCCTCGTGCTCGATTGCGACGTGGCCGCCTCTGCGCCCATCCTCTCTAGGAGACCCAACTGAGAAACTGTAAGGCTCCTTCGAGAGAATCTCGTCAACCAAGTAGATCAGATAGGAAGTCATCTTTAGAGACTTCTCTCTAATTCTCTCTATCCCAGCCTCAATGGTTATGTTGAGCGATCCCTCGATAGGGGCTGTGCTCAGAATCGCTGGAGAGGATATCTGCCAGCCTCCGGCGCTCTTGGAATGCTCAAAACCCAACGCCATGTCGAACTGTCTGTTCTTAATGTATCCGAACCAGCCTGCAAGCGCCGGGTCGCGGCTGAAGTGCTTCTTGTTCACGTAGAGGAAAGCCGTTCCTCCGGGGCCTCCGTTCAGGTACTTGTAGCTGCACCACAATGCAAAATCCACGTTCCACTTGTCGAAGCGATGAGGCACTACGCCGACGGAGTGGCAGCAGTCGAAACCTATTGGTATTTCCCTCTTGTGAGCCTCGCTGGTGAGGCGGCTGATATCTAGAAGCTGTCCACTTCGATACAGCACGGAAGGCAGAAAAACAAGCGCCACATCCTCATCCATCAGCTCGATAATCTTGTCCTCATCCAGAAAACGGCCGTCTTCGCTTGGAGCCAGCACCAGATCCTCGTTTGGATCTAGGCCTCGCAGCTTCAGCAGGCTCTTCAACGCGTAGATGTCTGATGGAAAGTCAAGCTCATCCGCCAGAACCTTCTTCCGCGTTCCTTGTGGCTGATAGAAGGTGTTCACAAGCTGGTGTATGTTTATCGTGGTCGTGCCTGACCACGACTTCCTCAGGTTCCGCACCCACTATCTTTGCACATTTGGAGCCGAGTTCCTCGGCGAAATAGAACCACGGACGTTTGGCCTCCAGCCAGCCTTTCACGCCAAGCGCTTTCCACGCGTTCAGCACCCTGAGAACCGAGCCTTCAGAGTCTTTGGAAAGAAGGCCCAGCGAGTTCCCATCCATGTATATGGTTCCTTTCGGAATGAAGAATCGGCTTCGAAAATCCGCAAGAGGATCCTCTGAATCAAGCCTTCGCGCAAAACTCTCGGTCACTTGAAATCTGCGGCCTGCGGACTTGTCCTTCTTCAATCGTACCTCTGTCCTCTGAGGATTACTAGACTTACGTTTTCATCTTCTCGTTCATCTTTTCCAAGGTCCAACGTATGCTAGACTTGAGCTCTCTCAAGCGCTCTGCATCCACGTTTCTTATGGCTATTTCACGTATTATGTCGCCGTCTCGGGTTATGCTGTAAGAGAAAATCTCCTCAGGCGCCAGTTGCCCTGTTCTGGCGAGTTCGTTGTCTCTGTCCTGCATCTTTGCCAGAACTCTTTCCACGAGAAACTGCGTGAAAGGAGGCATGTTAACATCAAAGCTCTTCCCTTCGGCTGGAACAATGCGCAACAGCCTTCCCTCAACCAGTATGTTTGCCAGAATCTCGCCTTCAACCGTCGCAAGCGGGATAGCACTTTCAGGCCCAGACGAAGTTGGAGGCAACGAAGGCTCGGATCCAAGTTCAGCAGAGGCCTCCTCTTTCGGAGGCGCTTTGGCCTGTGCGGGTTCTTTCGGCATCTCGACGCGTTTGAACCCTTTTTCCAGCAGAATCAAATTCACCGTGTCAAGCATCGCCTCAGACTCCTTCAACTGCGCCGTCAGCTCTTCAACCTTCTTCTCAAGACTCGCCTTGAAAGCAACAAGTCTCTTGACTCTCTCGGCATCCTGTTCCATCGCCACTCACGACGAACAATTAAGGACTCTAGGCTTATCAAGCCTTTGAAAAGAAAAGCAGGAAATTATGCTAGTTGCACGATCTTGTATTCGCTAGAATCGATTGCCGGGTTAGAAAGAGGGGAGAGTGGCTTGAGCTTGACTTTCATCTCGTTTTGAAGGAAGCTTTCGAATTCCTGAAAGACTGGGCTTTCGGTGTAGTTGAGTTTGACGCAAGTGTTTTTCCCTTCGAGTACTGAACTCAGGTCGTAGAGGGCTACTTTTTTGCTGAATTCCGGGTTTTCAAGCACTGCCCTCACCAGAGCCTCGGAGGGGGCTTCCGAAAACAGCCACGCCGTGCAGGACGAGTCAACCACGCGATAGGACAAACCTTCACAGACCACGCACTTCGCACTCGCAGCAATCTTCCTGAAGGACGAAGGATGAATGTCTCTTGTCCACAGAAAATTGTGATATTCCTCATTGATCCCGATCCAGTCTTCGGCTTCTGAGGTTTTCCAGCCTCTGCCTCTGCAAGAGTCCTTGAATTGCTGTACGATCTCCCATATCTTGGGCATTTTCATCATGGCATCACGCACGCGTTAGTGAGAATCTTCTAGAACACTATTCTAGTATTCAACCACTGATTTAAACTTATTTGTCGCTTTTTTCGCAATAATGTAGGCCAATCGACCGCTGGATTGACATTTTGTAGGCTGCGAGCGCCATCTTCCGACAAATTGACGGCTATCTTCGAGTGGATTTTTGACGGAAAAGCAATGGAGATTTCGACGTTTTTCCGACGGCAAACGATAAATCCAGAGGCACGAGTTTTATATTGGAGGAAGGCAGGTCGACTTTGAAGCTTCGAAACGATGCCTTGGCCCTAGACAGGGTAGACTTGAGGATCCTAGAAGCCCTGCAAGAGGATGCACGACACACCTACACAGACATAGGCAAACGTCTGGGAATGGCTCACTCCACCGTCTATGACCGAATAAAGCGGCTAGAACGTTACGGCGTAATCAGAAAGTACACGACCATAATCGACGCAGAAAGGGCTGGAACGAGGAAAATCCTAGCCTTGGTGACAGTCTACACCGATCCCAAGGAAAGCGAAGTCGTGGCAGAAAGGCTGTGCAGGGCACCCGAGGTTCTTGAAGTATACACCTCTCTCTCGGAGGAGCTTCTGATCATGGCCAAGGTCGTAGCCGAAGACCAAGAAAGCCTCCACATGTTCATCGCAAACTCAGTCGCGCCTCTTCCCGGCGTGCTCAGAATCCGCACATCAATCGTGACAAAGAAGTTCAAAGAAGCACTGTTTTCAATCTTGGATAACCCGAGAAAGTCAACGCTTATAAAAAGAACGCGTAATATAAGGAGGAGAGAAAAGAATGAATGTTGAGGCGACTTCAAGGATTCTAGCTCCGCTTCCACGGGAAAAAGCATTCTACTTCTTCACCTCCATCGGCAACTACACCGGCATAAGCGCCTCATCTCTGAAGGAGTTCATGGAAAGGATAAACGACGTAAACGCCAAGTCCTTAGAGTTTCACTTAAGCCGTGGAGACTTCGAAAAATGGGTGGGCGAGGTCCTTCAGGACGGCGAGCTGGCCAGCGAGTTCAAGAAGCTGCAGAGGTCAAGCATGTCAGGCGACGACCTCCGCAACCAGCTATACGTAACCGTCCTCAGACGATTCAAATGCCTGACAAATCAGCCTGACTCCATGCAGGGCAGGAACCTTTGGCCCGTGAGCGGCAACATCTCGTTCAGAGATGGCGAGAAAAGGCCTTGAATCAGGGAGCGGACCCAGAAACATCGCGAATGTGGTTTTCTCGGCTGTCAAGTCGGACAGCTTCAGGTCCTCAGCCGTCGGCGGGTAGCATTTCATATAGCTTCCGAACGTGGGATCACGTTGCAGCAGGTTGAGAGCCTCGCGTAGCGTCTTGCCCTCTTTGACGAATGCTTGAAGCAGCTTGATGGTTTCATCGTCGGTGTGAGTTGGGCCAACCAGACCCGTCCATCCGACATAGGCCGTGGCTCCCTTGCTGATGAAAGCCTCAGCCATTCCTGTCACGGTCTTATTCAATGTGTTGCAGCCCATGGCAACGACGACGCTTTTCGGAAAGCTGCCTTCCAAACTCCCTATGAATGACGGCGTAATCGTGAAGTAAAACTTGTCCGGCTTCCAAGAGTAGTAACCTTTGGCAAGCAGGCCATCATTAAGATAGGTAGAGTAGCGGTTCTCGTTGAACTCCTCAGAGGTGAAGAAATCAACAAGCGTTCTGTCTACCCTCAGCGCGGCGTGGCTCCGCAGCACGATCAAGCCGTAGTTGCTTTTGGCAAGTTCTCTATAGAATGCGACAGTTACCAGTGAACTCCCATAGTAGGATACGTTGAAGCCTGCATCTCTCAGCATGGTGGCAACAGGGCCCGTGCTGTTGAAGTCCGGGTTCGGATATTCTTCGCCCAGCTGATCAACTACTGCGGCCTTGAACGAGAACTTGGGCTCTGGAACTTGCACTGGGAATCTCGAAAGCAGGACGCCAGAAACTACCAGAAGCACCAACAGCACGGCAATAAGGGCAAGCTTTCTTTCTGAGAGCCACCGCTTCTTCTCTATACCACGCTCACCCTTTTTCTGCATCAGCTACGCTTCCGACTGTATTAAAGACTCAAAGAGGAGAAGAAGGGGGATGCTTCTATTTTCTCTTTCGCCGGGTTAGGCTGACCACTGCACAGAAAGCAGCCAGGAACATGGCATAGCAGAACAGGGCTAAGGTTGCCAAGGGTTTAGTCAACGACACTGAGTAACCTCCCACGCCACCGGAAAGGACGCCGATCCTAGCAGTCGACGACTTTGTCACGTTGCCGTGGGCATCTGTGACCTTGAGGTATACGTAGAACACGCCAGCGGACGCAGGGTCGAACACCCAAGTAGGTGAGGTTGCGCCAGAGACGGGGTTGTTATCCAAGTACCATTGGTACGTGTACGGTGCAGCTCCGCCGGTGACGCTAGAGGTGAAGGCCACTGAGCCGTTGAGCATGATGGTCTTGTCAAGGGGATCTATTTCGACTAGCATCTGAGGTGGCGTGTAGTGTGCAATAGCTGTGCGTGCCGCAGTCATGGTGAACGTTACTGGGCTGACTCCGTTACCTTGGGAGGTTCCATCGACAGTCCAGTGGTGGAATATGTAGCCTGTGACTGAATTTGCTGTAAGGGTGACGCTGGTTGAACTGTCATACCACCAGCCGTCCGCAGGGCCTGCTTCGCCCGCCGGGTTCCTAGTTGGCTGAGGACTCAGTCCAGCAGGATCAGTCTTCACCGTCAGAAGGTACTGGATCTTGTAGTTGCCAGTTACGCCGCCTGAGCCGGAAACGGTTATTGATCCACTCTGCAGCGTCGAAAGCCCTGTGGTGCTCGACCAGACATACCGCTTAGCATTAGGCGCCACGACTAGAGGCGACTGGAAGGCGAAAGTGTGTGAGGTCGAGCTGTCCCACCAGAACGAAGCTGGTAGCGCGCCTGCCGCGTATCCGGTTCCATCGATGGTTACGATTTGGCCTGTGAAATCTCCACCCACGCCAGACTGGTCGAAGGTAACCTTGTACTGTGTGACATAGTTCGCCGTGACAGTCTTGGCCTTGTCAACCAACACCGTGGTGGGTGATCTTGTTGGGTCAGTTATCTCTGGCATGTCGTCGGTTGTCCAGCCGTTGAACCTGTAGCGTGAGGAGCCTGGAACGATGTCGACAAATGCGTCTGCCGAGACCGTGGCAGAAGCCCCTGCGTCAAACCATCCTCCGCCAGTTGGGGAATCGACGCCTGGAGGATTGGTGGCGAGAGTCAAGCGATATTGGGTCTTGTAATTGCCAGTTGCGTTGCCTGGGCCGGAAACGGTTATCGATCCGCCTTGCAGCGTTGAAAAGCCACTGGTGCTTGTCCAAACGTATTGCTTGCCTGCGTCTACGCTCAGCGGTGAGGCAAATGAGAACGTGTGTGACGAGCCATCGTCCCACCAGAACACAGCAGCCAGATCCATGACCTTGTAGGCTGTTCCGTCTATGGTTACAACGGTGCCTAAGAAGTCTGAACCCACGCCGGACTGCTTGAAGACTACTAGGCATTTTCCGTGGACGTTATAGTGGCCAGTTGCGCTGCCTGAGCCTGTGATTGTGAGGGCCTCACTCTGAAGGGTTGACAATCCAGTCGTGGAAGTCCAGTCGTACTGCTTGCTTG
>CAZUFK010000002.1:0-65334 GCA_964619695.1 uncultured Candidatus Bathyarchaeia archaeon
ATGCCAACAGAGTCAGGACCAACGCTTACAGGAGGATTCAGGAGAAATACAATTGGGATAAGATAGCCCAGCAGACGAAAGGGATCTACCAAAACGTGTTGAGCGAGTATTCGAGAAGCTTCTGGGCCCAGGTCAGCAAATGAGTGCCCGAACTCTACGGGTATTTCAATTTGATGGCGTTGTTTTCGCATGCATCTGCGCATTTCATGCAGTAGATGCATTCTTCGTGGCTGAACTTCTCCCATGGGAGATCTAGGATGGGCACACGCATCGGGCAGGCCTCAACGCAGTCTCGGCACCCGCCTTTTTCACATTTGAAGGGTTCTCTTCGCAGTCCGATGAAGCTGAACTTGTTCATGATCGCCATGATAGCTCCGTGAGGGCAAATGTACCTGCACCATCCTCGCGGAACGTAGGCCGCAAAGACAAGAACGCCAACCAGCAAAGCAAACTGCACCCAGAAAAGCGGAGGCGAGTTTGTAACTACGGATAGAGCATCCTGTAATGGTCTTGCCGTCATGTCTCGAGCCATCCTAGGCAATGTGGCAAACAACGTTTCACTTGGACTCAGGGCGGTAAATGGTGCATCTGTGAAGATGCCTAGGGCTCGTTGGTAGCTGTCGGCGCTTGCCGTTAGCTTCGAGGCTGCGAAAGTCAGGCTTATGAGTAATGCTGCAGCTAGGATGCCATATTTCAGATAGAGCGTGCTCTTGTGGGTTCTAGGCGTGAATTCTGTCTTCCTGCGTTTGATGAATCCGATCAGGTCTTGAACGAAGCCGAATGGGCAAACCCAGCCGCACAGGGATTTCCCGATCAGTATGCCTACGATGAAGAATGATGCTAGGGCCAGCCACGGAAAGGCAAAGTACATGCCTTTCCATCCGCTGAGAGCCAGTTGAATCGCCGTGAAGGCGTCGCCAGCCGTATTTTGTGGTAGTCCCCAAGTCCACAGCATAGGCAGCAATAGCGGCAGAGTGCTTATGTTGAAGATTATGACGCTTAGAAATATGAATGATAGCAGTTGGACTATTCGCCTAGGCGTGTTGAATTTGAGTAGCTTCTGCCTTATTGCACTTCTCAATTCCGAGCCTCTTCCATGCTTAATGACGGTCTAGGTTATTTATTTTCCTATGACCTTAACGTTTTCTGCTAAAATCCACGGGGCGACCAGCTGGCCTAGCTGCCTCTCGTTGTCGGCCAATGCGGTAACGCTAGTCAATAGTTGGAAGATGTTCCCGGCAACCATAACCCCTCGCGTCGCATGGACCAGTTCGCCTTTGTCTATCCTCCAAGCAGGGGTTGCCACGACTGAGAAGTCCCCACTAGCAGGATTGCTACTGTGCGCACCCTGCAAATAGTACACTATCAAGCCGTCATCAACGTCGCCGACGAGTTCTTTGGGCGACTCGCTTCCAGACGTGATGCGGAAGTTTGTGGCTTCCACGTTTGGCGTGGACAGATATCCAGCTCTGGCGGCATTGCCTGTGCTTTCTTTTCCCTCTTTTTTGGCACTGTAGTTGTCATAGATGAAGCTGCGGAGGACACCCTTTTCTATGATGGACGTTTTCTGCTGCGGAACGCCTTCGCTGTCGAACTTGCGTGCGCGCAGGCCGCCGTCAAGTAGGCCATCGTCGCAGATTGTCACAAGTTCAGATGCAACCTCGCTTCCTACCTTTCCCTTGAAGGCTGACTGCCCTCTCTGCACATAGTCAGCCTTAACCGCGTTGATCAATGTATAATAGAGAAGCTCTTGCATTGCGAACTGGGTGAATATCACTTTGGTGGCCTTCGTCTCTATCTTCTTAGGTTTCAATGCAGAGACAGCGAGCCTTGCAGCTTCCTTGCCCACCCATTCCGGATCAACGTCGTAACTTCTCTCAGCGTTGAATTCAAAGCATACAGGCGTGACTTCGCCTCTATCACGCGCCACAGTTGCTATGCTGCATTCAATGATCGTTCCCTGGTCGAAACTTGCGATGCCGTTCGAGTTGGCAACAGCCACTGACAGGTATGATGCGCCCGTTCCTCCTTCGATTGGAAACACCCGTTTGTCCGTAGTTTCAGCGGCATCCAGCATTGAGGAGGCCATTGTCACCAAGTCCTCTGAGCGGAGTTCCACGATTCTACGGTCATAGGTATTTTTCACTGGATTGTAGGGCTTTTTGTTTGGGAGGCTATGCCAGTCTGGATCTGGTTTGCTTGCTTTTGCTGAGCTTAACGCTCTTTGGGTGGCTTCGTTGATCGTGTTCTTGTTCTCCAGTATGTTCGTGTACGAAAAGCCTGTCGCTTTGTTCACTATAACTCTGATCCCCATTCCTCGATCGATTATTCTTGAGCTTCGGGCGATTTGTCCCCGTTCGATGCCGATGCTGGTGGCCAAGCCTTGATACATGTAAGCCTCAGCTTCATCGGCACCGCTCTTCAATGCCGCTCTGACCGCATCATCAACCAGACTCTGCAATTCCTCTTGTTTAAGCACTACCACCGAGCAAAACCTCCTTAACGCGAGTGTGAGGACCCCCATCACACACGAAAGCTTCTTGACCTTTCCCACATCTTCCCGGCCACAGCTCAAAGTCCTTTCCGACAGCGTCCACCTTAAATAGGGTTTCAAGTGTGTTGCCGCTTATAGACGCATCACGAACAGGGCCGCCTATCTCGCCCTTGACTATTTCGTATGCTTCTTGAACGCCTACCTGGAACGTGCCATCTAGGTTTGCTTGGCCGCCTCTAAAGGCCTTGAGATAATAGCCGAACTTCATGCCTTCAATCAATTCTTCGAAAGAATGATCCTTCGGTTCCAAGAACGTGTTCCGCATACGGATTATGGGATCAACTCGAAAGTCTTCGGCTCTCGCATTGCCCGTGGGCTCTGTGTCGAATTTGCATGCAGTCTCAAGACTGTGCATCAGCCCTACGACAACACCATCTTTCACGAGAGTAGTCTTCTGCGTTGGCACCCCTTCATCGTCGTATTTGAAGGAGCCGAAGGCTCCTTCTATTGTGCCGTCATCATAGAAAGTGACGACGTTGGAGGCTACTTTCTTTCCAAGCTTGCCCAATAGGACCGAGCCAGACAAGGTTATGTCTGCCTCAGCCAAGTGGCCAAAGGCCTCATGGGCAAAGACGCCAACTATGTTTGGTCCGAGAACCACTGGAAACGAGCCACCCTTAGGTGGCTTTGCCTTCAGTTGTTCAACTGCACGCTTTGCTGCTCTTTCGCCTACTATTTCTGGTGTTTCAACGTCAAATACCTCGTACCCAGAGGTTGATCCGATTTCCTCTCGACTGGAAGTGAAAACGCCTCCTGCGAATGCGGTGGCCATTATCCTTGACCAGACGTGGAGTTTATCCTGCTCGATGTATGTGCCTGTGTTGTTCGTGAAGTAGCTCGTTCCAGTCAGGTCAAGATAGTCGATCGTGCAGCTTTTGAGGTGATCATCGTAGGCCATAATCGTGTTGTTCATAAGCAATGCTGTCTTGATCTTGTCATCCATCGATATCGATGCGGGGTCTTTTCGTGGCTTAAGCACAACCTTGTCTTCCACGGCCTTGGCCTGGGCGAGCTTGATGGGCATTCTGAGGCGAAAGCTTGCAGCCTTCGCCATCCTGCACGCGTCAGAAACCGCCTCAGTCAAGGTTTCGACGTCCAGCGCTCCAACAGATGCGAACCCCCACGATCCTTTCACAAGAACCCGCAAGGCGACGCCGTTCTCGATGCCTTGCTTGGCTGCTTCAACACGGCCCTCTTTCACCGTGAGCGCCGTCTTGAAAAGCTCTTGAGCCCGAGCTTCGGCGTACTCGGCTTCGAATTTCTGAACAGCAACATCCACTATTCTGGCCAAAACATCTCTCAAACCCATTCCTCTTCAGCTAGGCAAGCCTTTGAAGAGGAATCATAATCAAGAATGGTTTATTAAATTGTTATGGTCTGCTCTGAGGCATGGAGACGTCTTGCTGAGAATGAGGAGAAACATGATGGGGATGTTGATGGTGTCGCTGAGGAAGCTTATGCTTTTTGCATAAGCAACCTTATTTGACCGACAAAGTCGCATTCGTCTTGGTTTCTTTCGAGTTCAAGTCTGCGGAGCAGGCCGCAGCTGGAGTATATGTCTTCGAGGATCTTCTGTTCAACTACGTAGGCGCCTGATCGCAGGAATTCTTCTAAACCCTCTGCGAACACGTCGATCTTTTCGGCGATGTCACCACGCTTGAGACCGTGATTCTGTTCGAGATGCCTGTAGATCAGAAGAGTGGCTTCTTCTCCGAAAACTTGCTTCAACACGCGGTCGATAACGCGTGCGATCCTGTCGTCGTTTCGGTTTTGCTGCGTCAGGGTTTCCATTGGTGTCTCCAGCTTGAACAATATCGTGTCTATTACGACTTAATAAGGTTTCTCGTAGACCCGTCATACACAAATACACAATAGAACCCAACAAACACCATCAACCGAAGAAATCCGTTAGGTTTAGCTGTTGTACTCGTTCAGGCACAGATCGCACGCCAGAATCTGCCGCGGACGTGTCCAGCCGACCGTAGACGCCGTCATAACCAGGAATCACCCTGATCTTTCCTTCTCTGACCTTGACTATCATCTCGGCAACCTTTTCATTCGAAACGGCCTGCAGTGCCTCGAAAGGAGCTTCTATCAACACGTTGTACTCGTTTGAGAACCTCTCAACTAGGGCGTTGTAGATGTTCCACACCTTCTGGGTGGAGGGTGAGTCGCTGCCAAGCACGGTGGCTATTATCTCCGAAAGCGGAAGCAGCCGTTTGAACCCTATTGGGTGTTCAGGCTTGAAGTCTGCTGGACGATCAGCCAGCTCCTCAACCCGCTGTTCGACACCTTTGGTGAGTTTTCGGCGGCAGACAGGGCATGTGTTGCCGAGTTTGGTGGCTTCTTGCGCGGAGAGTGCCACATGGCAATTTCGGTGGCCTGTCCAATGATATTTCCCATAAGCAGGATCAGTCTCTATCGTAAACTTGAATCGCGTCGTATCCTTGTTGCGTATCGCATCCACGACCTCGTGATAGCTTAGCCGTTCGAGTTCGAAGACGTTGGCTTCTCTTCCGATGCGCCAAGGCCAGTAACTGTGGCTGTCGCTGTTGGAAACCAAAGCGTATTCGTCTAGCCTGCTGAGCCGCCAGTTCATAGGCGGATCAGACGATAGGCCGGTCTCCAACGCATGAATGTGCTTCGTCATGTCCTGATAGCATTCTTCGACGCTGTTGAAACCGCTGAAGGCCCCGAATATGCTAAACCATGGCGTCCAAGCGTGAGCAGGGAAAACCATGTTCTCGCCTGAAACTTCCATGACCTCCTCAACAAGGCTTGCGGCAGTCATGTTCAGCGTTGGCCTGCCATCTGAAGCGAGATCACCATATTTCGACAGCCTATCATTGATCTGAGTAACTGTTTCCATGCTTGGTGAGAGAATGACATGATGGACTTTCTTGTACTCGTTCTGGAATTGAAATACCGTGCAGACTTCGGTGGTTATCATGAAGCTTACGGATGGTTCTCGGTTTCCTGTGAGCTTATACAGTGAGGCATCGGGCAGTGGCTCCAGAGCTTCCTTCAGTTCCTTGAGCCACAGGGGGTGCGTGAAGTCGCCCGAGCCCACGAGGTTTAAGCCTTTGATTCTTGCGAAGCGTGCTATCTCTTCAGGACACATTCTCTCGCTTGTGGCCCTACTGTAGCGGCTGTGAATGTGAAGATCAGCTATGACCCGCAAGCTTTTCAAACCCGTCCCTGTAGTTGCTGTCTTTCGGTGCTCACTTAACTCTTTCTACACCGATGGTTACGCCCTGTTTTCCCATGCTATTGACGCGATTTTCAGCCAATACGGGACCTACCCCCTGGGCTTTCTAAGTTTTGCTGTTCTCTTCTTTAGCTTTCCCTGCCATGTACTTTTCGAGGCGCGTTTCCCAATCAACCTTGAACATGATCACGAAAACGACTGCAAGCAGGACGAGCGCTAGCGCCATGCCTATCAGCGCGGATATCCAGTCGCTGTCCACACCGAAGATGCTGTTGATCACTTGGATTGACAAGCGGCCACAGTAGGCGACGATGAAGTTCATGGAGATCTTCCCGATCAAAGCGGCGCCAAAGGCCTTGAGGACGCTGTAGCGCATGACGCCTAATGGGATGAATATCAAGTCGTCAGGCAATGGTGTCAATGCAAAGATGAAAATCACTATTGGTCCGTATCTGTTGAAGACCTTCACCAGAGTGTCCATCTTCTTCTTGTACCTGTCGCCTATGGCCTTTCTGCCGCCCAACCCAACCAGATACGCTGAGAACTCGCCGATGGCTGATCCTAATCCAGCTGCCAACGCGATCCATACTGGGTCGAAAACGTAGGCGCCTCCGCTCTTGAAGCCTCCCAGCGTGAAGATGACCACAGTGTACGGTATTGGAACGAATATGGACAAGGCGCCTATCAGGGCGATTATGATGATGCCGAAGTAGCCATATTGTGTTGCAAGAGCCTGCATCCAGTTGACGATGTCTTGAATCTGCAATTGGAAGGTTTTCTCCGGTCATTGATGTGGAGTTGTGCACTTAAAGGGGTTGCCATGGAAAAACATCAGGCTTAAATCGCACCAGAAGGTAAAAGGGAATTCCGCAACGTTTCGAGGGCCTCGGAGTTGAAGAAGAAAAAAGAGCCAATCTGGATAGCCAGAGAATTCACAAAGTGTAGCGGATGCCGCAAGTGCGAAATTGCATGTTCGCTCTTCCATGAAAGGCGCATATGGCCAGAGGCCTCGCGCGTGAGAGTGTTCATGCTGGTGCCAGGCGCGGAGTTCCCGCATCTTTGCGCACAGTGTGAGAACTACCCGTGTGTGAAGGCATGCCCGACGAACGTGCTTTCGGTGAGCGAACATACGGGCGCCGTGCTGGTCGATAACAAGGCCTGTACGGCATGCGGCAAGTGCATCAACGCCTGCCCAGGTCGAATTCCGCACATGCACCCAACTGAAAAACATATTCTGATCTGTGATCTGTGCGGTGGCAACCCGCAATGCGTTAGGGTCTGCAGGGAGGGCGGATGGAACGTTTTCAAGAAGGTCGCGCGAAGAGAACAGACTTATAGCCTTTATGCGCGGAAGCCTGAGGAGGTCACGCAGGACTTGTGTGCCAAGTTCTACGGCGAGAAAGGAGAGGAGTTCGTATGATCAAGGGTTATGCAGGCAAGTTTCTGGAAGTCAACCTGTCAACTGGGAAGACGAAAGAGGTAAGGTTTGACGACGAGACGCTGAGAGACTACATGGGCGGCAGAGGTCTTGCCGCAAAGATACTGTGGGATAGACTCGGCCGCAAATGGGAAGAAGTAGAGCCGTTAAGCCCTGAAAACGTGCTTCTGTTCCTCACAGGCCCGCTTACAGGGTACTACCCCGGAGGCAGAATATGCGTTTCAGGCAAATCACCGCAAAGCAACGGCGTCGTAGGCTCAACCGTGGGCGGCGAGTTCGGCGTCGAGCTGAGATGCGCTGGCTACGATGGCATAATCGTGACTGGCCAATCAGAGAAGCCTGTCTACCTGTTCATTAAAGACGCCGATGTCGAGATTCGCGATGCCAGCAAGGTGTGGGGCAAGGATGCCAAGCAGACGATGACGCTGCTGACTCGCGAGTGCAGGGAGCTTCTGAGGAGGCGTTATCCGTTGTTCGGCGAGTGGAGGGAGCCTGCCATGCTGTACATTGGGCCTGCGGGAGAGAACTTGGTGCGGACGGCTGTCGTGGCTGCGAAGTGGGCGCACGCCGCAGGCTACGGCGGCTATGGCGCAGTTATGGGTTCTAAGAGGCTAAAAGCGATTGCCACGAAGGGCACTGGGCCGCTGCCTGAGGTGGCGAACATGAAGAAGGTTGAAAGGCTGATTCAGGAACTGTGCGATGGCGTTTATGAGAACGAGTTGTGGCGCCGCTGGGGCACGGGTTCGGGCGGTTATGAGACGGGTGCGAAGACGAGTTCGGAGCCTGTGCGGAACTGGCAGGACGAGTGGCACGACGAGAAGAGCTTTGGCGTGGATAAGTTTGAGAACAGAGTCTGGGTTAAGCAGTGTTGGAGTGACTTCGGCTGTCCCACTAACTGCCTCAAGGTTTCAGTGGTCAGAACAGGCAAGTTCAAAGGAGCCATAACTGACAACCCCGACTACGAACTGCAGGCCTATCTGGGTCCGAATTTGGGAATATTCACGCCTGAAGGCAACGTTTACATGGCCTCGGTCATCGACGACCTAGGCCTGTGCGGCATACAAACTGGAAACGTGCTTGGGTTTGCAGCTGAGCTGTATCAGAGGAAGATCCTGACCGAGGATGATTTGAATGGTCTGAAGCTGAAGTGGGGTGACGCTGAAGCTTTTGGAGCCCTAGCTAAGAAGATCGCGTACAGAGAAGGCATAGGCGACTTGCTTTCTGAGGGAACCTACCGTGCAGCCATGAAGCTGGGCAAAATGAAGAAGATGGATTTGCTGCCTTACGCTGTGCAGTCCAAAGGCATAAGCATAGGTGCTCACGGAATCCGCAGCGGCAAGGATTATCCAGACATCATTTCTTACGCATGCTCGGTTCAAGGAGGAGACCACACCTCGACCGCTGGGCTACCGCTGGACGGGGGTGGAAGCGAGCTGATGGAGATCTTCAACGATTCAGGCGTGTACTGCAACTTCAACGCATTCGGCGTGCGCCGCAATTTCAGATTTGAATTCTACAAGGCGGTCACCGGACTGCCGCTCACACGAAAAGAGTGGTGCAGCAGAAGGGCGATTAAGACGTTGCAGTTGCAGAGAGCGATGCTGCTGCTGGGTGGTCCTGACTTGAAGTGGATACCGAAGGCTGACGACGTGAATCCTCCAAGGTTCTACGAACCTCTGCCTTCTGGACCATACAAAGGAAAAACCACAGACAAAGCTGCTGTCAAAGAAAAAACAAAAGACTACTACAGGGCCGTTGGCTGGGATGCGAACGGCATACCGGCGACAAAGACGCTGAAGAGGCTTGGCCTAGACGATGTGGACGCCGCTATGCGGAAACTCCCGACCTAAGCGGCTGGAATGCAATGCCACGGGAAAACCTCATCACGGCAACGCGTCCATATCGTGAGGGCTAATGCTTAAATAACAAGGTTGTCGTACTCAATATATCTTCGAATCGAGGAGTGAACAGGTTTGGCTGATCAGAAGAAGTGGGCGAAAGACTTGAGCGCCAAATGCGGCGTAAGCCCCAAGGCTTTAGAGTCTGCACTTGAAGAGCTAAGCGAGAGTTGCGGCGGCGACTCTGCCACCTCAAAAAAGGTCATTGAAGAACTCACCGTGAGTTGCCACCTTAACGAAGCAGAACTCATAAAGTTCGTCGGAGATGTTGCAAAAAGCTGCCCCATGGACGTAAGGAAACTGCAGAAGGAAGTCGCTGAGGCAAGAGGAAGGAAAGAAATAGCCTTCAAGGCAATAAACAAGGCAACATCAACAGGAAAACCACTCTAAACAAGCCTGCAGGCAACACGTAGAGCAACAACCGTTCTGTTATGTCGCTTTTATTGTGGATGTCGCACTAGAGGGTCTTTTCTTTTTCGCAATTGAAGGGAAAAAGAAAAAAGGGTTAGATTATGCCAAGTTCTTTTCCGATTTTCTCGAATGCACGTATTGCGAAGTCGAGGTCTTCTCGTTTCAGAGCCGCGTTCATAATCGTTCTGATTCTGGCTTTGTCTCGTGCGACCATCGGGAACACGATTGGCAAGGCGAATACGCCTTCTTCGTAGAGCCTTGCGCTGAGCTTCTTGGCAACGGTGCTTTCGCCTACGATTACTGGCGTGATTGGTGTGGTGCTGTTGCCTATGTTGAAGCCGAGGTCTTTCATGGCTTTTTTGAAGTATTTGGTGTTTTCCCACAGTGTCTTGACGTGTTGTGGCTCTTTCTCTAGTACGTCAACGGCGGCTAGGCATGCGGCGGCGACTGCAGGCGGGTGCGAGCCGCTGAGTAGCCATGTTCGGGACTTGTTTAGAGCAAAGTTGTAGAGGTCTTTGGAACCTGAGACGTGTCCGCCTACGACGCCGAAGGCCTTCGAGAACGTGCCCATTTCAACGTGTACCTTGTCGCGGCTTAGCTTGAAGTGGCTAACAATTCCTCTTCCGCCCTCGCCGAGCACTCCCTCGCCGTGAGCGTCGTCCACGTACACCATTGCGCCGTGCTCCGCGCCTAGTTTCGCAACGCCGTCCAAGGGGGCCACGTCGCCGTCCATCGAGAAAACGCCGTCAGTGATTATCAGTATTCGCCTGTAGGGCGGGTTGTGCTTTTCAGCCTCTGCAAGCACGCGGTCCAAGTCCTGCACATCTGAGTGCTTGTACACTGCTCTGTCGGCATGCGCCAGCCTGACGCCGTCGATTATGCTGCCGTGGTTGAGTTCGTCGCTTATTATGAGGCCGTCTTTGCCTGCAAGTTGCGGGATGAGGCCTGCGTTGGCGGCGAAGCCTGTCTGGTACACAAGCGAAGCCTCTGCATCTTTGAAACGAGCCAGACGCTTTTCAAGTTCTATGTGGATGTCCATGGTTCCAGCGATAGGCCGCACAGAACCAGAGCCCGCACCGTGGGTTTGGACAGCCTTGATCGCGGCTTCTTTCAGCTTCGGGTGGTTACTTAGGCCTAGGTAGTTGTTGGAGCAAAACATCAGGACCTTTTTTCCGTCAACGTTGCACCATGGCGTGCTTGGTCCTTGAAGAATCCAAACCTTCCAGTCCAAAGCGTTCTTAACCAGATCTTCGTATTCTTCTCGTAAGAATGATGTTGTATTACGCATTTTTACCATAACCTCTTTTTCCCTATCTTCTCCCGCGTTCTATTAATCCTTTCTTCTATGAGTGCGCAAGTTTCTTGGACAGTTTCTCTATCATGTCTTTGGTCATTGAGGTCAAGTTGCAGGATGGCTTCCAGCCCCAGTCTTTGCGGGCCACGCTGTCGTCTATTGACATTGGCCAGGAATCAGCGATCTTTTGTCTGAAGTCTGGCTTGTAATCACATTTGAACTCGGGTATGTATTTCCTGATTTCTGCGGCCAGTTCGCCTGCGGAGAAGCTCATTCCTGCCACGTTGTAGCTGTCGTGGCGCTTGACTTTGGCCGCGTCGGCTTCCATCAGGTCTATGGTGGCTTTGATGCAGTCTGGCATGTACATCATGGGCAGAACCGTGTCTTCGCGCACGAAACATGTGTACTGTTTCTTCTGTATGGCCTCGTAGAATATGGCCACGGCATAGTCGGTTGTGCCTCCTCCCGGCAGGACTCCGCTGCTTATGATGCCGGGGTAACGGACCCCCCTAACGTCTACGCCATACTTCGCGTGGTAGTAGTTGCATAGGAGTTCGCCCGCAACCTTGCTGACTCCGTAAATGGTAGTAGGAAGGAGCACTGTCTCTTGCGGAGTGTTTGTGCGAGGGGCTGAAGGCCCAAACACGGCGATGGAGCTTGGCCAGAAAACCCGCGTCAGCCCGAGGGTTCGTGCGATCTCAAGTATGTTGAGGAGGCTGCCCATGTTCACGTCCCAAGCAAGCTGAGGGTTCTGCTCGCCCGTGGCTGAAAGCACAACCGCCAAGTGATAAACTGTGTCAACACCGTGCTTCTTGACAACCTTCTCGGCTGCCTCTCGGCTGGCAAGGTCCACAAACTCAAACGGGCCAGATTTCAACAGCGTCTCGCTGGGTGGCTTCTTGTGTCCAACCGCCACAACATTATCACGACCGTACTCCTTGCGCAGTTCAACAACTAGCTCAGAGCCTATCTGGCCGGTGGCTCCAGTTACCAAGATCTTTTTCATCGTCTTCCCGACCACGCGAAACCTCTCCTATCTGAGAAACGAAGTGAAAATATTAAAGATATAAGAATTTAGGAGGAAGAATTCCAAAAACGGTTTATAGCCTCGCGGCCAAATCATCTTCTCGATGTTAGCGTGAAGATGGGCTTTATCGTCAACCCTGTTGCAGGCATGGGCGGCAAAGTAGGCCTGAAAGGAACAGATGACGTTCTCAAAGAGGCCATCAAGAAAGGCGCCAAACCAATAGCGCCCAATCGCGCAACCGAATTTCTACGAAAGCTAAGAAAAAACATCGACGAAACCAGCATCGAAATCCTGACCTGCCCAGGTATTATGGGACAGGAAGAGGCAGAAGCCGCAGGCTTTCGTGTTCGGACCTTACCGGTCAAGGCGAAGAAACAGACTAGCGCCGAAGACACGAGAGTCGCCGTGATGCTTTCGGTCGAGGCGAAGGTTGACTTGATCGTCTTCGTGGGTGGAGATGGCACGGCGAAGGATGTTTTCGACGCCCTGCAGGGCTCGGATGCGGTGCCTGTTCTCGGCGTTCCCTCCGGCGTGAAGATGTACAGCGGCGTTTTCGCCATAAGCTCTGCCGACGCTGTGGACGTAGTTTTGGCTTTCGCACGGGACAGTGCTGAGATTGCTGAATTTGAGGTCATGGACGCTGATGAGAACGCGATTAGGAGTGATGCGTTTGCGGTGAAGCTTCACGGTTATCTGAAGACTCCGTTCGTGCCTCTGCGCTTGCAGGGAAGCAAGCAAGTCAGCCCTGAAACCGTTGACGAGAAAGATAACCAAATGGCCATCGCGAAATTCTTAGCCGAAGGAATCGAGGTCGATGCCACATATATTCTGGGTCCTGGAACAACCGTCAAGTGCCTAGCCGAACTGCTTGGCGTGGCCAAGACGCTGCTAGGCGTGGACATCTACAGCAAAGGTAAGGTCGTGCTTGACGTTGACGAGAAGCGGATTCTGAAGGAGGTGAAGGATTGGCAGAACACTTGGATCATACTGTCGCCGATCGGACACCAAGGCATCCTCTTGGGAAGAGGAAACCAGCAGATAAGTCCAGAAATCATCAAGCGAGTCGGGAGGGAACGGATTCTCGTTTTGGCAACGAAGGGCAAGCTTCAAAGCATTGAAGGAGGAGTACTGAGAGTCGATACGGGCGATGCGGAGACAGACGAGATGTTGAGGGGATATGGAAAAGTCGTCACGGACTACAGAGAATGGCGGCTAGCGGAGATTCGATGACAGACCGTTAGGCTGCAGACTCGCCGCCTCCAGCATGGGACACGTTTATATATTTCCTGGAAAATCGGTATTCTTCATGCCAAAGCGTGGATTCAGCAAGCATCGAAATTCAATATTGATATTGATCGGCATTATTGTCGTTGCGGTGTTAGTTGTTTACAGCTTGGGCTACAAGCCTCCGAGAACAGGCACCACCAAGGTTCGCCTCATGACAACCATGGGAAACATCACGATCCTGCTGTTCGACGATGTGCCTATCACGAAAGCGAATTTTCTGAACCTCACCCGAATGGGAATATATAATAACGTCACCTTTCACAGAGTGGTTCCCGGTTTCGTGATTCAGGGAGGAGATCCCACAGGAACTGGGTATGGAGATCCGAGTATAAGGGCGATACCTGACGAGTTCGTGGCCAACAACAGAAACGACAACAGCACCGTGGCCATGGCAAACGCAGGCGCGAACACTGGAAGCAGCCAATTCTTCATCAACCTCGCCAACAACAACGCCGCCCTTGACACGAAGCACCCGGTCTTCGGCAAGATAGTAGAAGGAATGGACGTTGTCATGGCGATCAGCAGAGTGCCACTGGTTCAGGGCACAGAGAAGCCACAACATGACGTAAGAATAGTCAAGGCAGAAATAATCGGGTAGAAACAGGAACACAGGCCTAAAACCAACTCCAGCCACGCAACTACAGATGCCTTCTAAAGGTTTCGGCAACAGTCGAGTGCATACGAGAGTACAAGTGTTTCGTGGATGCCCCGAAAGATGCGCGTGATGACGAAGACCTAGGCTCCGAATTTGCTGGTTTTGCCGATTAGGTTCATCAGTATGGGCATCAGGTCCATACCTCTTATGCGGCCGAGCCCGCCTTCGGCGCAGGATCGTTCGTCATACTCCTTGACCTTGTCGAAACGGACGTATGGGCCTGTGATGGATATGGGTACAGGGTCGCCTTCGTGGTTCCCGGTGAGGCACGAGGTCGTGTGGTCAGCCGTAACAGCCACGTACGTATCGTTTGGGTCAACGTGGTCAAGAAGGTAGCCCAGCATGCTGTCGACTTTTCCGATGACTTCGACCTTCTGTTTCGGGTTCCCGTCGTGGCTGGCAACGTCGGTCGCCTTCACGTGCAAGAGCACAAAGTCACAGCTTTTCAGAGCATGAACTGTGGCACGCGCCTTGGCCACGTAGTCAGTCTGAGGCGTACCCGTAGCGCCCTTAACGTCCAACACCTTCATACCCACGGCTTTGCATACGCCTCTGACAAGTGGCGTAGCGGCGATGCTTACGGCTTTGACGTCGTATGTTTGGGAAATGGGCTTGATGTTGGGTATGGTGCCTACGCCGCGGAGCAAAACCATGTTGGCTGGTGGCAGTTTGCGCTTGACCCTATCTTGGTTGACGGGATGGTTCCTCAGAACTTGGTGAAAATCGTGTGAAAGCTCGTTAACGATCTTCGCGGTCAGCTTGGCCTCGGAGCTGTTGTCCAGAGGCTTCACTTCTGTCGCCTTCTCCCCAACTACGCTTGGGTCCGAATCGCTTACGGCCGTTGACAGTTTGGGTCCGCGGATAACCAGGACTGCGCGATGCTGTATGGTGCTTCTGAAGTGGAACCTGGCCTTTGAGGCTTTTTTGAGTTTGACTTTGTTGAGGCTTTCTGCGAGTTTGGCTGCGTCCTCGTTTGCGATTCTTCCTGCGCGTCTGTCCGTGATGATCATGTTTTCGTTGACGGTGGCGAAGTTGCATCTGAAGGCGACGTCGCCGGGCAGAACCTTCACGCCTGAACCCGAAGCCTCCAAAGCGCCTCTCCCAGAGTAGACCTTCAAAGCGTCATAACCCAACAGTGCAAGCGTTGCCGTGTCACTGCCCGGAGGAACACCGGGCGAGATCGGATCAAGTATACCGCAGATTCCGGTTTGTGCCAGCCGATTCAAAGAGGGCTTGTTTGCCGCTTCCAGCGGCGTTTTCCAACCAAGTTCCTTGATCGGCCTGTCTGCCATTCCATCCCCAATAACCAAAACTGCCTTCAAGCCAAACCACGCCATTGCCTGCGAATGGTGAACAAAACAAGTTTAGAGCGGGAGCAGTTAAAACACTTGCGCACTCTGCAATTAGAACCTAACGTTGAGGCACAACAGAATAACGCTTAATAGCCTCCTCTGGCACTTTCACTGCAAGTGGTTGACAATGGGGCATTGCGTTCCTCGTTGCTAAATTCTCACGACACTTAGCCCACATCATGATTAGTTTTTCGCTACCATTATATTCAACCACCATCGAACATCTGGAGAGATAAGAAATGTCAGACACGGGAATAACCGTCAAAAAATCTGAGGACTTCTCAGAATGGTACACGCAAGTCGTTCTCAAATCTGAGCTGGCTGACTATGCGCCTGTCAAGGGCTGCATGATCTTCCGGGAACACTCGTACGCCATCTGGGAAAAAATCCAGGAAATCTTTAACCAGAAAATAAAGCAAACAGGCCACAGAAACGTATATTTTCCGCTTTTCATACCGGAAAGCTTCCTGAAAAGCGAGGCCAAACACTTCGAGGGCTTCGTGCCCGAGGTGGCATGGGTCACCATGGGCGGCGACACGCCTCTTGAAGAGAAACTGGCCATAAGGCCCACATCAGAAACCATCATCTACGCCACGTACGCGAAGTGGATCAGAAGCTGGCGAGATTTGCCGATTAAGCTGAACCAGTGGTGCAGCGTCGTAAGATGGGAAACCAAGGCCACCAAGCTGTTTCTCAGAACCCGCGAATTCCTCTGGCAGGAAGGTCATACTGCGCATGCCACGAAAGAAGAAGCTGACCGGGAAGTGATGGAAATCCTCGACGCATACAGGGACGTGATGGAAACCTACCTAGCAGTCCCAGTGCTCGCAGGGAAAAAGACGGAGATGGAGAAGTTTGCTGGGGCATTGTATACGACTGCGCTTGAGGCGATGATGCCTGATGGAAAGGCCTTGCAGATGGGAACCTCGCACCAGCTGGGCCAGAACTTCTCGAAGGTCTTCGACATCAAGTTTCTCGATCAAAACGAGAAGGAACAGCATGTCTGGCAGACCTCGTGGGGCTTCTCCACCCGCATGATAGGTGCACTGGTAATGGTGCACGGCGACGACAAAGGGTTAGTGTTGCCTCCGAAAATCGCGCCCGTACAGGTCGTGATCGTGCCCATCCCCTACAAAGGCACCGAAGCCGAAGCCATCAAAACCAAAACCAAAGAAATCCTCGAAAAGCTGACGGAAATCGGCATGGCCGTTGTCCTCGACGACAGACCCGAATACACGCCAGGCTGGAAATTCAACGAGTGGGAACTCAAAGGCGTGCCCATAAGAATCGAGATAGGCCCAAGAGACCTCAAACAAAAACAAGCCATGCTGATCAGACGGGACACCCGTGAGAAAACTGCCGTCAAAGAAGAGGAAATAACAGATGCTGTCGTGAAACTGCTTGAGGAAATCCAAAACAGCCTCTTCAGCAAGGCAAAGAAACTCTTGCAGGAAGAGACTATCACCGTGAACACGTACGAGGAGTTCAAGAGAATTCTGAAAGACAAGGGCGGCTTCCTCAGAGCCTCGTGGTGCGGCGAATCAGCATGCGAAGAAAAGATCAAAGACGAAACAGGAGCAACGATCAGGATCGTGCCCTTCGAAAAAGAGAAGCCTTTCGCAAGATGCATACACTGTGGTCACGAAGCAAAGGAAGTAGTGTACTTCGCCAAATCCTATTGAGCAGGCTACCGCATCACTGGTTCCTTATCCACTTCTTCCATAGAAAGAAGGCCTAAGGCGCCTCACTCGGAAAGTTTCACTTTTTTCAGCTGTTTGGCAGCATCCTCTAGCCCGAGTCTTTTCAGTGTTGATTTCTTTGGGATGCCTCGTTCGTCCCAGCCTCTCTTCATGTAATACGCCTGCAGCATGGCGTCATATTTCGCTCGGTCAAGTCTAGAGCCCTTCATGGAGCCTTGGGTCAGTGGTTCCTCGAACCATCTTGCTGGGGGAATATCCAGTTCGTTGGTCCAGTTCTTGCCGTACTCGCGAATCCAGAAGGCCCGGGTCAAGTTGAATATCCTGTCAGCAATAAGCTTCAAGCCGTCCAACGTCATATCTAACCCTGTGGCAGCATGCAGAAGCTTTGTGTACCATTCAAGCTCGAAGCCAACCTCAATCCATGGAAGCCTGCAAACCGTCAGAGACTCAAAAATCCCTGCACGAATGCGCTGGAGCTCTATGACTTTTTCGACCTTTTCGATGCCGTAGTTCTCTCGTCCAGTCTTGACTTCCCATGAGATTACCCATGCGTCTTTGTGGTGGGCGCCGATTGAGGAGGTTGCGTAGGCTAATGCCATGCCGGGCGTAGTGTGGCAGTCGTAGGCCGAGACTTCAAGGCCTTTAATGTGCATCGCCCAGCGACCCGAGCCGCCGCCTAGCTTCTCGGACGCCGACCGGACGCCTTCGGCGAGCAGGTTGCCTCTGAAGTCGCGCCTGTGGGCAATGTCCCCGATCAAGGCCTTGGTTGCTCTGAACTCGCCCCAAGAGATCTTCTCATCAATCAACCCCTTCTCAGAAGCCTCCATCGCGAAACCCAGCACGTTACCCAGCGAAATGGCATCCAAGCCATACTCGTCTGCCAACCTGTTAAGCGCCGCCACCTGCCTCAAATCACCTAAGCCGATATTGGAACCCAACATCGCCACGTTTTCATAGTCAAGCTCGGACTTTTTCCGATCGGAGTCTATGACTATGTTCCCGCATATCATATTGCACTGGGGGCAGCCGCGCTGATCGACCTTCAGTTTTTCCATAGCGAAGCCGCCTATGGCGTCGGCTTTTTTGAAGATGCCTTCGCTGTAATTGTAAGTAGGAAGAACGCTGTTTTCTTGGCTCCATTCGATGGTGCTCATGGTGCCTTGGCGTTTCCAGAAGGCGTAATTCGGTTTGGTCATGACTTCCCGGTAGGCTTCTGCGCCTAGTTCCTTCATCTCCTTAGGATAGGCTGCAGGCAGGGCGTCGGTGCCCAGAAAAACGGCGGCCTTGAGATTCTTTGAGCCCATGACCGCTCCCATCCCAGGCCTTCCTCCCGCGCGGCCTTCTTGAGACACGACGTTGGCAAAGCACACAAGATTCTCTCCTCCCTGGCCTATGCACAAGACACCAGCCGCAGGACCATAAAGGGCTCGCAGTTTCTTCTCGGTTTCAAAGGAATTCAGACCCCACAGGTCTTTGCCGTCCAGAAACTCCACCGAAGCATCGTGAACCAGTAACACTGTTGGCTTGTCGGCTTTTCCCTCTATTACCGTTGCGTCGTAGCCAGCCTTGCGCATCTGAACCGCGGCCTGTGATCCGATATTTCCGTCGCCGTAACTGCCTGTCAAGGGGCTTTTCGCGGCTACAACAAGCTTGCTGCTGCTCGGCAAGGCAAAGCCGGTCAGGGGACCAGCTGCGAAGACGAGCTTGTTGAAGGGAGACAGTGGATCAACGCCCTGTTCCAGTTCGTCCCACAGAATCTTTACCGCGAAGCCTCTGCCGCCGAGATAGCTCTTGGCAAGGCCTGCTCCATAACGGTCAACCACGGCCTTACCCTTGCTCAGGTTCACCCGCAAAAGCCTACCAGTCCAGCCATACATAATCTCAACCAGCCTCAAAACAGATGCATAATCATATCTGCTTGAAAGTAAATAAATCTAATGACGCATGGGGTGGTGTCTAGATCACTAGCTTCTCTGGTTCTATGTTCCGGTTCCTCAGGCCCAAGTCGCTGACCTTGAATTTCTTATCTCCGTAAAGCATGGCGTACTCTTCGCCGCTGTAGAGTGCCGTGGCAATCCTTCCTATGGCGTCGGCTTTGAGTATGCCGCTTCCGCTGGCACCGCCTACGACCATCAGGCCGTTCTCCTCGAAAATCAATGGCTGGCCGTCAATGGTGTTAATCTCGTACAGGCCTGCGAAGGCGGAAAACGGCTGGCAATCCGTCAGCTGCGGAAAGTACTTGACCATGACCTGATACAGGCCGAAGCGGTAGTAGTTCTCTTCAGGCTCAGGGTTGTCTTCGATCTTGAAGGCTCTTGGAAACTCGTCAGCATAGGCCAGCCACAGCGCGTCCTCCTCAGGAGCAGGCCGAATATAGGCAGAAGGCTTCGGAAGAATCGCAAACGGCAAGCACCCAGCATTCGTGAACTCTCTTGAGAACAATAGCTTCCTTAGGGCTTCGGTTTTCGCCTTGATTGAAAAGACCTGCCTCTTCTTGGCCTTGATGAAACACTCAATCCCAAGAGGGTCTAACAGCTGAGACATCCAAGCTCCCGCTGCAACTACAGTCTTCTTAGCCCTGATCAAACCCTTGTTGGTTCTTACTCCAGTTATCGTGGCGTCCTGCCAAAAGTACGGTTCGCCAGGCATTCCCAACGGTTGACGCGGCTCAACCACAACCTCCTTTACCTCAGTCCTGTACTGGATCTTGCCTCCCAGCCTGAGAAATTCCGACTCATAGAACTTCACGAGCGAATCAACGTCTATCAGACCTGCCTTCGGGATCACTATGCCTTTGTGAACGTTGCCTAATCCCATCATCTGCGCTTCTTCGTCTCCAGCGAAGCTTGTGTGCATGCTGAGCTTTCTTGCCAAGTCGCTTTCGTCATATTCTGTGTATTTGAAGCCTCTGTTGGCCAATTCCTTCAAGACTGGAAGCATCATGCGGTAGCCGTTCTCGTCAAACATCCACAGGTATCCAGCCCACCTTAGCTTCAAATCAACGTGCAAATCGTCTTGAACATGCTTGTAGAATTCAGCTGAGGAATCAGCCATGGCGAAGTTCGTGCGGGAGTGGAAGAGGCAGCGGAAGGCCGCTGCGCTTTTTGCGGTGCTGCCTTGGCCTGCTGCGGCCAGCTTGTCAACAACCAATATGTCCAGTTTGGGGTTTCTGCTTTTGAGATGATAAGCCGTGGACAAGCCCAAGATACCTGCACCGACCACGACCACATCGCACTCTGCCACGAACCGTTCCTCCAAGATTGGATTAACTTGTTAAAATCCAGATGAGATTTAAACTTAGCTATGCAACCGAATCCAAACCATACAATATGAGAGAATGCTTATTTACCTCTAGGAAATATGTTTTACACCAATCGTTAATGCTGAGGTAGGCAATTTGCACATAACAAAACAGACGAAGGCAGTTTCCACCCTTGTTCTAATCCTACTAATCCTCTGTTTCACAATATTCGGCGCGTTGATATCTTACTTATGGGTGATGGGAAGCTTCTATCTTGAGCCGGAAGGAACTGTAACCTTGACAATAACAGAAGCCAGCTTTCCAGTGGAACATGCAGACTACTTCAACTTCACGATAATGAACCCTGCGCACTCAGTCTCCAATGCGAATATTACCAAAATCTACTTCGTCCCCGAGAATGAAACCACAGTACAGGACGTAAACGACACCTACCCCATACTTCCAATACAACTTGCTAGAGGAACCTCCCAGAATATCAAGTGCTTCGCGGATTGGGGCCCGTACGCCGGGCAGAACATTACGATAAGTGTGGTGGCGTCAGGCGCTTCAGGCGCAACAAAAACTGTAGCCACTGAATTCGTGAAACTGGGGCTGAACGCTTACTTCGACCCTGCCGTAAGCAGCAAGCAATTCAGGATCAGCGTCGAGAACGACGCAGACTCGGCGATAAATCTCACACTCGCAAAAGTCACACTCAACGGCATGCTCGTCCAGAACCTGTCCATACCTTCTAGACAGAACCTGACGACTGGAATCCCCGTAACATTCTACTGCAGCTACGATTGGCAGGGGTTTGTGGAAGAGAACGTCCACGTCGAGACAGAAGAAGGCTATTATGTCGAGGAAAAGGCGAACGCAACCGCCGTTCTGTCGCTCTCAATAGACACCGTCAAATTTAACGAGACAGACTCAAACAAAGTCAACATCACTATCACAAACTCGGAAGTGTCAAAGACCTCCGTCGATGTAGATGATATCACATTGACCTATAACAATCAGACAATACACTTGAATGGCAACCTTTCGACGCCGAAGTTCTCTCCGTCCTACAGGCTTAACGTGAGCAAGACAGTCACGTTCAAAGATTGCCAGTGGGATTGGACGAACTACCGCAACCAAAACGTCACAGTAACCGTATACACAGTGCAAAACTACACAGCAATCTCGAAACTCGTGAAAACGCCTGACTCGGTTTCCTTCGAGATCGCGCCAAGCTTCAACTTGAGGGACACGAATTCCTTCCTAGTCAACGTCACGAACATGCCGACCTCGCTCTTCGCCATAAACATCACGGAGATAAAGCTCGATCTGAACAAGACAGACGTTGCGCCCCAAGTCGTGCCGCCAGGCGGATGGGCGCAATTCAACTGCACTTACAATTGGACAAGCTGGAGAGGCATGTCACGCATGGTCTACGTCAACGCGTCTTACGGCAGCCCAGTGGCTCGGCTTGTCATGGGACAGGCCTTGATTCTGCCCTCTGTTTACTGGAATGTCTCTGGACATGCAGACGCAGGCGACAAGAGAACCTTCAACGTGACCGTTGAAAGCAACATCAATTCATTGAACGCGACTCTCGCCAAAATAGTCATAACCTACGGAAACCAAACCGTGTTCGAATGCCAAGGCATCGGATTCCTGATCCAACGAAACCAAACTGTGACCCTCACGTTCTCATGGGACTGGACGACCCATGCAACTAAGACAGTAAAAATGGCCATCTACACGATACAAGACATGGAATTCAACAGCACCCTCACATTCCCCTAGCTTTCTCCATAACCTTTATTTCTGCTCCAATCCAAAAAGCTAAGTTCCGGAAGTGGGTCAACCTTGACCAATGTCAAAGTGACTGAAAGGGCACGCACGATTGAGTACGCGATCCGCGATGTTATCGTTCACGCGAGGCAAGTTGCGAAAACAGGGAAGAAGATTTGCTACCTGAACATAGGAGATCCTGTGGCGTTTGATTTCGCCACGCCTCAGCACATCAGGCAGGCGCTGATAAAGGCCGTCGAGGGTGGAGCCAACTTCTACTCAGCTTCAGAAGGACTTCCGGAACTCAGAGAAGCCATAAGCCAAAAAGAGAAACGAGTAAACGGCGTCGGAGTATCTCCGGAAAACGTGATCGTCACTGCAGGCATCTCTGAAGGCATACAGATGGTCATGGCCGCGCTCATCGACGCCGGAGACGAAATCCTTCTCCCCGGCCCTACATATCCGCCCTACATTTCCTATGCCAGATTCTTCGGCGGAAAACCAGTCACATACCAGACTGTCGAAGACGACGGCTGGCAACCAAACACCGACGACCTCCGAAGGAAGATATCGAAGAAAACCCGCGCAATTGTCATAATCAACCCTAACAACCCCTGTGGCGCGCTCTACGAGGAGAAGGTGATAAAGCAGATAGTGGATCTGGCAGGCGAGTTCAGCCTTCCAGTTGTTTCAGACGAGATCTACGATCAGATAGTGTTCGAGAAAAAGTTCGTCAGCACAGCGCATCTGGCCAAGGATGTTCCGGTAATAGGCATGAACGGGTTTTCGAAGGCACACCTGATGACAGGCTGGAGGCTCGGCTACGTCTACTTCCACGACCAGCACGGAGAACTGCAGGAACTAAAGCAGTCCATCGAAAAAGAAACAAGAATAAGGCTCTGCGCAAACACACCAGTCCAAAAGGCAGGCGTAACCGCTCTGAACGGGCCTCAAGACCACGTAAGAGAAATGGTAAGAAAACTCCGAGAAAGAAGGGACTATGCCTGGAAAAGACTGAACGAGATCGACGGAGTAAGCTGCGCGAAGCCAGAAGCGGCATTCTACGTATTCCCCAAGATCCATGAAATAGGCTCGCGATGGAAGACAGATATGGATTTCGTGCTGGATCTACTGAGACAGACAGGGGTGCTATTCGTTCACGGCTCAGGATTTGACCCGACCTATGGTGCAGGCCACGTGAGAGGCGTAATCCTGCCGCCTATAGAAACGTTGGAACAAGCTCTAGACGAAATGGAGCAATTCATGGAAAAGAAGTAAGGCTGACTCTTCGACCTTGCCCGTCTTACTTGTAGATGGCTATTCCTTGGCTCGGATCACGGACGAGCTTCAAGAATTCTTCCATCAGCCTTCGGGTTATTGGGCCTGGTTTCCCGCTGTCTATCGTTCGTTTGTTTATTTCTCTGACGGGGATTATTTCGGCGGCGGTGCCTGTGAAGAAGACTTCTTCGGCGTTGAACAGCTCGTAGGGCGTTATGATCTTGTCTTTGACCTCGTAGCCGAGTTTTCGGGCCAGTTTGGCGGTCTCTTCGGCTGTTATTCCGGGCAGGGCGCCTGTGTAGCTTGGCGGCGTGTATATCTTGCCGCCTCTGACTATGAATATGTTTTCAGCTACTCCTTCGCATACGTAGCCGTTTTTGTCTAGGCATATGGCTTCGTCTACGTTGTTGATGTTGGCCTCGATTTTGGCGAGTATGCTGTTGAGGTAGTTTAGCGATTTTATCTCGTGCGAGGTGGCGTCGACGGGGTCTCTTTTGACCCATGAGATCATGGCGGTGACGCCTTTCTCTTTGGCCTCGCCCTTATGCAACGCTATCGTGTCGGTTATCACGATTATAGTGGGTTTCGCGCATTTCTTCGGGTTCAGCCCTAGGTCGCCTACGCCTCTCGTAACAACCAAGCGGATATACGAATCCTTAAAGTTGTTCTTGCGCAGAGTCTCTAGAACGATTTGTATCATCTGTTCCTTCGATATCGGGATATCAAGCATTATCATGTGCGCTGAACGATACATTCTTTCAACGTGTTCCTTCAGCTTGAAAACAGAGCCATTGTAGGCTCGTATTCCTTCGAACACGCCGTCACCGTACAGGAGGCCATGGTCAAAAACAGAGACTTTAGCCTGTGACTTTGGATAGTATGCTCCATCTATGTAAACTTGCAGTTCTTTTTCCGTAATACTCGCCTCCAAACCAGAAGTGAGAGTATGAAATCATGGTCTGATATAGTTTTTGGCAGTTGCCGCTGTTTTCTGTCCATCCTAGCCGTGGAATTGAGGCCTTTTCGACAGGTGTTTCGGCAGGGCCAGTGGCTTGAAGGGCTTGCCTCTTCCTATCTTTTCAATCTCGTCTGCCAAGTCTTCAAGTTTCATCTTGCGCACTTCGCCTGTGCTTCTGTCTCTGACTGCAAGTTCGCCTGAATCAAGCTCCTTCTGCCCCACTACAACTGCGTAGGGAACCCACTCGGTTTCGGCCTCTCGGATTCTCTTTTGCAACGTCAGCGACCTGTCATCAATGTCCACGCGCACACAACGCTTCTCCAATTCCTCCGTCAGCTTCTCCACGTTCTGGAGGAAACTCTCTGAGATTGGGATCATGCGCACTTGGGTGGGCGACAGCCATGTTGGGAGCATCGGCGGCTTCTGGTGCTGCTGGTCTCTATAGGCTCTTTCCAACAGCGCGTAAACGCATCTTTCGATGGCGCCGCTCGGCGAACAGTGCAGAATCAGTGGCCGCTGTTTTTCGCCCTTCTCATCAACGAAGGCTATGTCGTATCTTTTGGCGTTCTCAACGTCGATCTGGTCTGTTGACAGGGCGGCGGCCTTGCTTTGGTTGTCAACGAAGTCAAAGTCCCATTTCAGCACAAAGTAGAAGAACCGTTCATTCCACATCTCAACCAGCACAGGCTTGTCGATGATCTTCACAAGCGAGGTAACGAAATCCTTGTTCTGGCTGTAGAAGTCTTTCGTGAATCGCACCGCAACTTCGTAATCATCCTCGGATAGGCCTATTTCCTGCTGGATTCGCATGCACAGCCTAAGCCTGACTGCGAATTCCTTCTTGGCCTGCTCCAAATCCGCGCAGAAGGCATGGCAGTCCGGCATGCTAAAGGCTCTCAAACGCCTCAAGCCCACAACCTCCCCGCTCTTCTCCCGCCTGAAACTGTAGCGCGTAAGCTCGTAGAGCTTCAGCGGCATGTGCTTGTATGAGAATTGCGCGTCGTGGATCATGAGGAATTGACCGAAACAGGCGGCGAACCTGAGGAACAGGTCTTTGTCCTCAGATTTCAGCAGGTACTGTCTTGCTGGAAAGCGGTTCATGTAGTCAGCGAGGCTCGGATGGTGAGAGTCGTACATGACTGGGGTTTCGACTTCCATCGCGCCGTATTCAACCATTTTGGCAGTGACGAGCTGTTCAAGTAGGGACTTAACCAGTCGGCCTTTGGGGTACCAGCGTATGTTGCCTGGGTCGCTTCCAGGTTCGTAGTCAGCTATCTCCAGCCGTTTCATGAGAGGCACGTGGGGCGGCATCTGCTGGCTTGCCCTGACCTTGGAGATTTCGTACCTCGAGAATTTCTCAAGGTTTTCGCGGCCTCTGAACTTGCAGTCTGCAACAGGCGTCATCTGGCCATCTGGTTCGAGAACGTACCAGAAGGATTCGAGTTTTTCCTCGGCCTTGACAGCCTCTGAGACTTTCTCCTCTTTCTTGCCTTCGGCTCTCTCCTCTTCCTTGGCCGCGGTTATTTGGCGTGACTGCTCAGCAAGCGGGTGGCCTTTTATTGAGATGGTGAATTGTTTGTTCCAGCCGAAGGGTGCGCAGTGGGTTTCTATGCCTTTTTCTTTGGCGTAGGCTTCCATGGCTTTGACTATTTTGAGGGCTTCGGCTGGCTTTGCGAGGTTGCTGCTGAGGTGCGCGTACGGGTAGACTATGATCCTGTTGACTTTCAGCTTGCCTAGGAAGGCGCGGACCTCGTCTATGGCTTTCTTTCCTGTGGCCTCGGTGTCGCCCTCTTCGACGGCCGTGAAAAGCACCACGATCTCTTCCAGCCGCACAGGCTTCTTCTCAGCCTCTTCAGCTATGGCTATCTCCTTCTGAACAGGCTTGTACTCAATAAAGTCTGAATGCAACTGCAGTATCCGCATTGAAGGTTACCTCTCAGCTAGCCGCTGTAGCGCCACTTTTCAAGCTGCTTGTCTTTCTTCGTTTTCTTCTTGTATTCCTTGTAGTGTTCCTTGCAGAGGTAGGCGCGTTTTTCGCCTGCGGTCACTTTTAGGCCTGCGGACTTCACTTTGTCAATGGGAAGCGAACGCACTGCTTCCTTGCCGCAGCTTGAAACGCTGCATTTGGCGCCCTTTTCAATTCGTCCCAAAGTTTGATGCCTCGCTCAATAGAATACATTTCATTCCTTAATTTCCTTTTCATACAGCAGGCGTGCTCTGCGGTAGATTTCGGTCTTGTCGCCGAAATTGGTGGGGCCTATGCCCTCAATGACAAGCGAGGCCAAAGCAGAACCCACACAAGCACAGCGCAAATAGTTCTCACCATAAACGTATTCGGCCAGAAAGCCGCCCATGAAGGCGTCTCCGGCACCTGTCGGGTCAACGACCTTCTCAGACTTGTAGGCTGGAACCCTGTAGGTTGCGTCGCCCACCGAAACCATTGAACCTTCGCTACCCAGCGTGACAATCACTATTTTGGCGCCGAGTTTGTGGATAACTTCCGTGGCACAAGCAACGTCTGACAGACCTGTCACTGCTTCAATCTCGCTCTGGGATGATTTGTAGATGTCAACAAGGTTTAGGATGCGCTTGTCAGTAAGTGGCTTGAGCGTGACGTTTCCTGTCTCGTCGAAACTGCGCAGTAGCCCTTGTGGGTCGAGAGACAGCATGTCGGCGTGGCCTTTTGCTTGTTCAGCCAACTCGTAGGTTATTTCGCCTGCTACGGGTGCAAGGTGTATGACGTCGGCCTTCAGAGACTTGGGCAGATCATCAACCGTGATCGGCGGCGCCTTGCTCTTCAGCAGCAGAACCCGTTCCAATTGAGGATTGGCGTACTTCAATTCGAAACGAGTGGTCTGCGCAGCTTCGTCTTTGGTGATTCCAGATATGTCAATGCCTTCTTGCTCCAGCCACCATCGGTAGGCTTCCGGAAAGTCGCCGCCAACCTTCGAGATGACCGACACTCTCGCATCGAGCCGTTTTGCGGCGAAGGAAACGTAGGCTGCAGATCCGCCTAAGACAACAAAGGGCGCCTGCTTGTCTGGCAGGAAAATCGAATCGATTGTAAAGTGGCCCGCTGTTACGACGTCGAACACTTGCAGGTTTGGCCTCCGTCTAGCAGTATATTGCAGAGGTGCAGACTTAAAGCCAACGGACGCTCTGGCCACAGGGAATGTAGGCTAGGCTGAAAGAGAAGCAATCTATGATTGGAGGAGAAGTATGGCTTTTGCGAGGTCTCCGCCGCTTTCTTCTAGGGCTTTTCTGGCTTCTTCGACGCTTTTGCCTGTTTGGTCGGCAACGAGCCTCACGTCTTCTTCCGAAACACTTGAGGCCTTGCGTTCCAGTGCCCTTTCGCTGACTTTTCCGCCTGCGACTTGGTAGATTCTCTGTCCCTGCACTTGCAGTATGGCTACTTCGGGCTTTTCGATAACGATTTCCTTGATGGGCGTCTTGATAACGACTTCTTGGACGTCTTCTACTGCGTCCATGTTCATGCCCATACGTTGCATCATGCGTCTTGCTTCACGGGGATTCATACCTCTTCGCAATGAGACCACCTTGCACGCTCAACAGTTATCTTGGCAGGCTTGATAAATTTAACTTTCCTCGTCGTTGCCTCGTCTCACTTTTACGGCTACCCCGCGCTTGAAGACCCTCATCTCTTCAGCCGACAGGAAGGCGCGCCCAACAGCAATCACTCTGTCCTCCTCGTCAACCACGATGACCTCATCCCTCGCGCGCACATCATCGTCGACCCTGACTACGTGAGCTGCAAACACGTCGCCGCCCTCGGTGATGAACTTTGAAACGTCGTTTCTCACAGTGACGAGGCATTTGGCGTGTTTTGCGATGCGTTTGGCTCCCGCGAGGCTTAGAGAGAACAGGCCATCCGTGGGACGCAGCGTGGCAAGCCGCTCTTTGCCTAACAGCACGTAGCGGATTCTACCCGTGTTTCTAGAATAGAGGATTTTCACGTTCTCCGGAAACAGCTTGGCGCCTACGCCTCTCCCGAACTGGTAGCCCGCCGTGCCTCTTATCCTTCTAAGAGCGTCGTCCAATCTCACACACCGTCAGCATGCAACATTGCTTTTCGACAACTATAAACACAAGCGAAATAAATAAAACAGTTCAGGTGTGCTGACGTTGCGATGCGAGGTTTGCGGACGCAAGATCCACGGTGAGCCTGTAAGGGCCTTGATAGAAGGCGCCAAGCTCACGGTATGCCACGAATGCTCGAAACACGGAACAATCATCTACGAAGAACCCAAGCCGAGACCCACCGTGCCGGCGACGAAGGGAACGCGCCCGCCAGTAACCTTTCAAGTCAGAAAGCCGCCTGAAGCAACGGTTGACACGTCCATCGAGCTTGCGGAGGGCTACGGTGACAAGATCAGGCAGGCCAGAGAAAAGATTGGCCTCTCGCACGAGGACTTGGGCAAGAAACTGAACGAAAAGATCTCGCTTCTAAAGAAGATCGAGACGGGCAAGATGACGCCTGACAACAAACTTGCCACCAAGCTGGAGCACATTCTCAAGATCAAGCTCATCGTTCCGGCCTCGGAGGAGAAGATTCCGAAAACGAAGATTTCAAGGACAGAAAGCCGCGAAATGACCCTTGGAGACCTCATCCAAATCGGCGGCAAAGACAATAAGAAAGAGGAGACGAAGACACGAAAGCCATCATAGTTCAGCGCCACAGGAACATTGAGCCTTCTAGCTTGGAGGAACTCAACAACCTCGCACGGTCTGCCGGATACACTATTGTAGGCAAGATGGAGCAGACACGCGTGCCAGATGCTCGTTACCAGATAGGCGCAGGCAAGGTTGAGGAGCTCGCACGGCTCGTTAAGGAGTCTGAGGCTCAGAAGGTGATTTTTGACAATGCGTTAAGCCCTGTTCAGGCCTACAACCTGGCCAAGGCCACAAGCGTCGAAATAATCGACCGCTTCCAACTCATCCTCGAGATTTTCACGCGCAGAGCTACAACCACAGAGGCCCAGCAGCAAATCAGGCTTGCAAAGCTCAGATACGACCTAGCACAGGCCAAAGAAAGGGTAAGACTGGCCAAAAAAGGAGAACAACCCGGCTTCATGGGCCTCGGCGCCTACGAAGCCGATGTATACCACGAAAGCGTCAAAAAGGAAATCCACGCCATCCGCCGTAAACTGCGAAGAACTCGAACAAGCCGAGTCCTCCACCGTGAAAGGAGAACAGAGCTGGAGCTTTCACGAGTCTCCTTAGCAGGATATACGAAGGCCGGAAAGAGCTCTCTCTTTAACGCTCTTACTGAAGAGCAGGTGCCCGTGGACACCGCCCTATTCACGACCTTGTCGACCACGACAAGAATGATCGAAATATCGAAGAAAAAGTTCCTGCTCACCGACACCGTAGGCTTCATTGATCGGTTGCCGCTGATGCTGATAGAGGCTTTTCAGTCAACTCTGGAAGAGACGGTCTATTCAGACCTGATATTGCTGATGTTGGACGTAAGCGAACCGCTGGATCTCATAGAAAAGAAGCTTACGACCTGCTTGGAAACGATAGAGCGCATTGGAGCATCAGGTGTTCCGGTGATAACGGTTCTGAACAAAACCGACCTGCTGTCGGAGGCTGACCTCAAGCAGAAGCTAGCGAAGCTGGAGCAGGAAACAATGAATCCTGTGCCTATTTCGGCACTACACAAGGCCAACCTTGACACGCTGAAGAACGAGATATTGAAGACGCTTAGCAACTATGTTCAAGCCTCTTTCACCATCCCGCTGACGAATGAAACTATGTCGTTTATCTCGTGGCTCTTCAAGGCCGCTGACGTCAAGTCGTTGAAGTATGGCGAGAATGCCGCTCACGTGGTTCTCGAGGCCAGTCCATCGGTTGCCGAGAAGATAAGGAGCCGGGTGGAAGGCTTCCACGGGAAGCTTGAAAACGTGATCCGAGACGAGAAACGTGCCTAAGATCGTCGTGTTAAGATGGGGCCACAGGCCGCAACGGGACACGAGGCTTACGACGCATGTGGCTCTTGCTGCGCGGGCCTTGGGTGCCTCAGGCGTCATACTCTCGGACACAGAAGACAGAAAGATCAAGGAAACCGTTGACAAGATCACGGAAAACTGGGGAGGCCCGTTCTTTTTTGAGATGGGAACCGGCTGGAGGCAGGCTGTCAAGAACTGGAAGGCAAAAGGCGGAGTAGTTGTTCATCTCACAGCGTATGGTGAGAACACCCAAAAGAGCGACGTCCTACAGAGGATTAGGAATTCTGGAAAGAATGTTCTGGTCATTGTTGGAAGCCAGAAAGTTCCAAGAGAATTCTACCATGAAGGAGTATCCGATTTTAACGTGGCTATCGGCAATCAGCCTCATTCGGAATGCGCAAGCTTGGCTGTCTTCTTAGACCGCTATTTTAATGGGAGGACGTTGGCAAAGCGCTTTGATGACGCTAGGGTGAGGATAGTTCCACAGAAAAGAGGCAAGAAAGTAGTTGGCCACCATTAGTTCTGAGTCAGATATTGCAAATAGTATTTAAATTAAAGTTTATAAGTATATATTGGAGAACACCGTTCACCATCTGGACAAAAGTGTTGCCATGTTATCGAACTTGGACGACGCGACTCTGCTGAGGGTTGCCACGGCTTTAGGCGAGGAGGACGCTGTAAAACTAATCGAAATTCTGAAAAATGCAGAAGAAATAACGGATGATGAGATTGCGAACAAAACAAGCATAAGGCTGAACTCTGTTCGCAAGATTCTTTACAGGCTTTATGATCATTCGCTTGTCAGCCTGAGGAGGACACGCGACCCAAAGACAGGTTGGTTCATATTCCACTGGAAGCTGCAGCCAGACCAGCTAGAAGGCTTCATAGTGAGCCAGAAGCGCCGAGTACTTGAAAAGCTCAACACGAGGCTGGAATTCGAGAAGAACCACGACTTCTTCTACTGTTATACGCCAGGCTGTAAGCGCGTGCCATTTGAAGAGGCGGTTGAGCTTGTTTTCCGCTGCTCAACATGTAGCAAGCCTTTGATGCATTACGACAACGACAAGATCCTTCAGGCCTTGACAAAAAAGGTTGAAACTCTAAGGAAGGAACTCGGTGAGTGAAAGGCTCCCAACACGGGAACAGGCACTGCAGCTCCTCCGCGACAGTGGTTGCCGAGACAACGTAGTAAGACATGTGGAAGCTGTTTCTGGACTTGCGGTGGAAATCGCGCAGGCCTGCAAAGACAAGGGACTGAACGTTGACGTGGAGCTTGTGGAAATAGGCGCCCTCCTGCACGACATCGGACGCTCCAGAACCCACAGCGTCCACCACGCAGTAGCAGGCGCAGAAATCGCCAGATCACTATGCCTGCCAGATGCCCTTGTTTCGATAATAAAAAGGCATGTCGGCGGCGGGATAACCGCAAGAGAAGCCACAAAGTTAGGCTGGCCAAGGGACGTTTACATGCCACAGACGCTTGAGGAGAAAATAGTTTCGTACGCCGACAAGCTTATCGAGGGTTCAAGACGGGTCCCCATAGAGAGGACGATTGAAGCTTTTTCGAAGGAGTTGCCTCCTGCTGCCGCTGAAAGGATACGGAGACTACACATGGAAATGATGACCTTGATTGGCGATTGCGAATGCCCGCCGTGACGTTGCTGGCTAAGGCTTACACCGATTCTCAGCTGAAACAGGCTGAAAGACTGCTGAGGACCAAGCTCGAAGGCTTGAAGGCAGAACTCAAGATGAACGGCACGACTTTCCGAGGATGGATTCAGATAGACCTTTCCGGCGAAGACGAAAAAGCAGCAGTGCACTATCTGAGCAAAGAGATAGGGCTGTGCCCCGTAAGCCTAGCGAATCTAGAGAAATTCTCAACGATAAAAGGAAGGATAGTCAAGCTAGATAAGAACAAAGACGCGGTTAAATTGGACGCCGGTGTGTTCGAACCGAATATTATCGATGCAACGATCCCTTTGTCTGTCTTGCAGGCTCAACTGGGGGATGGAAGGAAAATTGCCCTCAGAAAACTCGTCGAACTCTTCGGTTTCTGTGACACCCTGCCTTTGGCGGTCAAGATTTCGAGCTTGGACAGGGAAAAGGATCAGTTGGAAGCGGTGTTGGCGGAAACGCAGCTGAGCAAGTTTCGAAGTTGGACTGATTCCTTCTTGGATAGGCTGGTGGTTCTGGGAGCGCCTCAGAGCGAGGTCAGGTCGGCTATCGAAAGAACTGGCTTCCAACGTGATGTGGTTGAGGTTGAATCGTTAGGATTGTTCGAGCATGCGATAGTGTGCAAGCTTGGAACTGACGCTGCAGGGCTGATCCCTAGGATTGGAAAAACGCTGCGAAGTGCAGGCCTGACCGTTCTCAGTCCAAGGAGAATTCACGAGTTTTTCGAAGAAAAAGGCGTTGCCTGAGGCAGTCTGTTGCGTCACTTGCCTTGCTTCTTGGTGACGAGGTAGACGCCTGCGAAGATCAGAAGCCCGCCGCATAGCGTTAGCCAGTTCAGCTGTTCGTTGACGAAGGCCACTGCAAGCATCACTGTGATCAGCGGCTCCGCAAACAGGAACGAGCTAGCTGCTGCAGCCTCAACGTTCTTGAGCACGTGGAACCAGATGTAGTATCCTAGCACTGAGCAGGTTAGCGCCAAGCATAGGATGCTTGCCCAGCTGTTGATGCTCATAGTGAGGGCTTGGCCTAAGGATCCCTCAGCTGTAGAGAAAGGAACAAGAAACAAACCTCCCAGCACGTTCACGTAAGCCACCACCAGGAAAGCATCATTCCTCTCCATCACCTTCTTGCCTAGCAGACTGTAGGCGGCCCACAGAAACGGCGTCGAAAGCAGAATCAAGCCTCCCACAAGCGGACTGCTTCCAGAAAAGCTCAGAGTGCCGCCCGCGATAACGATCAACGTGCCTGCAGCAGCGACGCCAACGCCGAGGATCTGCCTCTTCGAGAGGTGTTCTCCGAACATTCGGGCAGAAAGAGTGGTTATGAGGATCGGTGAGACGAGGCAGACGAGTATCGCGGCTATCGAAGGCCCTGCCATCTGAATCCCCGTGTACTGGGCAGCGAAGAAAAACGTTATGCCAAGGAGGCTGAGAGCCACTAAATTTGGAACATCGTTTCTTTCAACGCCCAGCCTGTAACGCCTGTTTTTGATCTTTCTCAATAGGAGGAAGAGAAGGAAAAACCCGCCAGCAACAAGAAACCGGAACGTAGCGATAGCAATCGGCGTTAGCCCTTCATTCAGCACCGCTTTAACAACCACGAACGAACCGCCCCAGAACAGAATTAGGATGGCCATTAATAGGGCATTGAAGGAGCCTATGACCTTGCCCTTCACCGCTGAAGCTTCAACCAAATGCTTAGACCTCACTATTCCCTCAATTTGAAAAAGCTTAAGCCTATTGGAAACTCCATGCCAAAACCCATGACTCAACCATGAAGCTAAAACACCTTAAGTAAGTGCATGCCTGCTGCGAGGGCTCCAAAAAACCTAGAGGGTAGGTCTCGCATTGGCTCATAATTGAGTCAATAGCATGGTGAAATCGATGTTGGTGGGCCGGACCGGACTTGAACCGGCGACCTTTGGCTCGTAAAGCCAACGTCCTAACCAAGCTAGACGACCGGCCCTCTCTATTTGCGTTAATATGGACGAATTTAAGACTTTTCAGGCAAGCGACTTCGGTTCCACATCGCGTTGAGGCTTGCACGGAAGTCTCCAGCCTCAGGCAAGAACAAGGAAGAAAAAGGATAAGGGATTTGATGTTTTTGTTCAGTCTAGATTTTTCTTTTGTTTAGGACGGATCTGAAGGATTTTCCGCAGCATTCAAAGAGCCCGATCGTAAGCTCCATTCTCTTGCCGCTCTTGTCCTTCCGACCCGCCATCTTCCAAGTCTTCTTAGGAGTACTGACTTCCTTCTTGCACTTAGGACACTTAGCCATAGGATTCCCCTGTCAAAACACTACGTATGGATGAGGTTAAAGCATTTTCTATGCTGACCGGTGAGAGATCGGTCTTTGCGCTCTGCTAAAGCGAATATCGTGTCAGATTCTTTGTGGCAAAGAGCCTGTAAGGTTCGACTGCTTGGGAACAGATATAAATTCGTTGCATCATATAAAGCGGAACGACACCAAGACCAACAGTCTAAACTACACGCAAAAGAGACGTTTAGGTGAAATGATGAAGGGGATTCTGGTCACTGGCGCAGGCGGGCCTGCGGGCATAAACTTCGTCAAGTCACTTCGCATTGCGCCTGAGAAAATGCTTCTAGTAGGCACTGAGGCAAACAAGTACTTCATTCATCTTGCTTCAACGGACAAGAAGTACGTAGTGCCGCGAGCCACGGATCCAGACTACATTAGCAGGCTCAATGAGATTATGCGAAAAGACAACGTAGAGTTCTTCCACGCCCAGCCAGACGTCGAGGTAGAGGTCATTAGTGAGAACCGCGAGAAGCTGAAGGCCAACGTTTTCCTGCCCTCGAAGAAGGCTGTGCGTGCGTGTCAAGACAAGCTCGAAGCCACGAGGCTCTGGAAGAAGCATGATGTGCCAGTCGCAAGATTCATGGAACTGCACAAGGACTCTGACGTTGACAGAGCGCTTGAAGAACTCGGTTCTCCCATCTGGATAAGGGCCACGCACGGCGCCGGAGGAACAGGCAGCACGCCGGCCAGCAACCGGAAAACGGCTCTATCGTGGATAGGCTACTGGAAGGCACGAGGCGTGGCCTGGAAGTTCATAGCCCAAGAACATCTGCCCGGCAGAAACATGGCCTTCCACAGCGTATGGAAAGAAGGCGAACTCGTCACCTCCATGGCCAGAGAACGACTAGAATACATCTACCCACATCTTGCGCCCTCAGGCATCACAGGCACGCCGACCGTACAGAAAACAATCCACAACGAACAAGTAAACAAGACAGGTACAAAAGCCGTGCTGTCAATCGACCCGGATTTCAACGGAATCGCCTGCGTGGACCTGAAAGAAGATGACGAAGGCATGCCATGTGTCACCGAAATCAACGCAGGCAGAATGTTCACAACCTCATTCTTCTTCTCCTATGCCAGCAAAACGCTCCGCAAAGACCCCTACGCCAACATACCATATCTCTACGTGAAACTCGCCTACAAAGAAAAAATCCCAAAAATCCCGCAGTACAACATTCTGCCGAAGGATGTCTACTGGATAAGACACATTGACGCCCCAGCAAAGCTTGTCAAAAGCGGAAAGGTACTCGGAGAAATGTACCGTTGATCGAAGCCGTGATCTTCGACTTGGACGGCACGCTCATAAACCTGCCACTGGACTACGATAAGCTGATTGAAGAATTCAGCGAAATAGCCCCGGCATGCAATTTCCACCCCCTTGTCTCAGCAATCGCGAAACTAGACGAAGAAACCAGAAAGAGCATCTTTGAGGCATGGGACAGGGCTGAGCTTGCACTATTAGGAAAGACAACACTGATGGAAGAAGGAAAGGCTCTCTACGACGAGTTTTCAGCCAAACCCAGAGCTTTAGTCACGTTGCAGGGCAGAGCATTTGTGGGCAGCATCCTCGCACCGCTTGGCCTAAGCTTCAACGACCTAGCCACGCGGGAAGACAGCCTCGACAGAACCACGCAACTGAAGCTAATGATACAGAGACTCGGAAAGCCTCCTGAAAGCATCTTTTTCATAGGAAACACTCCAAATGACCGTCAAGCAGCCAGGCAGGTCGGGTGCCAATACAGGGAGGTCAAAACGTGAGAATCTGGTATGACGCAGGAACAGGCAAACAAATAAGATATGGCGCTGCAATAGCCAAAGCTCTCAGAAAACGCGACCACCAAGTCATCTTGACCACCAGAAGACATCAAGACACGCTACAGGTCGCAGAAGCCCTCAAAGAAGACTTCACGCCTATTGGGCAATATAACCCAAAGACACTGATGACACGGCTAAAGGGAGGCGCAAGACGCCAGCTTGCCCTCTGCAAGCTCTTCGAGAAACACGAGCCAGATATCGCTATTTCTCACGGCTCAGTTGACCTGTGCAGAGTGGCATTCGGCCTTGGAAAACCCATAATCACAACCGCGGACACGCCCTACGCTGACGCGGTGCACAGACTCACCCTTCCCCTGACAAGATACATCGTGGCCTCGGAAGCCATACCCAAGAACACGCTACAACACTACAACCCAGACGCACGGGTTGTGCCTTTCAACGGCGTGGACGAGGTCGCATGGATCAAGAACTTCAAACCCACAACCGAATACAGCTTCGGAAGACCACTGATTGTGTTCCGACAACTGGAGGAAAAGGCTGCCTACGCGAAAGACAAACCTGATTCGCTGGCGCTGGCAAAGAAGCTGACCAAGATTGGAGAAGTCGTTTTCCTCTCAAGATACGAACGCAAGGACATCAAAGGCCTGATCGTGCCCAAGAGCTTCGTAGACTCCGCCAGCCTCGTGGCGAAGGCAGACCTCTTCGTAGGCGTCGGAGGAACAATCACCAGAGAAGCCGCCCTGCAAGGAACCCCAGCCATCATCATCAACCTCTTCCAACAACAGTACGTTAACGACCTCCTGATCGAACAAGGCTTCCCCATCTACAAGACAGACCTTCAAGACGTGCTCAAGATAGCCGAAAAGCACATTGGAAAAAGGAAGGACGTAAGCCGCATGCTGGCCAACCTTGAAAACCCGGTTGACACCATCGTAGACATCGTTGACGAAGTCCGCAGAGGCCACGAAAAAGCCTAGCTCGCGCCAACGGCGTATGCAAGTTTATATCCAACCTTCAGCCATCTTCATTTTCCCGGTGAACCGTATTGCCGAAGGAAACCGTGCTGATTCTAGGCCTAGGCGAAGTTGGCCGCTCACTCTACGAACTGTTCAAAGAAAACGGAAAATTCGACGTTTACGGCTTTGACGTGGACAAGAAGAGAATGCAAGAGATAACAGGCAACGCCGAATGTCCCTCGACGATTGACGTAATGCACGTCTGCTACCGCTTCACTGAGCCTGACAAGTTCATCAAGACAACCTCAGACTATATAAAAACGTTCAAACCCAAACTAACCATAATAGAAAGCACAGTCGCCCCCGAAACCACGCAGAAAATCGCCAAGCTCTCAAAAACTCCAATGGTTCATTCCCCCATCCGAGGAATGCACGAATCAAAGGACACAATGAAGAGAGACGTGCTTTTCTGGGTCAAATACGTTGGGGGAACATCGAAGGAAGCAGCCTTGGAAGCGCAGAGGCATTTTGAGAAACTGGGACTCAAAGTCAAAGTGCTGAAAGGCCCGGCAGAGACGGAGCTTGCGAAGCTTTTTGAAACTACGTACCGCGCGTGGATGGTGGCCTGCTTCCAAGAGATGCACCGCATTTCAAGACACTTCGGAGCAGACTTCGACGAAGTCTTGGACATGATGGAGGACATTCACCGCCGCAGATTCAACAAGCCTCTGCACTTCCCTGGCGTAATCGGGGGCCATTGCTTGATACCAAATGCCAAGCTGCTGCAGCAAGCCTATAACTCCGAATTCCTGCGCCTCATCCTCAACTCAAACGAACAAAGACAAGAAGAAATCAAAGACAAAACCATAAACGCGGAAGTTGAGAAAATCAAAAAGAGAGTGGAGAAACTGGAGAAGGACCTGTCCACGCTTGGAGAGGAGAAAGGCACGTGCCGTCCGAAGTCTAGGTGCGACAATGAAAGTTGTCATGATTAACGATTGCGCCTTCGTAGGCGAAGTCTTGCTCAAGTACATGCCACAGGACATCCAGAAACAACACATCAAACGCACCAGAAGCTTATGGAGCAAAACCTTCGGCCTCGCATACAACACCTTGAAAGCGAAAGGCGACATCTACCACGCACACTACCTCCTACAGGACTGCTACATCGCAGCGAGACTCGGAAAGAAACCCCTAATCGGACACGCACACGGAAGCGACCTGCGAGTCAGCCTAAACCATGCCCTGTGGGGCAGAATAGTCAGACACAACCTGAAAAAATGCAAACAGATACTCGTCAGCACCCCCGACGTTCTTGACATAGCGAGACAGTACCGCGAGGACGCTGAGTACCTGCCCAACCCCGTTGACACCGAACTCTTCTATCCCAAAGCAGCCGCCCGGCAAAGCGCAAAGAAGAACGTGTTGATCGCAAGCGATTCAAGTTGGAACGTGAAAGGCACAGACATTGCCATAAGAGCATTGAGTAGGATCAAGAACGAGGTTGAGGTAAGCATCATCCAGTATGGAACAGACTTCGGCAAGACCGTTGCCCTAGCCTCCTCGCTTGGCCTTCACCTGAACATCCTGCCAAAGATACCTCACCAAAGACTCAACGAGTACTACTGGAACGCCGACCTAGCCATTGATCGCTTCAAACTTGGATCACCCGGGCTAGCCTCTTTGGAAGCAATAGCGTGCGGCAGACCAGTAGTAACCTACGTCTCAAGTGAATTCCAGCAATACAGAAACTTCCCTCTGAAAGACGTGAACACAGAAGAGACAATCATCAACGCTTTAAGAGAAGCCGATGCCGAGCTCTGGAAAAAGGAGTATGAATACCTGAAAAGGGAACACGACCCCACCTTAGTTGCTGAAGAGGTGCTGAAGATCTACAGGACAATGGAAGAATAACGAATGCGAGTCCTGCTCACGTCGACCGACAATCCTTACACCACGAGGTTAGGCGGCAAACACGTACATCTGCTTCTTCTGGAACAAGGATTGAAGGCCTCGGGCCTAGAGGTGACTACGCTTTATCGCAGGCAAGGCCTAGCTCAGACCATAAAGAAGGGCGCATTGATGTGTCTACCTGAAAGAGCTAGGTACGAGCATAAGCTCAAATGGATGATCGACGACCTTCGCGGACGAATCCCGAAACAGGAATTCGACCTAGTTCACGCTCATGACGTGTTGTCAATGATAGCCGTTCAGTCAATGACGCAAAAGAAGGTCTTGACCCTCCACGGCTATTTCGCCAGAGAAAACATCGAATTCATAAAGAAGGAAAAAGACAGGGCAATGGTCTTTCCATTCCTTTTGCAGCTCGAGAAAGAGGGAATGAAAGACGCAGATTACATAGTAGCCGTGGATCAGAGACTGAAGGACTACGTCTTGTCAGACTTCAACTGGCCAGTGGATAAGGTCAGAGTCATGCACAACGCCGTAGACACAGACACGTTCAAACCGGTACCAGAAGAACAACAGCGGGAACTGAAAAAAAGTCTCGGCCTAGAGAAAGATCATTATGTCGTTCTTGTTCCGAGAAGGCTTGTTGAGAAGAACGGCGTGGTCTATGCTGTTCGCGCTTTGAGGGCTGTGAAGAGGCAAGACGTCGACTTGGTGATAGCTGGTGACGGCCCTGAGAGGAAAAAGATAGTGGCAGAGGCAAGCGGCGACGCAAGAGCGCATCTTCTAGGCACGGTTCCTCACGACAAGATCGTTCAATACTACCAGATGGCTGACGCCATATTGATACCTTCAGTGACATCTCATGGGATTCAGGAAGCTACGTCTCTGGCCATGCTTGAGGGCATGGCTTGCGGCAAGGTGTCAATATGCTCCGACATCGGAGGTATGCGTGAGATCATTCGAAACATGCAAAACGGCATGCTAGTCCCAGAGAAAGAACCAAAGGAGATTGCCAAAGCCATCAGCACAGTCATCGGGAATCAGGGACTGTCAGCCGAGATCGGAACAAAAGCAAGAGAATGTGTTCTCCAAAACCACTCTTTCGAAGCTCACGCCAAACTGGTTTTCAGCATTTACCAGAAGGTACTGGATTGGAGGGAAACGTGGCGCTGACCTTGGATGTGGGTTCAGGAACAAGCAGTCTCCACACCGTGAGAGGGAACATCTGCATCGATTTGTGCAGGCGACCACAGAACAATCCGCCCAACTTCATCTGCGCAGATGCACACCACCTACCTTTTAGGAACGACACTTTTGACACAGTAGGCATCTACGAAGTAATAGAGCATGTAGAGAGTCCAGTACAATGTCTAAGAGAAATACACAGAGTCCTAAAAGACACAACCGCACTGAACCTGACCACCCCAAACGTTTTCTTTTGGAGAGTCATACTCAAACAAATGAGAGGCTTCCCAGCAGTGTTGAGCGACACGGGACACATATCCTGCTGGTCGCAAGCAGAAATGCGCAACCTCTTGCTAAACACCGGATTCACTGACATACTGTTCAGATTCACAACTCTACCACTAGTGTTCAGTCCACACAAAACACTGGACAGAATCGCCAAGCTCATCTTGCCTGCAGGGATGAGCGAGAGGAACATGATGGTTACCTGTGTGAAAACAAAGGATAGATCAGAATGATAACACAAGGCGCACTATGCCCGAGAAGATGGCAAATGCCATGGAAATAGTTATGAAACAGTTGCCGAAGACCCGAATCATAGAGTTAAGATTGATAGCGAAGCAAGAAAATGCGTGCTGCAGAACCACTCTTCATCGTCCGTGCAAGCAAGGCCTGACGAGACACTAGGGTAGTTCTTGGAGAGAAAGAAAAATGTCTGAGAAGCCTGATGTTTCAGTGCTAATGCCTACGTACAACGATGAGAAATACATATCCATATCTGTGGAAAGCTTGCAGAATCAGAGCTACAAGAACTGGGAACTGATAGTAGTAGATGGATCGAACGATGCAACGCCTCATATCGTCAGAGAACTGGCCGAGAGGGACAAGAGAATTAAGTATCTGCGGGAACAGCGTAGTGGACAGCTGAACGCCCTACTGCACGGATCCGGGTTTGCCCAAGGGAAATACGTCACTCTATTGCATTCTGATGACGAGTTGTCAGACACCAAAGCGTTTGAAAGGAATGTCACCGCACTAAAGGAAAGCAGATGCGACGGCGTCTATGGGGATTTGATATCAATGGATGCAAAAAGCCGGATTCAAGGAAGGGCTAGGACTACAAACAGCCTGAATGCCTCCTCTCCTGCAATACTTTTTCTGAGGGGAGGATCAAATCTGATCCCTGACTTCTTCTTTGTTACCAAGGAAGCATTCGGCAACGTCCTCTCAACCTACATTACCTGGAATATGCCTTACTGGCTAAGGTTCAATGAAACAGGCGTCAACGCGTTAAGATTGAGAAAGATCGAGCAATGGTACAAATACAGAGTCTACTCCGAAAACTACATTCGCTCAGAAGTTGGAAGATTCGAAACGGCAAACGGCTGTCTAAGGACAGTGCTAGAGATAAGCCAAAGGATAAGCATACCTTTCCTGAAGCTGCAAAGAACATTGGCAAGAGTTCTGAAAGCCCGTACAAAACCATTGTTCAAAAAAACACGAAGCTCTCCGCAAGACCTGCGAGAAATGGCGATGTACGTCCTCGACAGCTATTTGAAAGGCACACCAATGAATGCTTACATTGGAGGCTTGAAAGGATTCTATTCAAACTTTCCATCAAATCGAACCATAACCCTAGAGGTCGAAAAGGATACGGGCACCTTCCTTGGCAAGGACGCACGTCTTTTCTTTCACCTAATGGAAAAGAAGAGCTTGCCTGCCGTCTACGAATGTGTCCTTGAAGAAGCAACGAAGGGATTCGGAAAAGTCGCCGTGAAAGACCGTGATGACCGTGACAAAGCAAGAAACATGATGAGGTTCCTGAACTTGCTTGTCAGGGTTGAGGTAGCTTGATCAGAGCCGAAACGGGTATGTTCACGAGACTCGCATGATTGACGCAGGAACAAGTCTTCTTCGAAAACCGAAATAGGTCACAGTTGACTGGAATCCAAGTGTCCTTCTCCGAACTCGTTTGGTAGTCTAATTATGCCATGCACAGTTATATATGGCAACAACGGAGAGCTTTCCATATGAGGAGTATCTACCTCAGAAGCCGATCGCAAGGGGGCGTATTCCATTCTCTCTACAAAGAATTGGTGGAGCATCCTCCAGAGGGATACCGGGTTCTCGTTGGAAAACCCGAATCCAACGGTAGGCAGCAATCAACACTCACTCTCAACAAGAAACAGCAGATGATGTATAGGCTTGACGGAAGACTAAAATCTTTGCTTCCTAGCACCCTGTGGTCCGAGGCAAAAACGTTGTCATACGTGCTCGTGAAGAAAGCACAGGCTTCCGGCAACTCTTTGACATCTGGCGCCGATCTGGTATACTCTTCACAGCAATTAGCGTTTGGCAGATTTCCTTGGATCATTGATCTTGAGTATGCTAACGCATTGGTTGACTATGGGGACATTAGATTGATCAGGCGGTTCGTGCAGAAGAGCTTAGCTTCGGAAAAATGCAGAAGGATCCTGCCGTGGAGCAACTGGGCGAAGAGAACACTCTATCGCAGCCTAGACTGCGATTCCTTCAAGGAGAAAATCACAACTATGCGTTTTGGAATGCCAGCAAGAAATTTCGTTAAGAAGAGTGACTGTGATAGATTGAGATTGCTCTTTGTAGGTAGCGTGAACTTGTTCAATTATCTCAATTTTGAATGGAAAGGAGGATTTGAAGTGGTTGATGCCTTCTTGGAACTGAGCAAGAAGTACGATAACATTGACCTGATTATGAGATCTTGGGTTCCTCCTGCGATAAAAGAAAAGTGCGACAACAGGCCGGACATAAAGATTCTCAGTTCAACTCTGAGCGAAGAGGCGTTGGCACGCCTGTATGTCTCCTCAGACATATTCCTGTTCCCCTCATACTTGAATCTGGGAATGGCCATTCTTGAAGCAATGAGCTACGAGCTTCCAGTCGTGGCAGTAGGTCTCTATGATATCCCTGAAGCCGTCCAAAACATGAAAACAGGTGTCCTGCTTGACCCCCCGCCCGACACACTTTTCTACATGTGGAACGGGGCACCAAACCATCAGGACAGAAACCTTCTTCCAAGTATCCGCAAGTCTAGACCTTGGATGGTCAGACAAATCGTTGATAAGATGTCTCTCTTGATTGAGAGTAGCTCTTTGAGAAGAAGGCTTGGGCAGGAAGCGCGACGCCTAGTGGAGCAAGGTGAGTTTTCCTTGAAGAACAGAAATGACAACCTGAAGAAGATTTTCGATGAAGCAATAGATGTAGATTAGCATTCCATTGTCCTTCGTTTGAAGGTATGGACCAATCAAGTGAAACCATATATTACTGGATGAAATAAGCGCATTATCAGCTAGACAATCAAGGTGGCTACAATGAATAAAGCTCTTATCACAGGGATAACTGGACAAGATGGCTCCTATCTCACTGAATTCTTACTCTCAAAAGGATACGAAGTGCATGGAATAATCAGAAGGGCCAGCACTTTTAACACGGCTAGGATAGATCACATTTACGTCGACCCACATGAGCCAAAGGCGAGGCTTTTCCTTCACTACGGCGATCTATCAGACTCCGAGCAGATATCAAACATCATCTACAACGTAAGACCCGATGAGGTTTACCATTTGGGAGCTCAGAGCCACGTTCGAGTCAGCTTTGACGTGCCTGAATACACGGGGAATGTTGGGGCTTTAGGCACCACAAGAATTCTGGAGGTCATCAGAAGAAGCGGAAGCGCCATCAAGTTCTATCAAGCGTCCAGCAGTGAAATGTTTGGGAATTCCCGTCCGCCCCAGAACGAGGAAACACCATTCAGACCAAGAAGCCCTTATGCCGTAGCTAAGACGTATTCATACTGGATGACCGTAAATTATAGAGAAGGCTACCACCTGTTCGCGTGCAACGGTATCTTGTTTAACCATGAATCGCCAAGGAGAGGCGAGACTTTTGTAACGAGAAAGATAACCAGGGCAATTGCAAACATCTTGGCTGGAAAACAAAAGATTCTCTATCTAGGAAATCTGAATTCGAAACGAGACTGGGGATACGCCCCTGAATATGCAGAGGCAATGGTTAGAATAATGCAGCTTGAGAGACCAGAAGATTTCGTAATCGGAACCGGTGAAACACATCCCGTTCAAGAGTTCGTCGATCGAGCCTTTTCTTATGCTGGTCTCCGTCCAGAAGAATACGTGAAAACTGATCCGAGATATTTTAGACCAACCGAGACTGAAGAGCTGGTGGCTGACGTTGAGAAAGCCCGGAAAAGGTTACATTGGGAACCGAAGATCAGGTTCGAGGAATTGATGAAAATAATGGTCGACGCTGACATGCGGAAAGTGGGTTTAGAACCTATTGGAGAAGGAGACAGAATATTGCAGAAAACCTTTCCCGATAGATGGTGGAAAACTGATTGAAAATGAGCCCCATGAATAAGAACATCAGAATATCGGTTGGAGAATTCAGAACAGACAGAGCGGGAAAAAGGGCCATCGCCGAAGTCTTGGATTCTGGCAGAATCTCTGAAGGAGAGAGAGTCAGAGAGTTTGAAAAAGAATGGGCAGAGTACATTGGGACAAGGTACTCGGTTGCTTTGAATTCTGGCACATCGGCTTTGATAGCTGGGTTGACTGCTCTCAAGCATATCCGCAGAAATTCAAAGACAAGACTAGGCACCAGAATCATTACCACGCCGATATCATATACTGCCACCAGCAACGCGATAGTCTTGAGCGGGTTTGAACCTATTTACGTCGATGTTAACAAGGACACCTTTTGCATAACACCTGAAAATATTCAAGCGCATCTCGAGACTGCAGATGACCCTGAAGAATATGCACTGATATTGCCCGTCCATCTTATGGGATATCCATGCGACATGGATGAGATAAACAAAATCGCCAAGAAGTATGCATTGCTTGTTTTCGAGGATTCGGCACAGGCTCACGGCACACTCTATAAGGGAAAGAAAGCGGGTTCTCTCTCGTTGTTATCTGATTTCTCATTTTACATCGCTCACAACATCCAAGTAGGAGAGATGGGCGCCATAACAACTAATGAGTACGAAATAATCAGGCTGATCAGGAAGATAAAGGCGAATGGAAGAATGTGCGACTGTCCTGTCTGCACAAGAAAAGACAGGGGGTGCCCGAAGATGAAACAGGATAGGGACGATCAAGACCCAAGGTTCACCCACGACATGATAGGGTACAATTTCAAGACGATGGAATTTCAGGCCGCTCTAGGACTAACACAGTTGAGAAAAGCAGATTGGATTGTAAAACGCAGACAAGAGAATGTTAAGTATCTCAACGAAGGACTGGAAGAGCTTTCAGGCGCGGTGCAATTGCCCAAGTATGACAAGAACGTCAGCTATATGGCATATCCCGTTGTCATCAAGAACCCGAAGAAGGCATACCGGAAGAAAATTAGAAGTAGATTAGAGCAAATGGGCATAGAAACGAGGCCACTATTTGGCTGCATACCTACACAGCAACCAGCATACAGCTACTTGAAAGACGAATACGAAGGAACGTTGCCTATTGCGGAATTCGTGGGATCAAATGCGTTCTATATTGGTTGTCATCAGTATTTGACGCAGGAAGATCTGGATCATGTGATTGAGGCTTTTGGAGTTGTCTGCCATGAGTTTCTGGAATAGAAAGAAGATTCTGGTTACTGGAGGCGCAGGTTTCCTAGGTTCTTTTGTCGTAGACCGTTTGATTGGAGAAAGAAATGTTCGCCGAGAGAATATCAGAGTGCCAAGAAGCGTAAGTATGGATCTTAGAGTGTGGCCTAATTGTGTCAAGGCTGTCAAGGACATTGACGTTGTTATACATGTTGCTGGCCGAGGAGGAGGAATAGGATACAACAGAAGGTATCCAGGCTTGCTCTTCTATGATAATATTGTGATGAATAGTCAATTGATGGAGGCAGCAAGGCAGGGGGGCATTGAGAAGTTTGTCGGAATTGGGACTGTCTGTTCCTATCCAAAATATGTCAGCGTGCCTTTTAGAGAGGAGAGTCTGTGGGATGGTTATCCTGAGGAAACGAACGCCAGCTATGGTTTATCCAAGAAGATGATGCTTGTGCAATCGCAGGCATATAGACAGCAATACGGCTTTGACTCCATTCACCTTTTGATGGTCAATTTGTACGGACCAAGGGACAATTTCGACCCGGAAAGCTCCCACGTTATACCCGCGCTAATAAGAAAATTCGTGGAAGCAGTATGTAACAACCAAGAAGAGGTTGTAGTATGGGGAACCGGAAAGGCGTCTAGAGAATTTCTGTACGTGGAAGACGCGGCTGAGGGCATCCTCTTGGCAACGGAGAAGTATAGCAAACCAGCTCCTGTAAATCTGGGTGCAGGCAGGGAGATCACAATACGCGAATTAGCGAATCTGATAGCTGAGCTTGCAGGTTATGAAGGCAAGATTGTGTGGGATGCTACGAAACCTGATGGGCAACCACGGAGATGCCTCGACACCAGCAAAGCCAAGGCAGAATTTGGTTTTGAAGCAAAGACTGACTTCAGAGAAGGACTACGGAAGACAATCGACTGGTTCCGGAAAAATCGAAGCAAAATATCTGAAAGCAATTGACTCTGAAGACCAAAGCAAAGAACACAAAAGGAAGAGACTCCAAAACCGAGAGCTGACTTTCACCACCCATATATTCGAAGACTAGGACTTCTCTCTACGAAACTGAGAGATTGACAAGAACAACGTGGCAACCCACTATTGTGCGCTAAGGTTTATGCTGAGCCACGATGAGGCAAAAAGGTCTCCGCGGGCTCAATCAGTCAGTTTTGGGGATGCGTTTCAGGGCAGGTTGAGCGGGCCATGCATAGCCAAGATAGAGGGCAGAACCTCAAGTTCAAGGCTTTTTCGTGTCTTGCAGACCGTTGAATTGCCTAAGCAGCCTGCCACTGACACAAGAATAAATACGAAGAACATGCTATGCATGAGACGATAGCGAGCGTGCACCCTTGGCCAAGGAAGAGATCAGACTACAGTATTCAGGCTTGGTAATATTTGCCACGAAGCTGCTCAGCATAGGAACAGGAATGGCCTTCACCCTCCTGATAACGAGGAACACGACAGGCGGCGAGTACGGCATATGGTCAAACATATTTGATCTGATAGTGTACTTCGCGATTCTGGCAGGTGCTTTTCCGTTCTGGACGACACGCTTTGCCGCCCGAGGAAAAGAAGGGGCGACAAAAACAGGCCTTGTTGCTAACCTTGCGGTGGCGGCCATCTCCGCAGCATTCTACGTTCCACTGATTATACTGATAACTTCGGCACTTCACGTCGGCAGCCAATATCTAGTCCTATACCTCATTGCCACCCTGCAAATCATCAATATCCACACAATCAACGCGCTGGAGGCGTGCCTGCGCGTCAAGCGGCCTCAAGCTGTTGGGTACGGCTTGCTCATCGAGGAACTCTGCAAAGTTGCTCTCGCATACGTTCTCGTAGTGAAGTTTCAGCAGCCTCTTCTTGGCGCCATGATAAGCTTGGTGTTGGCCGTCGTGGTTCAGTCATTATATTACGTGAAACTGTTGGCTGGCGACTTGAAAGGGAAAGTGCAGTGGGCCTACGTGAAAGAGTGGCTGAAAGGCTCGACCGTGAACGTCTATCAATCAGTTGGCAATCAAGTCGCTGCGATAATATTCATAATGCTCTTTAGCATTGGAAGCCCAGCGGCCAGAGGCAACTACCAAGCCGCTGCCACAATCGCAAACATCGTTGCCTATTCATCCTTCCTGTCTTTTGCATTGTACCCGAAGCTTCTGGCAGACAGAAACATGAGTGACGTGACATCCTCGTTGAAGCTTGTCTTGATGTTTGCCATTCCCATGGCGGCTGGAGCCATCGCCATCCCGGACTCATACCTGATTATTCTTGACGAGAAATACAGCTCGGCGGCGATCGTCCTGACATTACTGGCACTTGACGCACTCGTCCTCACGATATCCCAGTTTTACACTTATGTGCTTCTGGGAGTCGAAAGAATGGACGAAGAATCGAAGATACCATTCAAACAGCTTGTCAGAAGCGACATCTTCAAGGTCTTCACGCTTCCATACATCCACGCACTCATAACACTGCCACTCACAGTCTACTTCTTGACGAGCTTCGCGCTTAGCGATCCCGTGCTGTCTGCGGCCTACGTGACAGCGATAAACATGATGGCGCGCATAGGCATGTTCCTCATTCTGTATATGATATTGCGCAGAAAGACTAATGTGGGTATTCCGTGGACGAGCATAGGAAAATACGTTCTCGCTTCAGCCGTTATGGCATCCCTTCTGTATTTCCTGCCGCATCCAACGAGGATTCTCTTAACGTTAACTGTCACGATGGCGGGCGCACTGCTCTACCTAGTGTTGTTGGTCGTGATTGACAGAGAAGCGAGGGAACTTATTGCGACGATACTGCGTGAAATATCAACGTGGGTGAAGATGAGGTTCTAGTGGCGGCCTAGTTCTCGTGGTTCCACAGTTCGGTGAAAAGTGCTTTTATGGCTTTTATGAAGGCGTCGTAGTTTGTCCACAGGGCGGCTACTTTCTTTCTCCCATTGTTCTTTCTGATCAGCAGAAGCAGTTGCTCATCATCCGCGAGTATGAATGTCGGCATTCCTTCGACGCATGAAACCGAATATTTGGCTTTCTTCAGTTTCAGTTTCTCGATGAAGAAGCAGCTCTTCGGCGAGTAGTTCGTTAGCAGTTGGACGTTTACGTTTTTCTTTGATAGTTTTTCGAGTTTGTCGAATAGGCCTGAGTGGTAGAAGTTGGTGATGTCTTGTTCAGATGTGAAGGCAAGAACGTCAGTGGTGGCCGTGTCAAGCAACTCGTCCGCTTTTAGGCTGATTTGCTCTTCGCCTTCCAGTATCTGAAAGACCTCTTTCCTTTCATGCTCAACCTCAGTTCTCGGCAGAGAAAGCCATATGTCAACCAAGCTCTCCTTCCGTTTCTCCAAGAGGGTAATTCTCATCTTCTTGGTTTCAATCAGCACGTCCAGCGTCTTTTCGAAAGACATAGCGATGAATTTCAAAGGCTTCTCAAAGACGGACGAGATCAGACCTTTTTTCTCTAAGTCACGCAGAATTCGGTAGGTTTCGGTTCTGTGAAGCGATAGGGCTTCAGAGATTTCGCTTGCCTTGTGTTCGCCAGTCCTGGCAAGATAGAGATAGACCTTTACCTCGTTCTTGGATAAACCAAGCCTATTGAGGGCCTTTTCAACAGTCTCCAACGATTTCGATAGACCTTTATCGACTCTCACGAACCTCCATAGGCCGGTGCTCTCATCGTATAATTTCGTAATGCCTTCAGGTTTCTCGACAGATAACTCCATTATGATCCCTTGTTGCCTTACTCCTTGTTCCAGTTCCAACACAGAAGCCGAATCAGTCTAGAGTATATTTTATACTTCTGAACCCAAAATATGAATCGAAAATACATATTCAAAGCTTTTAAGCTGGAACGGTTGACATTAGCTAGTGGGGATGGAGAGAAAGGAATGGCAGGCAAGCTGGGCTCAGCGATAAGCCTGAAGGACGTTCTACTGCCGAAGAATAATCATTGGCTCAAACGGGCTTCTCTGGTTTTCGCCTTCATCCTGTTTGACTACTTCTCAACGCTTGCTTTCTGCCATGCACCTTTCGAAGAGGCCAACGTGTATGCACGGGCTTTCATGGATATCCTTGGCCTGCAGGCCGGGTTGACGCTGTTCGTTCTTATGGCCAACCTGCCGATCTACTTAGTTCTGTGCTTGGACTCGCACCTGGTGAAGCTGCCACCAACGATTGCGATGGTCATTGAGACTTTCATTGATGTCGTGTTCGCTTGGTTTGTGGCTGGACTGCATTTCAGCGGCGGATCAAGCTGGTTCTGGTTCGCTCCAGACCTGCCGAGGCAAGCCATAGGAGCGCTCCTGTATTTGACGTTCGCATTCTTGATAGTAAAGCCTCACAGGCCACGATACGATAGCCAATAATTGTTCTGTGCGTCGTGATTCACAACATACTAACCCTATTATCTCGCCCTAATCCATTGGCTAACTCAGCCAACACCATTCTTAACCGTTGAGGAGAGGTCCATATGGGAGAAAACACGCAATCGAATCAGAACAAAGAACCTGCACAAAAGGCCGAAGGCCAAGCCAAGACGGTAGAAGAGCCGCAGGTTTTCTGCCCCGTGCAGCTCACCGACGAAAGCCGAGACAAGTTCGATGAGAAAGGCATAGAGAGTTTCAGGGCTGAAGCAGAACAGAAACTGCAGGAACTCTTGAAAATCGTAAACGAGGAAAGCACGCAGCTGAACAGATTTCTCACAGATGAAAACAAGCTGGTCAATGAGGCCTGCATGTCTCTCACGTTGGTTCTGAAGAAACTCGGAATATCTTTCAACATCCCCCCGCAGGACATACCGTTCCGAAGGAACGTCAAGAAGGTGATTCTGAATGAAGAGGGCCACCTCGTTCTATTCTACGAAAAGGAGGAAAAACATGATGCGTTTCTGGCTGAGTATCCGCCTGAGATCGTCATGGCCGTGCTGTGGGTGGTCATCCCCGAAATCGCAAAGGCAATAACAGTGTATAGAAAGAAAGTAAGCACAAGGGCTAATTTCTTTGAGAGGGTAAAGAAGGAGCTGAAAACAGTCGCTAAGACCATCGAAAACGATGAGGCTAAGTCTGAAGCCAACAAGGGACAAAACAACTGGTGTTGAATTTGGACGGATTGCTAACTGAAATCCGAACTTTCTACTCGCTCAAGGAAATTCGAGAAAACGTGGAAAGGGAATTGGATCAGTACAGAGTGCTGCTTGAAGATTACAGTCAGTGGCTTGGGAGCCTACTGAGGAACCCCGAATCTGCCAAAGATTCAGACTGGGCGAAGAAGACAGCTGAATTGCAGAAAGTCTTGAAGTCAGGCAGCAGGAAGGGAGGCAAGAAGGAGGAAAAACATGTCAGCACTGTGACGGAGTGGGTTCAGTTCAAGGATATGATGCTCAGCGCCGACGTTCTTGGGGAAGCGGAAATACTCTTCGAGGCAATTGAAGAGCTGAAGAACAAGATCGACAAGCTGGAAAGAGCCAAAAACTCGATTGTCGAGCTGGAACGGTATGGTTTGGGAAAGGACCTGCTGTACGTGGCCTATCTGCATGATGGAGTGCCAGAAAGGATATTCTTCAAGCAAAAAAGGAACGTAGATGCTGCCGAGAAATTCGAATTCAACGCTGATTTTATTGTGGCGAAACAGACCCAACAGGACAACACCTAGACCTTATGAGGACAAAGAGACCACTAGACGATATAGCCAGCGACAGTGTCCTTATTCATGAACCCTCTCAACCAGCTCTCGCGCACCAAACCCCACTCAAACTCCTTGTTTTCAACGTGCAAAACAAGTATCAAATCCGAATTTCCGATCTTAGTATACTCTACTAGAAGCTCGTACAGCTTTTGAGGTATGTCCAAGTCAAGATCCTCAAGTTGACCGCCAGCAGCATCTTTCGCATGAAAAATTGCCCTGTGCATCTCTTTCCCTTCACAGAATTGAACCCTCACCGTGCTAACATAATACACTCTGTCTTTATAACTCAGGATAGCGTGACGAGCGCTTTCTGAATGGGTTTCCACAGTTTCATCCAATGCGAGATGCCACCTAGTTGTTGAGAAGACATGTTCAAACGTAACAAGTGGCTACAAGACAGTTAAGCAATCCTTCTTATGCTGAAATATGTGCGAAATCGACTGATAAGAACCAATGCAAACATGACAGGCATGCAGATGAAGGAAGGAACTTGATGTAGTTGAACGCCGGGTCTTTCAACAAGAGACAGCATTCTTCAGCATCGAGAGACTGCCATCTTCAGTATTCCCATCCCGGGGCCTTGTTATGCTTCTGCTGCGACGTGGCTTGCTTCCATGTATAGGTTTGAGAATTTCTTCGTCAGGTCGCGTAGGCTGTAAACCGTGCTGCAGGATTTGAAGAAATATTCCATTTGGCGGCTTTGTGCGCCGACACCGATTACGGAAATGTTTCCTTTTGTCAGGGTGTTCAGAGTTTCTGACAGGGCATTGTTCATGTCGGCGTAGCCGTAAGGCCAGCCGTCAGATATTACTGTTATGAGTCTCATGTTGTCCGTTCTGCTCTTGATAACCTGCCCTGCGAGCGTCAAGGCGTCAGGCATGTAGGTCATGCCTTCGAAGTCTATGCCTCCCACTCGGGATTTCACTTTGGTGTTGTATCGTTCCTTTATGTCCTTGATCACGAAGAACCGGTCGTTGAAGGCGTATGTTCCCCATGAATGCGGGTCCTGAAGCAGTTCACTGGCCACTTCGGACAGCATTATTAGGAGTTCCAACGCGAACGCTTTTTGGCACTTCATGCTTTTGCTTGCGTCAAGCAGGATTATCCACGAGTAGCTTTTGCTGAGGTTCTCGTCCAACATGAAGGCGTCTACGCTGGGGCTTTTACTGGCGATGATCTGGATTACCTCCTGCAGGTCAAGCACGCCGTACAGCTTCCGTGGGTCTTCGTCCAAGGCGTCTCTCGCTACGAGAAGGCTTTCTATCAGCCTGTGTGATTCGCTTTTGCATCCAGCCTTGACCCTCAAATATTCGGTGTAGTCTTGTTCGGGCACGCCGACGGACTTGAACCTCGTCATGGGAAGGAGGCTTTCGTACTTCGAAAGCATCTTGGCGTCCTTTTCTTTCTGACGCCGCCACGAATCATAAATCTGAGCCGCCTCGTTCTCCGCTATCTTCTTCCATGCCCCTTCATCATTCTCGGAAGACGGAAGAGCGCCTCCAAGGAAACTCAAATGCTTCTTGAACCCCTCTTCAAGGATCACATCGGAATTGGCGAAGTAGGATGGAGCAAAAATGGAGCAACTGCCTAGTTCTTCTGTGTGGGGAAGGAAAGGAGTCTCAGTCACTGTGCCTGCATCTAGTATGGAGCTGTAGACTTCGTCGGCAACCTTCAGCTTGTCCTCTCTTGGCATCATTTTTTCGACTTTGATCGAGAGCATGGCTTTCTCTTTGTACTGGTCGAGGAGTCCGGCAAGATGAACCACTAGGTCATAGTCTTTCTTCAGTCCATCCGGAACTTGGCCTGTGTTTGCTCTTACGAGTAGACTGGCCATGACTTTGGTTGCGGGGTTCATCATCTTGCTTACTTGCCTAAGCCTCATCAATGCCAATGTGTTCGCAGATGCTTCGTCCATGAGCCTCTCAGGGTATCGTGCAGCAATGTAGGCGTTGACCTTCACGTCTTCCAGCAGCGTGGCTGTAAACTGCGCTAGGCGAGGATCCTTGCGTTTCCTCCATTTTTCGTAGTCTTCGAAGTTTGAGGAGAGAGCGTGGGTTCCAAGGTGAAACACCGAGGCTCTGAAGAGACTGGCAAGCTGCCTTATTCCCTGGGCATTCGCTGGGAAGATATAGCCGTACAGCGATATCGTCTTCTCTTCCTCAGTTTCCTTCGCTTTCGGCTCCGGGAAAACGCATACGAAGCCACTGTTATCTTTATATAGCTGAGCGAAGGCCACCTCGGCTGACATGAGCAATTTGGTTTTCATTCTGTCTTTTTCGGGGAATATTGACCACGCGTACTCGAGGAACCCCAATCAATTCACCATTTGTTAGCGTTAGCTCTTGAAGATTGATTCGATGAGTCTTCGCACGTCTGCTTGGACTTCGACGCTGTCGCTGGTTAGTGCGACTATGGTTTCTTCGGCGGCGCTTATGGGGTCTGATCCGTCTTTGATTAGGACTGCCCAGTGGATGAGGTCGCCTATTGAAGGCCCATAGGGCAGGTCGCCTGCCTTGTATTGCCTACGCATCTCTGCCCCGACCCTGATGATCTTGTATGCCATGGCCTCGCTGACTCCGGATCTCTTTTCGAGCAGTTCCGCCTCCTTGGGTGAGATTCTGTCGCCTACGCTTTCGTAGTCGAAGTTGATCCAGACGCTCATTCTTCTTCTGAAGGCTGCGTTCAGCGGTTTTGTCCCGGAGAATTCGGCTGAGAAGGGGTTCATGCTGATGAGGACGTAGGCGTATGGGTGACGGGTGACTATTTCGTTGTCTTTTTCGCTCAGAACGAGGTGGCCTCTTGTATCGAGCACCGGGTTCAGTCTGGTGGCGACGTCTTGTTTCATCATGTTGGCCTCGTCGAGGTACAGAAGGCCGCCGCCTCGCAGCCAGCTCGTGACTTGGCCGTCAACCCAGTTTTCCTTTCCTAGACCGATGAATCTGCCGATGAGGTCGTAGGATGATGTCTGTAGGCCGCAGTTGACCTCCCACACAGGCAGGCCGGTCAGTTCGGCAACAAGGTATGTGATGTGTGTTTTGCCTGTTCCTGAGGGCCCTATCAGGGCGCACTGCTTGAAGAAGAAGAGTGCTCGAATCATGCGTTCTGCGTATTTTTGGCCGCTGTCCACGTATTCCGGAGTCCCTGTCGGAACTAGGCTTTGGAGGGCCTCTGGGTAAATGTATCCGGGATGGAGATCGTACTTTGAGATGTCATACTTATGATAGTGGGGAGACTGAGACATTTCCCGTCGTTTGCAGATGTCGACGGTTATTTTGGAGTTGCCTCTCTTGATGGACATGGATTCGGTTTTGGTGGCGTATACGCCTGTGCCTTTTATGGCGTCTGTGGCGTACCCTAGAGAGGCTGATTTCTGCTCCTGCTTCATTGTCTCTTCCTTAACATATTCGGGGGCGGAGTCTGATAAAAGTATTATGTCTTAATATACAAGATTGTGCTAACGTATCCCAACAGTGTATGTAGACTCCCCGCACAGACACACGCTTATTATTAAACTGACAGGTAAAATGATCGTCAATCACGTTATGAGTGACTATCAATGACTGAACAACCGCCTTCGCCCGCGCCTGCAGCTAAGGAAACACAGCCACAAGCAGTCATAAGCTCAACGCCGGCAAGTGAAAATCCAAGACTGACGGAAGAACAAACCACAGAAACTCTGAAGGAAATACAGGAAAATGCAGGGCAAATATCCGAACTCTCAAGCGAAGAAGAAACACTCGTCAGGGAATTCTTCAACTTTTTGGTCAAGATCCTGAAGCCTTTCGGCAAGACGCTTGAGATTTCAGTCTCTTCTCTTCCAGAGAGCTATAATGGGCGGATAAGCAAGGCTTACCTTTATCTCACTGGACAGCTGGTTCTGGTCTTCAAGAACGATGAAGTTGAGATACTCAACCTCGCGGATCAGGAGAATCATCAGATCCTCGTGGAGATAACAGGCGAGATCATGACGAAGCTGAAAGCGATAGTTACTTCTTACAAGTCGAAGACTGAGAAGAGAGTCAAGTTCTTGATGCAGATGACGAAGGGTTTGCAGAAAGTTGCCGAGGTCTTCTCGGAGGACACAGGCAAGAAGTAGGACTCCGCAAGCTCCACTACAACAAAAGATCGCACAAGATTCTATTCAATTCTTCTTTGTCCTTCAAGCTTCGGAAAATGGCCTTGCCACTTGGGTAAAGACGAAAGGAGATGCCTTCAAAAGTCAGTTCAAAGATGATGTTCGCGATTGATTTCTGCAATTTGGCTCTCTTCATTATTCGTTGAATCGCTTCGTTCTTTCTGTCATACTTGAACGTGACGATTATGTCTTTTTCTTCGCCGCATGTTCCTTCGGTTCTGGCCACGTAGTCTTCCACGCTGACCATTAGGGCTACCCGATCTCCTTCAAAACCTCGATGAAGCTGTCGATTTCTTCGCGGGTGTTGTAGATGTAGAAGCTTGTTCTGGCTGAGGACTTCAGCTTCAGCATCTGGTGCAGGGGCTGTGCGCAGTGGTAGCCGCTGCGAATCATGATTCCGTATGCGTCGAGCGACAGGGCGACATCATGTGAGCTTAGACCTTTGACGCCGAATGGGATTATTCCGCATTTTTCCGAGGCGTCGTGCGGTCCGTAGATCTCAACGTTTTCAAGTCCTTGCATGCGCTTCATGGCATAGGTGGTCAGCGTTTCTTCATGCGTTTCCACGTTTTTCATGCCTACTCTCTTCAGGTACTTCACAGCCTCCATCAGGCCTATGCCGCCTGACACGTTCGGCGTTCCAGCCTCAAACTTCCAAGGCAAACCAGCCCAGATCACGGAACACCGCCTAGTCGCCGAATTGAAGGTGACATCTCGTATCATTTCGCCGCCGCCGTGGAACGGCCCCATCTTTTCAAGGATCTCCTTCTTGCCGTAGAGGACGCCGATGCCTGTGGGCGCCAGCATCTTGTGGCCTGAAAAGGCAAGTAGATCCATCCCAAGGTCTTTGACGTCAACACACAAGTGCGGCACCGACTGGGCGCCGTCAATAAGTGTCAGTGCTCCATAGTCGTGCGCAGCTTTCACGATTCTTTTGACGTCGTTTACGATGCCTGTGACGTTTGAGACGTGGGAGAAACAGACGATTTTGGTTTTGTCTGTAATGGTCTTTTCGAATGTCTCGTAGTTGAGGGTTCCGTCAGCGTTCGCTTCTGCGTATTTGACTCGGAAGCCGCAGATGCGGGATAGGTTTTCCCATGGGACTATGTTGCTGTGGTGTTCTATCAGCGTGACTAGGACTTCGTCGTTTTTGCCTAGGTTGGGGAGGCCCCAAGCGTAGGCTACGAGGTTTATGGCTTCTGTGGTGCCTCTTACGAAGACTATTTCCTCTATGCCACGGGCGTTTATGAACTTGGCCACTTCTTCATGCGCATTCTCGTAAAGCTCAGAGGCCTCTTGCGAGAGTGTGTGGACGGCCCTGTGCACGTTCGCGTTGCTGTATTCGTAGTAGTGTTTGATTGCTTCGATGACCTGTCTTGGTTTTTGCGAGGTTGCGGCGTTGTCAAAGTAGACGAGTGGGTGGCCGTTGATTTCGCGTTTTAGGATGGGGAAGTCTTCGCGTAGCTTGTAAGGGTCCAGCATCACTTTCCTTCCGTTTTCATCCTTTTCGAGAGCAACTTGGCGAGCTCTTCCTCTTCGAGGGCTTGTTTCTCTTCGAAGCTTATCTCGTCGCTCAGCCACTCGGGCTTGGTTCCTTTGTCTTTGTAGTATTTTCTGATGGCGCGTTTGAGGGCGCCTACAGCGAGGATGCCGCAGTGGAATTTGACGCTGGGAAGGCCGCCTACGGCTTCGGTGACGCTTTTCCACGAAACCTTCCACGCCTGCTCGAGCGTGAGGCCTTTGATCATTTCGGTGACGATGCTTGAGGTGGCTATGTTGGCGGCGCAGCCGTAGCTTTCGAACGAGGCTTTTTCGATCACGTCTTGGCTGTTGATTTTGAGGTAGAAGGTTATCATGTCGCCGCATGAGGGGTTTCCTGCGACGGCCACGACGGTGGCGTCTTCCATCTTTCCAAGGTTCTTGGGGTTTCGGAAGAGGTCAAGCACCTTCGGGTTATAGGGTAAAGGCATTCGCGACATTGTCTAGTTCACTCCTGTTGAGCCTACTATTCCTCTGATTCGGTTTACTGCTTTCGGAATTACTTCTAAGACGTATTTTATGTCTTCTTCGGTGTGGTACCGTGTGACTTTCATCAGTATGCTGCCGTGGGCTTCGTCGAATTTTCGGCCTATGGCGACGAGGACGTGGCTGGGCTGGAGGAGTCTTCTGGTGCAGGCGCTTCCGCTCGAAACGTAAACGCCCTTAAGGCTCAGCTCGATGGTCAACGCCTCGCCCTCGCATCGCAGAAAGCTGATGTTCACGTTGTCCGTGCCCCGCTTGTCGCCCTTCGGCCCGTTAAGCCTCACGTCCGCTATGCGCTCCGTTATGCCTTCAATCAGCATGTCTCTCAGCTGACGCATGTGCTGCATATTAGATTGGAAGTTTTCGAATGCCAGCTCTGAGGCTTTGGCGAAGCCGACTATTAGCGGCGTGTTCTCGACCCCTGGCCATAGCCTCTGTGTGCCTATTTGGCCTTCCAGAATCCGCTCAACGTTTATGCCTTCTTTCACGTACAGGGCACCTATGCCGCGTGGTCCCAGTATTTTGTAGCTGCTCACGGTTGCCAAGTCCACGTCCAGTGCCTTGACGTCGAACGGTATCTTTCCATAGGCATCTGTGGCATCGGTGTGTAAAAGCGTATCTGGGTTCTTGTCTCTGATGGCGTCGATTGCGGCTTCGAGCGGTTGGATTGTGCCTATTTCTTGGTTGACGACGGACAGGCTTACGAGGGTTGTTTCTTTGTCAACTGCGTCGCCGAGTTTCTGTAGGTCAACGAAGCCTTCGCCGTCAACCGGAACCTTTGCCAGAGTGTAGCCTTGTTTCTGCAACATCTCTGCCACGTGCAGGACGCTGAGCGGTTCGGTTTCTGAGATGATTATTTTTTTGCCTTTGTTTTTCAGGGCTGGGATTGTGCCTAGCAGGGCGAGGTTGTTGGCTTCGGTTTCGCCGGGTGTGAAGTTGACCTCTTCGAGCGTCTGTGTACCTAGGCATGCTGCGATTTTCTGGGCGGATTCCATTATGGTTTCGTAGGCTTCCCAGCCGGGCTTGTGCGTCAGCGTGGGGTTGCCATATGCACGTTCGCTGTAGTAGGGCAACATGGCTTCGATCACTTCTTTTGGGACTTGGCTGGAGTTTTCGTTGTCTAGGTAGACCTCATATTTCAGGCCTTCATGCGCTCTGAGCAGTTCTCTCACGTTGTCAATCATGCATAAACCAGCTCTTCAATCGAGGCAACGTTTCTAACTGCTTTAGCATCATCCTAGTAGAAAAACATAACCTAGAAAACTGAGGAAAAAGGCTGAACATAACGTTTTAAATTGCCTGCAGGTTATTTGCTTTGTAAGATTGAGAGATAGGCGTGTTTGAGTGAAGATCGCGGACTTGGCGGTGCCTGAGCAGGTTAAGGCGGTTGTTCTGGGAGAGGGCATTGTGGAGCTTTACCCGCCGCAGGAGGAGGCCATCAAAGCGGGAGCCCTCGAAGGCAAAACGCTGGTCCTCGCAAGCCCAACCGCCTCAGGAAAAACATTAGTCGCTGAACTCTGCGCGCTTAAGCACATCTTGGAGAAGAATGGGAAGACGGTTTATCTTACTCCTTTGAGGGCGTTGGCTAGCGAGAAGTTTGAGGAGTTCAAGAAATACACGAGCATCGTGAAGGCCGACGGCAGACGTGTCAGGGTAGGCATCAGCACGGGCGACTTTGACAGCACTGACGCGTGGCTGGAACGGTATGACATTATTATTACGACGAATGAAAAGGCGGATTCGCTTCTGCGCCACCGTGCGAAGTGGATGGAGGAAATCTCGCTCGTGGTCGCGGACGAGGTGCATTTGCTGAATGATGCGGAGCGGGGGCCTACGCTTGAGGTGGTGCTGGCAAGGCTGATGGAAATCAACCCGGACATACAGGTTCTCGCGTTGAGCGCCACGATTGGCAATGTGCATGAGATTGCTGAGTGGCTGAAGGCTGATCACGTTACAACGGAATGGAGGCCAGTAAGCCTCAAGGAAGGCGTGCTGCTCAACGATGAGATCCAGTACAAGGACGGCGAGGCACGCAAAGTTGAGAAGAGGACGCGGGACGGCGCCATCAATCTTGCTTTGGCCACAGTTAAGCAGGGCGGGCAGGCGCTGGTGTTTGCATCCACGCGGAAGAACGCGGTCACTTTGGCTAGGAAGATTGCGGTTGAGGCTGAGAAGGTTTTGACGAAGCCTGCTAGGCGTTCGTTGGAACATGACGCTGAACGGATTTTGGCCGCGGGCGAGAGGACGCGGTTGAGCGAGGGGCTGGCCGAGGACGTGAGGTGCGGCGTGGCCTTTCACCATGCGGGTTTGGGCGGCGGCCACCGCAGAATCATCGAAGACTCGTTCAGAGGGGGCAAGATCAAGATTTTGACGGCGACGCCTACGCTGGCGTTCGGCGTGAACTTGCCTGCCAGGATCGTGGTGGTGCAGGATTACAAGCGTTACGAGGCTGGGTACGGGTTTTATCCGATTACGGTTCTTGAGTACAAGCAGATGGCTGGCAGGGCTGGAAGGCCAAAGTACGACAGGAACGGCGAAGCCATACTGATTGCGAAGACGGCGGATGAGGCTGATTACCTGATGCAGAGCTACATCATGGCGCGGCCTGAACGCATCTGGTCAAGGCTCGCGGTCGAGAGGATACTGCGTTCGCATGTTTTGTCGACTATTGCGGCGGATTTCGCGCACACGGAGCAGGGGCTTTTCGAGTTCTTCGGAAGAACCTTCTACGCCTACCAGTATGATGTTGACGCGATCAAGAGCGTGATTGCCAAGATTCTGAAGTATTTGTATGATGAGGAGATGATTGAGGTCTACGGCGAGGACATCAACGCGACGCGGTTTGGCAAGCGCGTCAGCGACCTCTACGTAGACCCGGTTTCAGGCGTCATGATCCGAGACGCGACTAGGCCTAAGCCTGCAAGTCTGACGGAGCAGACGGTGACGGAGTTGAGTCTTTTGCATTTGATTGCGCATACTCCTGACATGGGGCCTGCGCTTAGGCCTTACACGGGCGAGATCGACCAGATAGCCGTGTTCATGGAGGAGCATCGTGCCGAGTTTCTGGTGGCTCCGCCTGACGAGTGGGAGGACAGGATCAACTACGAAGAGTTTCTGGGCGAAATCAAAACCGCGATGGTTATGACGGCGTGGATCGACGAGAGAAGCGAAGACGAGATCATCGAGCGCCTGAGGGTGCAGCCTGGTGACCTGTACCGGACGATTGAGAACGCGAAGTGGCTGCTGCACGCCACGCACGAGCTGGCCACGCTGTTCGGCAACAAGCAAATCCCACCGCAGGCCTCGCAGCTTATGGAAAGAGTGGAAAAAGGTGTGAAGAAGGAGCTTTTGCCCATCGTGAAGCTGGAAGGCGTAGGCCGAGTGAGAGGACGCATAATGTACAACGCAGGCTACAAGACAATTGAAGACATCAAACACGCACCGCTAGACGACCTGACGAACCTGCCGCTCATAGGGCCTAGGCTGGCGAGGAAGATCAAGGAACAAGTAGGCGGATACGTCAAAAAAGACGCATGGGAAAAACTCGAAAAAACAGACGAATACAAACAAAAAGCACTAACCGAATACTGAGTAGACACGTTACTACCAGTGACCGAATCTTCGGCGGCCAGACTGGAACCTTGATTTCGACTCCTGCATGTGCGAATCTGGAGAGATGTCTTGACGTGTTGCATGCACGTTTTGAGAGGACATTGCGAAGTGCCCTAACAGAAGCTAGACCCATGCTGTGAAGGAACGAGGCTCTAAGAACCAATAGTGCTCTGGACGAACATAAGTCCAAGCTTGTGGTAGCATTCTATGAGGTCTTCCGTACTCATCTATTATCGTAAGTCTGACCTCTATCTTGAGATCGTCTTTGCTCTCTTGACATTCCTTAATAATAGTGAAGTTACCATTGATCCTTACCGCCGGATTTAGATGCCAATCAGTTTCTCCTGAATAATATCCGTTCACATCTTTCATGATTCCCAAATCCTTACCACCCAGAATATGCTTCACCTCAACTCTTGCCTTCACAGGTAGCGATGTACTACAATGAGTAACGAAAGTAATGACTTTTGGAAAGATTGGTTCTGATTCTTGGGGTGCTCTTTGAAGTATGTCAAAAGTCACGATAGGAACAAGATGGCGAGTGTATTTGTCATAGATCTGGTTCCGTCGTTCCTTGATCTCCTCAATCCTATAAGAAGTGCCTACTCGATGTGTCAGATTGTAGCTTTTGATTCTACCGTGACAATCATAGCATAAGGGAATGGCCTTGTCAATGTTGGATGGCTCTTCGTCTGTCCCTTCCTGTTTTATATGGTGTATCACAATGTTGGTGTCGCAAGGTTTTTCACACAAGCAACAGCGTCTTTCAGACCAGAGAAGAAGATCTTGTCCCTCTCATCAAATGAAGGGGGCCTTTTCCTAACCATCTTCTCACAGAGTGAATAGGTAGAATTGCCTTATATTAAGAAGAAAACCTTCTGCCTGCCCTGCAAGTTAAGAAGGATAAGGATTGACAGAGATGGCAACCTTCAAGAACTCTGTTTTGGTAGGAGTCGATATCCAGTGACAACTACAGTACTGAATCAGTTTCCCTTCGTCACCCGAATCATAAGTTCGACTTGTTTCGTTGTGGTTCCGAGATAATTTCTTGGGTTCAGTGCTTCGTCTATTTCCTTTTTGCTCAGTTTGCTGCTTATGATTTTGTCTTCTAGTAGGGTTTGTTTGAATGGTTGCTTTTGGGTTTCGCTTTTGATGGTTAGTTTTCTTAGTAGTTCGTGGGCTTCTTGTCGGTTCATGCTTTTTCTGGCCAGTGCGATCATGACGGCCTCGGACATGTTCCGTCCCTCGGTGGCCTCCATGTTTCTGAGCATCCGCTGCTCATCCACACGCAAATTCGCCAGTATGCTGTTCATGAGGAAAAGCAGGTAATCCGTCAGTATGCAGACTTCAGGAAAAATGAAGCGCTCAGCAGACGACTGCGCCAAATCCCTTTCGTGCCATGTCACCACGTCCTCGAAGGCCGGATTGACGAGGCTCCTAACGATTCGTGAGAGGCCGCAAATTCTTTCGCACAGTTCGGGGTTTCTCTTGTGCGACATGGTTGAGCTGCCCACCTGCTTCTCAGCTTCAAATGCCTCGAAAAGCTCTCCAATCTCGGGCCTCTGAAGCTCGCGTATCTCGGTAGCAAAATTCTCAAGCGAAGCCGCAACCCCAGCCAGCACACACACAAGCTCCGCATGACGATCTCGCTGCACGATCTGCGTTGAAATATCGGCGGCCTTCAGGCCTAGCCTTTGCATGACTAGCTCCTGAATCTTCATCGCGTTAGGCCCTAGGCCTGCCTGTGTGCCTACTGCGCCGCTCATCTTGCCGACAAGCACGCGCTCTCTGCACTGGTTCAGCCTTTCAATGTGCCTCGAAACCTCACGCATCCACACTGCAAACTTGAAACCCAGCGTAATCGGCAACGCATGCTGCCCATGTGTCCTGCCCATCATAACGGTTTCCTTGTACCGCGTGGCCTTGTCCATCAGCGTCTTCTCAAGCTCGTCAAGCCTCTTCCCAATTGTCTCCAAGGCCTCCTTCAACTGCAAAGCATTAGCCGTATCCACAATATCGTAGCTCGTGGCTCCAAGATGCACGCATCCCCCGCTGGGCCCGCACACCTCGGACAGAGCCCTAACCAAGGACATGACGTCATGCTTGATTTCCCGTTCTATCTCTTTGATGCGGCTCAGCTTAACGTGCTTCAGCAAGGCCGCAGCCATGACGCGTTCCGCATCTTGCTTCGAGATGTCGCCTACTTCGGCGTGCGCCCACGCCAAGGCCGCCTCGACGTCAAGCATCTTCTGAACCCGAGTCTCCTCCTCAAAAACCCGCCGCATCTCAGGCGTCCCATAACGCCCCGTATCAATAGGCAAAATCGGCAACCTCCATCAGCCCTCGCCAAGAAGATAGAGCAAGATGAAGATTAATGCTTTACCCATACAAGCCCAACGTAGCCACCAAAAGAACAGGACATGCCTTCGGAAGAAACACGTGTTTCACATAATGCGTTCCGAAGGATCGAGGTGCAAATCGCATCTCTTGCGCCGCCATGTTGATTTGGAGGGGGAGGCTCGTACAGGCGATGTTCTCAGCATCTTCGTTTTCTGCTAGCGCACGCGTGTACAGCATTTAGGGTTGTCGTAGTAGTCTCTGCAGGCTCGAATCAGGTTTTGGTCCTGCGTCAACATGGCAACCTCGTCGAACCAGTCTGACAACGTTAAGAGTGTGTTCATATCGGTGATGAGCATTCCAAGGGAATCAGCCGGTCGGTCCAACGAGCAACATAGCAGGCGTATTCCGCCAAGGTTTAGAGAGCCTTCCTTTTCGAAAACCTCGCGCGTCATAGCGATGTTCAATTTGACTCTGCGTTTCTCTCTTGCCTCTATCAATGATTCCTTTAGCCCATTGAGGACTGCTGGGTGTGAAATGAAAATGGTTATTTCTTTCCGTGCCGCCGCAACCAATGTTTTCATCCTGTTGATGATGTTCTTTTGTCCCCGGATGATATAGGCCACTTCCAGTTCCTCCGGCTTTGCGGCGCTCTCGTACACTGGCGTCAGCATATCGACTAAAACGTCTGCTTCTTTGATTCTCTCATCAAGTCTTTCAGTCAGTTGCTGTTTCAGATTGGCAACAGCGTCCTTCGGCGGCACAGGTTGGTAAATGTTTGGATTGCCCCGCTGAACTATCAGCATGTTTTTCTTGCAGAGCCCGTCAAGAGCGAAGTAGATTTTTGAGTCAGGAATTCCCGTTTCTTTGCACAGGGCGCTCGCCGTCATGTTGGGATGAGTCAAGAGCGCAGCGTAGCTCAATGCTTCATGAGTCGATAAGCCGAGTTCTTTAAGCCGTGAAACCATACGGTCTCGAGCGACTGTTTCCACGTTGGTGGCCAGTGGCTTCACCTTCCTTCTGATGAGTAGTCGTCAGAGAAGACTTAAATAGTTTTCTACTACTCTCAAGTAGTAGTGAAATAGAAAAGGATGATTAGTATGGAAAGCAAAACAAAGATACTCATAGCCGTTGGAGCAGCAGTCACGGCAAATTGCCAGCCCTGCCTCAAAACCGCCGTCAGCCAAGCGCAGGGAACAGGCGCAGAAGAAAAAGAAATCCTCGAAGCAATCGCAATAGGGAGAATCGTTAGAAAAGGCGCAATGGACAAGATGGACAAATTCGCCTCAACCCTAACCGGAAAGGATGTGGACAACTCAGACGAATGCCCATTTGGTTCGACAGAAGAGGAAGTCAAAGAATGGGTAGAGGAAGATGATCAATGCGGTTGCAGTTGAGGGCAAGTGCTAGGAAGGAGGGACAAACTGGAATGAATGAAGACAAACGTCGCCGTACTCTAAGAGGCATTGACCGACTGGCCATTGGGCTCTTCATCTTTCTATGGGGTGCATTCCTACTATTACAGCAAGCAGGAATAGTACAAGAAAACGTAAGTATGTGGCCCTACGCATTGATATATTTCGGCATACTGGTCGCCGTTGGCGGTATCTTAAGATTGAGCGGCTGGATCTATGACAAATAGAATGTGATGGTATGAAAGAAGAAAAGATAAGGAAAATAGTTCGAGAAGGCTATGCGAAGATCGCCAAGAAGGAAACGTCCTGCTGCGCTGCCACGCCAGATCCTTGCAGTTGTTCCGTGCCCACTAGTGAGGAAATCAGCAGAAGAATAGGCTACAGCGAAGAAGACATAAACTCAGTTCCAGAAGGCGCAAACCTCGGTCTCGGATGCGGCAATCCCGTTGCGCTGGCTTCCCTGAAAGAAGGAGAAACCGTCCTCGACCTCGGCTCTGGCGCAGGATTCGACTGTTTTCTGGCAGCCAGCAGAGTCGGCAAAAACGGCAAAGTCATCGGCGTGGACATGACACCTGAGATGATCGACAAGGCAAGAGAAAACGCCAGAAAAGGCAAGTATCAGAACGTAGAGTTCAGACTAGG
>CAZUFK010000003.1:0-61107 GCA_964619695.1 uncultured Candidatus Bathyarchaeia archaeon
CCCCACACTCTGGACAACTACTTCTAACCCACGTGCATCCTGGTGAGACTGGGCTGCTAGAAGTAGTCGTCTTTGAAAATTTTTCGCGGACTACTACTTCTAACCCGAGACAAAGACCCACGTATATCCCATAATGCACGCCGAGTGATTCATAATAGTGCGGGGGGTGGGATTTGGACCCACGAACCCCTGCGGGATAGGCGCCTCAGGCCTACGCCGTTGACCTAGCTTGGCAACCCCCGCCTAACTGTGCGCTCGGTCTATCTGTATTTTATGGTTCAAATTAAAGCTTGCCCAGACTTACTGGGGCAAAGAAGGCGGAAATGAGAACCCGTGGCCTAGACTATTCTGAAGTCTTCCTTGATGGTTGTCAGCACGACGTGTGTATTGGTGCGTTCCACGTAGGGCAATGCCAGAAGGCGCTTCGTGAACTTGCCAAGCTCCTCGCGGTTCTTGAATTTCGCGATGATTATGGCGTCCAGCAGGCCTGTTACGTCATACACGCAGCACACGTTCGGAAACCGCGCAATTTCGCTTTCCATCTCGAGAAGCCTGCCTTTCGAAACGGTTATTTCGCTGACCACTGTCAGCTCGTAGCCAAGCTTCTCGTGGTCAAGCAAGGCAGAGTACCCTTTGATTATGCCTTCGTCCTCCATCTTCTTGACCCGCGACAGAGCCGTGCCAACCGAGATGCCGCACTGTTTGGCTATTTGCCTCGAAGAAAGCCGGGCGTCCACGGTTAAGACCTTAAGGATTTTGACATCTGTCTCATCCAACTGCATCAAACAACACCAACGTTGAACGTTCATCCAATACACTGTACGCTTATTTAACATTTACTTCTCCAGCGGGGAATAATACTTTTATACGTTCAGAGCGCTCTCATGTGACTATACGTTTGCCCATAGCGTGGAAGGCGGACACATGATAAGGGATAGGTTGCAGGCCATACAGAACTTCGAAACATGCGTGAAGCTTGCAAGAAACGCAGACTACGTTCTCCTGCAGTTCACAGACCTGTTTGGACTGCTAAAGGGAAGAACCATACCGGCGGAGGAAACCCGAAATGCGCTGAACGAGGGCGTGACCTTCGACGGCTCATCGGTCCTAGCAGGCGTGAGGATAGAGGAAAGCGACATGATAATGAAGCCTGACCCCGACACGTTCACAGCCTGCCCTCACTACTTCTACGACAAAAGCGTGGCCGCCTTCATATGCGACATACTCAAGCCAGATGGCAGGCGATACGAAAACGACCCACGCCACATATGCAAGAAGACAATAGACAAAGCCCACGCAGAAGGATATGAGCCTACAGCCGCCGCAGAACTTGAATTCTACCTCGTCCAGAAAGACACCCAAGGCCAGATTTATCCAGTTGAGAACCATCTAGCAGACAAGCAGAGATACTTCGACAACACGCCAGGCAGAGACGTCACTGAACCCTACAGGATGGATTTGACCAACGCGCTGTTCACGATGGGCTTAACGGTGGAGCGACAACACCACGAAGTAGGCTCAGCCCAAAACGAAATCACCTTCAAATACTCCGACCCCCTCACAACGGCGGACAGCATTATCAGATACAAGTTCACAGCCAAAGCCGTGGCCGACAAGAAGTACTCTTGGATAGCCACGTTCATGCCTAAACCGTGGCACGGCAAGCCAGGTAGCGGCATGCACATTCACATGGGACTCTTTGACCCAGCAACGGGCAGAAATCCCTTCTTCGATGCGGAAGGTTATGGGTATGTTTCGCAGCAGTGCAGATACTTCATAGGCGGCCTCCTCAGCCACGCCCGAGCCCTAAGCGCCATCGTAGCCCCCACCGTAAACAGCCACAAGAGACTGGTGCCAGGCTACGAGGCACCTGTATACGTGGCATGGGGCAAAAAGAACCGCACCGCACTCGTGAGAATCCCAGCCTTCTCTCCTGAAAACGAGAAAGAAGCCAGAATAGAGTTCAGATGCCCCGATCCCCTGTCAAACCCCTACCTAGTCTTCGCCACAACGTTCGAAGCAGGACTAGACGGCTTAAGGAAAAAGATCGACCCCGGAGACCCCGTTGACGCAAACCTCTACCACCTAGACGAGGCTGGACGACGAAGGCTCGGCATTCAGGTTCTGCCTGCAACGTTGAAAGAGGCTCTCGAAGAATGGGAAAGCGATGACATCTGCACGCGAGTACTGGGTAGCGAAAACGCCCACAGATATAGGGAGATTAAGATGCAAGAATGGAAAGAGTATGAAAGCCAAGCACCAAGCGACAGGACAAAAGTAACAGCGTGGGAAGTCGAAAAATACCTGTACGCCTGACGCGAAAAAAGCACGCCTCGTACAATCTATTTGTCTGATTGAGCCTAAGAGGGCTCAGCCTCTAGAACTTGGGCTTCTCCATCAACTCGTCTGGTCTCAATTGCTTGAGCAGGTTAACATGCTTAACTAGCTCAGCGACCACTGCTTCAAAGTCCTTCTTGCCCTTCTCTGCAGACGCTGCCGTCGATTTGCCCCAGACCCCAGTCCTCGAGAAGTCAGCGGTGTCCAGTGGAAGCGTGATTCCTTCGGCCTGTGCCGGATGTTTACGCTGTTCGTCGTCCACGGCTTTAGACATGTCCACAAGATGCCCATGCAAGGCCAGATTGACTGAAGTCTCCTCAGCAGAGGCATGCTTCCTCTCCTCGGCATCGAAAAGGTCAGGCAGAAGCTTGGCTGCTGCAGGCCACCATTGAAAAACAGAAACGAAAACGCCCTCTGAACGAAGCTCCCGAGCCAAGTCAGAAAGCGCCGGCAAATTGCCGCCGTGACCGTTGACTACTATGATCTTTTTGACACCGTAGTATTTGAGTGACAGACAGGTTTCTTTCACGTATTTCTTGAAGGCCTTCGCTGAAATGTAGATCGTGCCCCAAAGCTGTTTGTGGTGCGAACTCACACCGAACGGGATGACTTGCAGGCACAAGACGCCCGTGCGTTTGGCTGTTTCCTCGGCGATGGCCTTGGCAATCAGATGGTCAGTTCCAAGCGGATTATGCGGCCCGTGCTGCTCATTCGAGCCTACAGGCAGAATCGCGATGTCGTTTTTCGCGAAGTATTCTTTGGCCTCGGTCCATTTCATTTCATGCAGCAAAACCATCAAGGCATGTTCACCCTGTTTTTCACGAAACCGTTTTATTATCAGCCCTTTGAATATAAGCTTGCACTCTTGACGACTCGGTGGAAAAAGGCTTGAAGGCGGTGATTCTTGCAGGAGGCTTCGGCACGAGGCTCAGACCCTTAAGCTGCACAAGGCCAAAGATACTTTTTCCAATACTCAACAAACCCCTCCTGCAATGGACCTTCGAACGCCTCGCCCAAAACAACATAAAAGAAGCCATAATGGCCGTAAACTACCAAACCGAAGTCGCCATCAAACAACACCGAATCCCCAGACACGGAGTACACGTCACATACTCGCGAGACCCGCTCAGAAAACCCCTAGGAACGGGCGGCCCGCTGAAGAAGGCTGAAAAACGCATAGGCCACGGAGAACCCTTTCTGGTCTTGAACGGAGACATATTCGCGGACGTAAGCTACTCTGAGATGCTGAAACTGCATAAAGAGAAGAAGGCAACGGCGACGATTGCCCTGCACACGGTTCAAGACCCAAGTCGATACGGCGTCGCGGAACTCGTCGAAGGTAGTCGCATCAAAAGATTCATTGAGAAGCCGCCCCGCGAGAAGGCTCCGACAAACCTCATAAACGCAGGCGCCTACATCCTCAGCCCAGAAATCCTCAAACGAATCCCAGAAAAACGCCACATCTCACTCGAACGTGAAGTATTTACGAAGCTCGCAGAGGAAGGCAAGCTCTACGGATACGTTTATGATGATTTATGGATGGACATAGGCAAACCCGAAGACTACCTAAAAATAAACAGGATTCTGCTGGACTCCTCAGAACCGTCCTGGAGATCCAAAGCCAAGAAGGACACTGCAATCAGAGCACCAGTGGCCTTCGACAGACACGTATCCATAGGCAAACAGTCAACCATAGGCCCATACGCGGTTCTAGGACGAAACGTCACCGTCGGAAACGACGTCACTATTCAAGATTCCATAATCCTTCGAGAAACAGAAATATCTGATTCGGTCTCAATAGAAGGCGCGATAATCGGCGAAGGCGTATACATAGGAAAAAAAGCCCAAATCGGCAAAGGCTGCATACTCGGAGACCACGTTAGAATAAGAGACAATACGCGCCTAGCAGAAAGAGTCTGGGTATGCCCTGCCAAAGAAGTTTCTGAAAACGTATTAACATCAAGAAACATCGTCTAGGAAGGTAGACAGATCATGACAGGCTCAAGGCGTTTGTTTGGAACCAACGGCATCCGCGGCGTCGTCAACAAGGAGTTGACCGTGGAGATGGCCATTAAGGTCGGCGCCGCAATAGGCACTTTCTTCGAAGGCGGAACCCTCATCCTGGGCTTTGACGCCAGAACCAGCGGGCCTATGCTGGCGAAAGCCGTCATCTCAGGCCTCAACGCCACAGGCTGCAACGTGCTGCTCGCTGGAATGGCGCCAACACCAGCCATACAGTACGCAGTAAAGAACCACAAAGCCGACGGCGGCGTAATCATAACCGCCTCACACAACCCGCCAGAATACAACGGAATCAAGGCACTATGGAAAGACGGAATCGAGCTGTCCCGCGAACAGGAAATCAAGATCGAAAACACGTTCTTTGACGAGAAGATGCATTACGCTGAATGGAACAAGATAGGCACAACTCGCGAGTTGCCCGGGGTCATCGAAGAGCATGTAGAGGCGATAAAGCGGCACGTTGACGTGGCTCGCATAGCCAAGAAGCATTATCACGTTGTTGTTGACGGCGCAAACAGCGTAGGCAGCCTCGCCGCGCCGCGCTTGCTCCGAGAACTAGGCTGCAAGGTAACCACCATAAACGCGAACATTGACGGCACGTTCCCAGGCAGGCTTCCTGAGCCTCGACCTGAAAACCTCCAAGATCTCTCCCTAACCGTCAAAGCCCTCAAAGCAGACTTGGGCGTCGCCTACGATGGCGACGCTGATCGTTCCGTCTTTGTCGACGAGCGAGGGGAAGTGTACTGGGGAGACAAGACCTTCGCGTTAGTTGAGAAGGATTTCCTGCAGAAAAACAAAGGCGAAAAGATCGTCACGCCAGTAAGCTCATCAACACTGGTCAAAGACATTGCTGATGCCTACGGAGGCGAAATCGTGTGGACTAAGGTCGGAAGTGTGACAGTCTCGCACACCATGAAAAAAGTGAAGGCTAAGCTCGGCGGAGAGGAAAACGGAGGAATCTTCTACGGACCTCACCTGGCAGTCAGGGACGGCGCGATGGCGGTAGCACTGATCTTGGACATAATGGCCAGGAGCGGTGAGAAGCTCTCGAAGCTGGTTGGAGGCCTGCCGAAATACTATATTGAGAAAAGCAAACTCGAATGTCCTGAGAAATGCAAAGAGAAGGTTCTGCAGAAGCTGGCCGAACAGACGAAGGGACTGAACGTGAGTACCATTGACGGCGTCAAGATATGGTTCAAGGACAAAAGCGCGATCCTCATAAGGCCCAGCGGAACAGAACCCATCTACAGGCTGTACGCGGAAGCCAGAACCGGAGAAAAGGCCCTGCAACTCGTGAACGAGTACACTCTAAAGCTTAAAAAGATACTCAACGATCCGTAGGGCTAGACAGTTTCTAAGCACCAATACCGTGGAGACCACCGTATGTCCTCTCTAATATTGCAAGCAAAACCCGAAGAGATGAACGCACCTGAAAAACGCGGCGTCTACACAGCCTGCATCGTAGGCTGTGGACAAGCAGGGGTTCTCCAAGCTTGCCTCTTCGCAGATGCAGGATTCAAAGTCATCTGCGTAGACCTAGACCAAACGGTTGTAAACCGCATGGCAAAAGGAAAACCCCTCTTCCAGAGACCTGAAACCGAAGCCAAACTGAAAAACCACGCCAAAACTGCACGACTAAAAGCCACCACAGACGTGAAGGCAGCTGTCTCGCAGAGCGACATCGTCGTGGTTGCAGTTTCAGCACGAGTTGATGGTAAGGATAGGCCAGACTATTCGGATGTGGAAAAAGCCTGCAGGCAGGTAGGGTCGAACCTGCGCCGCGGCTCCTTAGTCATATTATCCAGCGTCACAGGAGCCAACACCACTGAAGGCTTTGTCAAAGAACTCCTCGAAAACACTTCAGGGTTCAAAGTTGGAATTGATCTAGGCTTAGTTTACAGTCCATTCCGCGCAAGGCCTGATCAAACATTAGAGGCTGCGGCAAACCATGAACGCATCGTCGCCGCAACTGACAAGAGCAGCTTGCGAACTGCTTCACTAGTTCTGGGAGCCCTCGGCGGGAAAGGGTTGAGAAAGACGGAAGACGTGAAGGCGGCAGAGGCTGCCGCAATGCTCGAGGCTGTGCAAGAAGGCGTCGCCTCCGCCCTTGCTAACGAGTTGGCGCTATTCTGCGAAAAGAAAGGTGTAGACTATCTAGAAGCCTGCAGGCTTATCGACTACTCCGACGCGCAGAAATCACTGTTGCCAAAGCTCAGGGACAACGAGTCTCAAACCGAAACCTGCCTCCTGCTGGACGAGGCAGCGAACCTCAACGTCAAGCTAAGAACCCCTGCTGTCGCGAGAGAAATCAACGCAGAAATGGTTGGGCATGTGGCTGGTCTGGCGAGGGATGCCCTGCGAGATTGTGGCAAGACGCTTAGAAGAGCGAGAATTTCGCTTCTCGGCATTTCGCGAACCCCGAACATGAATGACATTCCCAACAAGACGGTGTTTGAGCTGGCTGAGATATTGGAAGCGAAAGGAGCCAAGGTCAGCCTCTACGATCCACACTTTTCAGGTGAAGAATCAACCGAAGCGCCGAACCGTTTCAAGAGAAGCCTGAACGAAACGCTGGAAGGCGCCGACTGCATAATGGTATTGACTGGGCACGACCAGTTTAAGCACTTGAATTTGAAGAAGCTGAAGGCTGTGATGAAGGCGCCTGCAGCCATCATTGACTGCGAAGGAATTCTTGAACCTGACAAAATAGAAAAGGAAGGTTTCACATATCGTGGGTTAGGAAGAGGAGTTTGGAAGAAATGAAGAAGCTAGGCGTGGCCGTGATTGGAACGGGTTTCTGGGGAAAAAACCATGCAAGGGTCTACAGGGAGCTCGCCGAAACGGAGCTTCTGGCCATTTGCGATATCGATGCTGACAGAGCTCAAAGCGTGGCCAGACAGTTCGGTGCAAAGGCCTACACGAGTCCTGGAAAGATGCTCAAAAACAAGAGCATTGAAGCTGTGAGCATCTGCACATGGTCAACCAGCCTCGCAGAAGTAGCTTTGAAGGCCTTGAACACTGGGAAACACGTTCTAGTCGAGAAACCCATGGCAGCAAACGCAAAACAAGCTGAAAAGCTGCTGATTGCAGCTGAAAAGAGGAAAGTGCATCTCACCGTAGGTTTTCTGATGCGATTCATCCCAGGAATTCAACACATGAAGAAGGCCGTTAAGGATAAGAGCATTGGCGAGCTTGTCTGCGCCACCGCGAAAAGAGTTTCCCAATGGCCTGAAAGAATAGGCGACGTAGGTGTGGTCAAAGACACCGCTATCCACGACATAGACGCAGTGGGATACCTATTCAACGAAGACCCAATTGCCGTTTATGCAAAGACTGGAAGCATGAAAATCAAGAAATTCGAGGACTATGCTCAGATACTGCTTACGTTTGAGGGCGGAAAAACCGCGTTCATCGAATCAAACTGGCTGACACCGTACAAGACGCGCACGCTTGTGGCCACCGGAAGCGAGGCCATAATGAAACTTGACTACATAACGCAGGAGTTGACGATTGAAAACGCAAAAGAAACCGTGCAACCCAGATACGCGATGCAGGAACCTCTAAAGCTTGAACTTCAACATTTCGCAAACTGCAGCATGAAGAAGGAAAAGCCACTCATAACGGGAGCAGATGGGCTGAAGGCACTCAAGATAGCTGAGGCAGCATTAAAATCCTCAGCAACAGGAAAAGTGATAAGACTAAAGTAATACCGCTATTTCGCCTTGCCTTTGAAATTGAATGGCTTACCTTCATTCACGATCTTCTCTGGCACCTTTTCTTTCCATTTCTTCAGGAAAGGCAAATCCTCGTCTTCCTTCCGCAGCTCGTCAGGCAGCATCTCCGGAATCTCTTCACGTATCGGATACCATCTTAGGCATTTGGGGCAGACGATCAAACCCTCCACTATTTCGTCTTTCTCCTCGAAAACGTGCAGTTCTAGCGGATGATGCTTGTCAATAGGGCAGGCCAAGATCTCCATCAATTTCCTTTTCATTATCGAATACCCCGTTACACAATTGCCCAACATGCACTTATTAAACTTGCCAAACTATTGCCGAACGGCAATGTCCAAGGCTACTTGATACCAGTGCGGGCCAGTTGATCTCACAACGCGGCCCAAGGCGACATCGGCGGCAATGCCCAGATTCTCGAGTTTCTCCGAAACTCTCATTCTCACTCTCTGAACTGCATCAACACCTCTGGCGGCGTGTTCAAAATCGTAGTAGTGTATCCATCCTCTCCTTCTAGTAAGGGCCAGAAGCGCAGAAGGCAAGTACTCTAGCGCCTTCTCAGGCAAAGGCATCAAGACCCTATTAGCTACATGGCACAGTCTCTTCTCGATAACGTCCTTTGCATCACCAAGAACCGGAATGACCTTTCCATATGCTCCATTCAGCCTGACGTTTTCCTGCATATATTGAACCGCCGTTGGGTTAACGTCAATGGAGTATACCTTTTCGGCCTCTGAATGCTTGGCGATAAGTATTGAGAAACAGCCCACTCCAGCAAACATGTTGACAACAACCTCTCCACTTCCAACCTGTCTCGCTATTCGCATCCTCTCATTACCGAGGCGCGGTGAGAAGTAACACTGTTCCACATCCACAGAGAACACGCAACCAGACTCTCTGTATGAAACCGTAGTCTTCTTCTGGCCAGCAATGTGTCTCAGCTCTCGAAGCCTAAAGTCTCCTTGTACGGCACCCACCTGGCCCAGTACCGTCTTGACGTTCGTATGAAAGCCCATGATTGCCTTCGCAACAAGGCTACAGTGCTTCTCTGATCCTGCAATCAAGCGTATGATTGCTATGCCTCCTACAATGTCATATGAATTGCAGATTTGCGCAAGGTCTCCTGAAGGTATCTTTCCCGAGAGAAGTTGCCTTAACCGCTTCGGCAATATAGGTCCGACCGTTCGCTGGAAACTATTGCGTCTGGAAACATTTAAATGCAGAGTGGCTTTCCTTTGTAGAAAGAGGGAATCTGGTATGGAGAAATCGCCGTCTGGGAGCGTATATGAATGCGTAAGGTGTGGCGCAAGAGTTCCCTCAGACGAGTTGGATCTTCGCGGAGGCGAGATCAAATGCATAATCTGCGGCTACAGAATTCTGAAAAAAGTAAAACCACCCGTTGTTAAACGCATACCAGCAAAATAAGAAAAGAAAATGTGGGATAACTGCTCAGTCCACGTGACGGAAGCTGGCACCGAAGATCCAGTGCCCGATGGTGTCATCAGAAGATTTCTTTCTCTCCAAGTTTTCGCAGCGCCTTTCCATGAAGCTTTACCGGAGTGTCAAGAACCTCTTCAAGCGGTTTGTCCACAGTCTTCCTTTTTATGGTTTCTCCGCAGACTCCTCTCGGAAGCAGACGCCTCTTCATGCACATCGCGTAGGTGCAGTCTGGAACGTTGCACATTTCCTCAGTCCATCTGCACCAAGTGCCATCTCGTCGGGAGAGGACAGCATTCTTCGCGCATTTGAAGGATTGGCACGTGGGAGAACAAGTTTTCACTTCAGCCAAGGTATGCACATCCTTTGACCATTCGTTCTATCAAAACTCTACTGCTACAGCATTGGTTCTCTAGGATATAGTGTCCGCGAGAGTTAATATAAAGTTTTTTCCCTCAAGCTACTAATTCTGGCTCAAGTCTTCTGTCTTTTGCGGCTTCAGTCGCCTTCTCCGGTAGACTTCTGTTACAGCAACGAAAACCAAGGTCAGAACGATTGTCAACACTATGGCAAACTGGCTTGTTTCAACAAGCGAGCCGACCAGCATGACGTACTTGTCCAGCTTGACCTGAATGGTGGTCGATTTGTCTACTAGGAAACCTTCCTCCACACATGGTTGAGACGGGTCGGTCATGTAAACGGTGACCTGGAAGGTTCCGCCAGTGACTCCGTTGAACGTTGCTGTGCCATTAGCCTGCGTCTCTGATGAACGTTCCGTCATGCCCTCGCGTTGCAGTATGACGTGCATGTTTGAGATTGGCTGTCCGAAATAGTCAACGACTTTGATGGAGACGTCCAATCCGTAGAGTTTACAGAGGATTGACGCATTCTGGTTCTGGAACAGGTTCACGGTGGTTTCATTCACTTTGATTCCGTCAACATCATAAACACCTACGACGTACTTGCCGAAAATGAAGCTGAAAGCGACCTTTCCAGAGGAATTAGTCGTTCCCTCGTCGTATAAGCCGCCGATCAGCTCTTGAACCTTGACGGTGGCGCCCGTTATTGGTTGGCCTTCAGCGTTTATAGCATTGACTTGTAGCGCCAAGGTCGGGCAGAATATGGTCACGTTAAAGCACTTCACTGCAGTAGAACTAACAAGCAACGTCTGGAGCGTAGTTACGTTGAAGGACATACTGTATCTGGAGGCGTTCAAGACATAGGGTCGGTTGATGTTGGGTAAGCTGGCGTTAGGCAACAATGAATGAGCCACTGCCATTCCAGTGGCGTTCGTTGTCAATGTCAAGTTCTCTGGAGTCAAGTATATCTTGACTTCAGGGACGAGAACGTTAGCTTCTGTGGTAACGAGTACTTTCAGGTTCGTAAGACTGCAGTTCAAATCCAATGATGTAGCGCCAGTAACGTTTATTGTTCGTTCCGCAACTTTCCTGCCTTTGAAAGTAGCATTGCATGTGTAGATTCCTATTTCAAGCTTCAAAGGCACCAAGCCGGTTGAGTCACTAGTTACGTTGGCGGCAGATTTCTCGTTCTCGAATACCTTGACGGCCACGTTAGGCACAGGGTCACCTGCAAGATTCTTTGCAGTCATGTTGATTGTGAAGCCAGGAATCGTGAAATCCTGCACATCACGCGGGTTCTTCACCGTGGCGTTTGCGGAGGATAAAGAAGTGACGTTAATGGTGTAAGTGCCAATAGAGGCGGTCGAAAGTACAGTCCAATTCGCACGTACTAGGCCATCTGAGACGATGCTCACATTAACATTTTGCTTGACATCGGTTCCGAAACGCACCTTCACGTTGACATTCTCGCTCAGTTTGTAGTGGGCTGCTTTGATGTCAACGAATTGACCTCTGTGGTACTCTGTCGAGTTTGTCAGTCCGACCTTGAACGTGCTTGTGGCCAATGAACTGTTCAAGGCGATGGAGTAAGTGCCTGTGTAGTTTGTGTGCGGTCCACCTTGAAAGCTGCCTGGGTAGGCAGCGGCGAAATCGGAAAACGTCCCGTTGACTGTGGTGCTGAAGCTTGCCAGTTTATAGAATGTCTTGTTGTCTGGTGAAGGCGTTTTGACGGTGACGTTTGCCACGTAAGCTGTGTTTGCTTTAGCCCCAGTCACGTTTAGCCAAACCGTGGCTGGGTCATTTTCCTGCAGTTGCCTCGGCAACGCAACAGTCTTGTTCTCGCCATCTCGGGCCTCAATGTGGTAGGATGGGTCTATGACGAACCAAGAGGTGGCGTTGATGTTTTTGGTCACGTCCTGCAGGATCAGCGTGTAGTTTTGTCCTGGAATCGATGGAACTAGAAAGGTCGCGTTAGCGGTGGTTCCGACCGCGTTCGTGTCGGATACTACTGTGCGGTTGCCGAGCCACACACGGTACGAACCTCCTGTCGTGTTTGTGGTGCCGATGATATTGACCTTCTCTCCGACTTTGCCCTGGTGGCTCGTTGGGAAAACGTAGGTGATCGCTACGTTAGGGGCTTTGGCGGGTGGAAAAAGCAACGCGAACGCACACGTTGCAGCTAGCATGATCATCAAACTGGTTATGAACTTTCTTCTCCTCAAGTTGCCCTTACTCTCCATTAGTGAATCGGTTCTCGATACGGTGTGAACATCTACTATAAAGGAGAGCATTTTAAACTTTACCTTTTGCCGCCCAAACAACACTGCCTCGAAATGACGAAGGATGCCAGAAAAGCCTCAGACGAAACATGATCGTCAAGAAGCTTCGAAGAATGACTTAAATTCGCAAAAGGAGCAAATAGTGCCTGAGTCCTGAGGGTATTGAGCATGATTGACGAAATCTTGGCCTTGGTCAAGAAGCACGAAGAGTGGCGTGGAGAACAATGCTTGAACCTTATTCCTTCCGAGAATGTAATGAGTCCAGCTGTCAGAAGCCTCCTCTCATCCGAACTGGCCCACCGTTATACGGCGCGAGACCACTTTTACATGGGCACGCGCTTCACAGACGAGATTGAGCACTATGGTGAAGAACTGGCCAAGAAAGTCTTCAAAGCGGAGACTGCAGACCTAAGACCACTTTCAGGTCACATTGCTGATCTAATCGTCTTGGCAAACCTCACAAAACCGGATGACACGCTCCTGTGCACGGCCCCTGAAAACGGCGGATACCCGGGCATGTGGAAAGAGGGTCTGGCTGGCCTTTTGCACCTCAAAGCAGAGGCATTTCCATTCTCAAAGAAAGACTGGAGCATAAAGATCGACGAAGCGAAGAAGACCATAAAGCGCCTCAGACCAAGGCTCGTGATCTTCGGCGGCAGCCTGATTGTTTTTCCGCATCCAGTCAAAGAACTTGCGGAAGTGGCCCGGGAAACTGGCGCAGTGGTCGGATTTGACGGTTCCCATGTTATGGGATTGATTGGCGGAGGACAGTTTCAAGACCCATTGAGGGAAGGAGCATGCGCTCTGTTCGGGTCAACGCACAAGACATTTTTCGGGCCTCAGGGAGGCATCATTCTCGCAGACAAAGAACACGGCGAACTGCTGAAAGCGAAAATCTACCCGGAATTCGTAGATAATGCTCATTGGAACCGCATAGCCGCAATGACCCTGGCTCTGGCCGAAATGAAAGACTTCGGTAGAGCCTACGCCACGCAGGTGATCCGCAACTCGCAAACATTGGCGAAGGCCTTGCACGACCATGGTTTTCCAGTTATTTGCCAACACCTTGGGTTCACTCAATCGCATCAGACAATAGTGGACTACGGTGATTATGACAAAGGCAGAGCCGTGGCAGAGAAGCTTCAGCGTTCGAATATCATTGCTGACTGTGTCGTGAGGATTGGGACGTGCGAGGTCACGAGGCGCGGAATGAAGGAGGCAGAAATGCTTAGGATAGCCGAACTGATCAAGAGAACCGTTGTCGACGAGGAAAAGCCGGAAGCAATCAAGAAGGAAGTTGCCGAGCTTTCAGCTGAGTTTCAAGAGGTTGAATACTGCTTCAAGTGATGAACTGTTTTTATTTCAGCCTTTTCTTATTCTCGAGCAGGCACTGTAGCGTGGAAAGTGGTCGGTTTGGAGGCCTCGGTTCCGTCTTCGCTGATTCAGGCATTGAAGAAACAGAAGTACCACTTCATCGGCAGGCATTCAGCAGTCAAAAGGTGCAGATGGTTCTACGAAACTCTGATCCACGATAGGCCATGCTATAAACAGAAGTTCTACGGAATCAGGACCCACCAATGCATACAAATGACCCCCTCATTGTATTACTGTACGCAACAGTGCCTGTTCTGTTGGAGGGCCCAGAATGGAGACCTGTCGATCGAATGGAACGAAATGCAGCTTCCAAACTGGGATTCGCCAGAAGAGATCGTTGAAGAAAGTATCAAGGCACAATTGAAGATTCTGTCTGGATACAAAGGTAATCCCAACACAAACACGCAGAAGTTCCGCGAAGCCTTGACCCCGCGCCACGTGGCAATAAGCCTCACTGGCGAACCGACACTCTACGCACATATCAACGAGCTAATAGAAGCCTTCCACAAAAAACGGTTCACCACCTTTCTTGTAACAAACGGCACCAACCCAGCCGCAATATCCAAACTGGAAGAAGAGCCTACTCAGCTTTACGTTTCTGCATGTGCACCAAACGAACGAACGTTCAAGCACATCTGTCGTCCTCAAATCCCGAATGCTTGGGGAAGACTCAGGGAGACGCTGGCACTCCTGCCGAGCCTCAGATGCCCCACAGTCATCAGAATGACTCTAGCACGCAACGTCAATATGGAGAACATCAAGGGCTATGCTGGCCTTGTCGAGCTGGCTCAGCCCACATATGTTGAACCCAAAGCATACATGCACGTCGGGTTCTCTAGACTCCGACTCGGTTTTGAAAACATGCCCTGCCACAGGGATATTCGCGAATTTGCAGAGCGACTGGCGGATGAAACTGGCTACAGAATCGTTGACGAATCGGAAGAAAGCCGGGTTGTCTTGTTGAGCAAATCTGAAAAATGCATAAGATTTGACAACCGCTGAAATCTCTTGCAAACAATTCAAATCCGAAGTCCGACTACAACAACTTCGGGTTCTATGTTGAATTGAATGAGAATAAAGGTTATATAATGCTTCGGACCTTTACCTATTTCTTAAACCAAAAATTGAATCGAGGTGTTTCGAAAAATGGTTAATGAAGGAAGAGGACGCTTATTCAGACGCAAAGACGGCAAATATCTAATTTACTTACCGAAAGACCTAGCTGAAGACAGCATGTTCCCATTCAAAGGCTCCGACTCGATCTTCGTAAACGTTAACTTCAAGCTCGGCGACCACAAGCTGCTCATCGAACAGTGGAAAGAGCCTGAACCAGCAGAAGAAAGCGACTAAACCCACACACGCCCAAGAACCCTCCCCAACTTCTCTCCATTTTTAGAGAATATAATAAAATACTTGTGCAGCATATTCACCTGAAGAAGAGCTGGTTCTATGCCCACCCTGAAGACGGTTCTGAAACAGATAAGAAAGGAACTAGAGGAAAAAGACAAAATTCGAGAAAGCACACACAACGACATGCGCAAGGCCACAAGCCTCTCTAAACGATCCATATTACTGATGCACCAGAAAAGAAAAAAAGAGGCCAAGGAAGTATTGGAAGAAGCGAAAAGAATAGTCACAAGGCTCAACGAAACCTCAACCGCATATCCAGAAATCATCTACACCGGGATGTTCAGCGCGGCGCGACAAGAATATGCTGAGGCCAACATATTTTTGCATCTAACTGAGGAAGCAAGAATCGTGACGCCAGAGGAAATCAGTGTGTCTTCTGTTGACTATGTGCTTGGGTTGGCTGACGTTATAGGCGAATACAGGCGCTTGGCCTTGGACGCGTTGCGGGAAGGCAACGTGAAGAAAGGCGAGGAATGCTTGCGAATAATGGATGAGATCTACATTGAACTCATGTCTATGGATGAGGCCTATATGCTCGTCTCAGGCCTCAGAAGAAAATGCGATGTTGCCAGAAAAATAATCGAAATCACACGAGGAGACATAACACAAGAAATGCGAAGAAACGCACTTGAGGAACACTTGAAACGATTCGAAGAACATGCAAAGAGAAGCAGAACACGCTGAAGAAAAACATGAGAGCAAACCAAGCCAGAGCCTCCTTCTCAGTCAAGAAAGCGCACAAAACGCAGCTCGCTATGTCAAAGGGAATCATATTCAAGGACATCTTGCCCGACAAGATTCGTCTCGTTGCCGGAGTCGACGTCGCATACTGGGAAGGCAAGTCAATTGGTGCGGTAGCTGTTCTTGATTACGAATCGCTTGAGCCTGTGGAGCTGCAAGTATCGGTTTCTGAAACGCTTTTTCCCTACATTCCAACCTTGCTCTCCTTTAGAGAGGTTCCGCCTGCGATTCTTAGCATCAGAAAACTGAAAGCATCACCAGACATCTTCCTTGTCGATGGGCAAGGTTTCGCTCATCCATACTATTGTGGCTTTGCAAGCCATCTGGGCCTCGTCATTAACAAGCCAACGATAGGCGTCGCAAAAAGCAAATTGGTCGGTGAAGTTGAAAACCCACGAGGCAAAGATGATTATTCTGTCCTGAAGTATCGTGGCAGAGTTGTCGGTGCTGCAGTCACGACGAGACTTGGGTGTATGCCAGTTTATGTCAGTGTCGGCCACAGAGTTTCGTTGAGAAAGGCTATTGAAATCGTCAGCCACTGCGTGGGCAATAGCCGCGTTCCCGACCCGATCTTGAAGGCCCACGAAATCGCGAACGTTGAAAAACGAAAAATCAATAACGGCTTAGGGACTAATAACTAGTCAAGTGACGTGCAAAGTGCTTGACCCAAAACTCATGGCCTTAACAAGCAAAATCAGTGACAAGACTCTTCGGAAAAAAGTCTTAGAGTTGCTTGGGAACCCGACGTTTGAGGTGAACGGCAGGAGGTTTTCAGGTCCACCTCTTGAGGTTTCGCCGGCAGGGTTATCGCACCACCATTGCTATGCAGGCGGATATATTGAACATGTTGTTTCAACAGCAAGCATTGCCTTGGCACTGTGTGATTCCGTGGAGGAGGTCTACTGCGGAAAGGTGAACCGAGACCTCGTGATTGCATGCGTCTTACTACATGACATTTTCAAGCCAGCCACGTACACGTTGAACAGAGCTGGGACGTACAGTTCGGCTCGACTGGCTGACTACTTGGACCATCTGTCGCTTGCGGTCTCGGAGCTTGTTCGAAGGGACTTCCCGCTAGAGCTGATTCATGCGGTGTCTGCCCATCATGGCGAATATGGCCCGATCAGGCCGCACACTGTTGAGGCTCTGATCTGTCATTTGGCAGACTTCGCGGATTCGAGGTTGAACGGTGAGGTTCTAGACGCGGCGGCATATCTCTTGAGGAAGGCGGTAGGTCAGGAGCTATTTGGCCTATCTTCGAAGGAGGCGTTCGAGATAATAGATTCGAAGACCGCCGAAGGCGAGGAAGGCGTGGCGGAAACCTTCAAAAAGATAAAACACGAAAGAGAAAAACGGAAGGCTTAAAACCTCAACGTGAAGAATGGGAAACCGGTGATTTACCGCATGGAAATATCGTTTGACGAGTTCCAAAAGCTGGATCTGCGCATCGGCAAAATCACAGAAGCAAGTCAGATACCTGGCTCGCGGAACCTCATAAGGATGATTGTGGATTTCGGTACTGAAAAGAGGCAGGCTGTTGCAGGACTGCTGCAATACTATAAACCTGAAAGCCTCGTGGGCAAAAAGTGCGCCTTCATACTAAACCTTCAACGGCGCAAGATGATGGGTGTAGAATCGCAATGCATGGTCTTCGCCGCCGAAGACGGCAAAGGTAACGTCGTGTTGCTACAGCCTGAGAAGGACATTGCGGAAGGAAGTAAGATACACTAGCACAGAGAAGTCTCACCCCAGCTTTTTGACTATTTCTTCAGCCTTCTCCTCGCTTCCGACAAGATAAACAACCATCTCGGGATCTAAGTCAAGCCACTTCGCAAGCCCCACAGCCATGTCCGAGTCATTTTTGAAAATGATCTTCAGGTAAGGCACAACCTCTCTTGAGGCCCTGAAAGCGGAAATGTGGGACTTTCGCTTGATCTTCTGCCCTACGCTCAGTCGCATGGCGCGGTCAGCTCTGGACCGAGACAGCATCTGAATGCGTTGCGGAAACTTGAACGGTATCCATCCACGGGTCTTGGTGTTCAGCCTAGACATGGCCACGCCTGCAGTCATGAAATCGATAACGTAACGCAGGAAGCTCCAATCTTGGCTGGCACGGATGCGGCCACGGTAAACGTCTGCCATCGATAGCGCATCCATGGCGCTGGCCAAGTCATGCGGATCAGACAAGTGCTCGGGCACATTCTCGTATATCCATTCAAACAACATGTCAACATCCACGTCAGCCATGTTCACAGCGTGTTTTGCGCTGGAGCACGTTTTGCCGTATAGTATCATTCTCACCACGTTGAAGATTGAGTCCTGCCTGTCGCGGTACCCCAGCCAAGAGACGTCATCATACGTTAGTTTCTTCTTGCCTTGCGCTAAGGCCTGAAAGTCGTTCACGGCAGAGCGGACATCACCCTCAGCACGCTGGGCAATGAACTTGAGCGCACTTTCGTCGGCGCTGATTCCTTCGCTTTTTGTTATGCGCTCTAGATGCTTCATTACGTCGCTTGTTGAAGGCTTCTTGAACTCTATCAGCAAGCAATAGCTACGCAGGGCCAGAAACCGCGTGTCGTAGGCGCTGTTGGAAATCAGGACCACAGGGCATTGGGCAGTCTTCACGACGTCTGTTATGGCCTTGACCCCGCCTCTGTCGGAAGTCCCCGTCAGGCCATCCAGCTCGTCCAAAAGAATTATCCTTCTTCCACCGAATAGCGAGCCGTATTGTGAGGCAAGTCCTGCAAAGTGGTTTATGGCTTCCTCGGTGCGATAATCGCTTGCGTTTTTCTCCACGAACTCCATTCTTAGATCGTTTGCCAAGGTCTCGACTGTGACGGTTTTCCCTACACCGGGAGGCCCATAAAGAAATGCTGCCCTTTTTTTCGGAATGCCCTTTTCCCACGATTTGACCCAGTCAACGAGCGTCTGGATGGCTTCCTTGTTTCCAACAACCTCCGCCATCAAGCGAGGTTTGTGCTTGACAGCCCAAGCAGCATACAATGTTTTGCACCTATTTCGCCGATTTCAGATCGTTGCCTGCTTCAACAAGCCTCGCGAGTAAGGCGCTGAGCTGAACCTCCTCATCCGAGCCTTCAACGAGTCTAAAGTCTATTTCGCCCACGATGGCTGCCAGCTTTATCTTCCATGGCTCCGGAATCTCTGCCCTGAATATTTCAGTGTGGATTTGGCGTATTATGTCGCTGCCTGCCACGCCGTATTTTTGGATCATGTCGCGTAGTTGTTTTCTTGCTTCTATGAAGTCGCCGTCCATTGCGGTTTTGATCATTTTCTGAACGTCGGATGGACTGGCCTTGCCTGTGATTGAGTAGACGACCTTTGCGTCGACAGGTTTGCCCAGCGAGGCTGAGGCCTGCAACGTGTTTATTGCTTTTCGCAAGTCTCCGCCACACACTTCGAAAATAGCTTCTAACCCTTCTGTTGACAGCTTCACGTTTTCTTTCTGCGCGATCTCTTTAAGGTAGCAGTCATGGTCCTCTCTAGGCAAGTATGAGAAGCGGAAGGGCGCGCACCTGGACTGTATGGGCTCAATTATCCTGCCACTATAGTTCGCGCACAGAACGAAACGACATGTCCCGGTGAAGCGTTCCATGGTTCGCCTCAATGCCTGCTGCGCGTCCGAAGTCATGTTATCCGCCTCGTCCAAGATCATGACCTTGAATGGTATCTCGCCGATTGACTTCACTCTGGCGAACGTTTTCACTGTCTCCCTGACGACATCGATTCCTCTTTCATCGCTTGCGTTTAATTCCATGGTGTGTTCTCGGTAAGCATCACCATAAAGATCTCTTGTCAAACAAAGGGCTGCCGTAGTCTTTCCCGTCCCCGGCGGACCTGCGAAAATGCAGTGCGGCACGTTCCTTGATTTGACGAAACTCTTCAAGCGTTCAACTATCTCTTTCTGGTCAACAATATCAGCCAGGGTCTTTGGGCGGTATTTTTCTGCCCACATTTCAAAACTCAAGTGAAAAGGCCTCCTTCATAGCCAATAATAGCTGAGACCGTTAATAAATGCTGTTTACAGATGCACGAGAATAGGCTAGGTGGAAACCACAACCTTGTCTATGGCGACTGAGGGACAGATGACATTTCCGTAAGTCTTCAAGTCGTTTCCGAGGGCTATGATTGCATACAATGAATCATAGAGGTTGCCTGCAACCGTGCAAGGCTTGAGCGCATACGCCACAGCCCCATTCTCGACCTTGAAAGCTGTTCCGGCGGTAACCGAGAAGTCGCCTGTCACAGCATTCGAATGCGATGAACCCACCAAAGACCCCTTAACAAGAACGCAATTCCTCACTTCACCCAACAGCGCATTCAGGTCACCCTTGCCCGGGGTCAGGATCAAGTTTGAGGGACTTATCACGGGTTGGTTGGCGTAGGCCACGGAACCGAAGGCCCTCTGTCTACTCGCATTTCCCGTGCTTTTCACGTTATCGCGCTTTGCGGAGTAGTTGTTATGCAGAAAGCTGCTCAAGACTCCTTTCTCTATCACTGATGTCTTCTGTCTTGGAACGCCTTCGTCGTCAGTTCCTGCGGTTCCCAGGCCATCTGGTAGAGTGCCGTCATCCACCACGGAGACCTTTTCGTCAGCGACCTTCTCTCCGACCCTCCCTTTGTAGACCGAACGGTTTTCCTGTACGTTTGAGGCAGATACACCATAAGTAAAAATGGATGTGAAAAGCTCGTTCCAACTTGTGTTCTCAAAGATAACTGGCCCAACATATTTCTCGGGCAAGGCCTTTCTTCCGAGACATTCAACCGCTCTTTTGGCAACACTGACTGCGAAGGGATGCAGGTCTTTGACAAGGGTTCTAGAATAGATGAAGTCGCCTGCAGACACTTCGTCACCGCTGGCCTTCGCCTTGAAGTCTGCAAATGCCGCAAAAACCGTTCCCCTATCGAAAGCCTCAACTCCCCGTGTGTTGACTACCGCAAAGGAGGTTGATGCAACCAGAACCATCGACATCGCATTGGTTATTCTCTTGTCAAAGTCTCCGCCAGCAACACAGCAGTCGACGCACATGCCCAGCGTTTCTTCAACATCTAGGCCTGAGACTTTCTCGTCAAACGTGGCCCGTTGATGTGAAGGTTCTTCGGGCTCGGGCAGGGCTCCCCAGTTTGGATCTGGCGGCCTTATTTTGGCGATCTTGATTGCCTCTTCGACTGCCTCTAGAACTTGCTTTTCTGCGATGCTTGACACGCTTGAGAATCCGGTGGCCTTGTTTGCTATTGCTCTTATTCCCACGCCTGCCTTGACGCCGCTTCTTATGATAGGCAAACCTTTCTTCTTGATCCATGACTCGGCTATTCGCGCGAAGGTACCCTTGAGGCCCTTCACGGCTCCGCCTCTTGAAGCAAATATGCCCCCTACGAACTTCGACGATATTTGTTTCTCTGTGTAAAGGTAAATCTCAGCCTCGTCTATGCCCAGTCCTTGAGCATGATCCATAGCCTTCTTACCTATCTCGACGAGTTGCTCCATGTTCATGCAGCACCTCCGAAGAGAACGTCCTTTACGCGCAAATGCGGTCCACCTAAGCCAACGATGGCCCTCTGCTCCATTTTTCCACAACCACCGAACGGGACGCCGGACACTTCTAGGTCATTGCAGACTGCATCCACGTTCTTGAGGAGTTCAAGAATGTTCCCGGTCAGCGCCACGTCGCGCAGTGGATGCTTTCGTTCTCCATTCTCAATCATGTAGCCTCTCACGGCTTTGAAGAGGAAGGTGCCTGTGTCGTCAACCTGCCCGCCTGCGGTGCTTATAGCATAAATCCCGTTCTTAAGTTCATCTAATGCTTCTTCAGGCTTCCAGCTGCCAGGCGCGAAGTAGGTGTTCCTCATTCTCACGATAGGCTCAAAGGAATAGTCCTGGCTTCTAGCGTTACCCGTGGGAGACATTTTCAATGCCTTGGCCGTGACTCGACTTTGCAGATAACGTTGAAGTACGCCGTTCTTGAGGATTTCAACTCGCTCGCATGGAACTCCTTCGTCGTCGAAGAATATGTTGTATCCGCCCTTCTCAGGCAATCCTTCGTCAACTATAGTCACTGCGTCTGTGCCTAGTCTTTGGCCAATCTTGCCTGCGAGAGGCGAAGCACCTATGACTACGCCGTCAGCCTCGGACAGGTGACCAAAAGACTCGTGCGCAAGCACTCCAGCTAGCCTCGGGTCGATAAGCGCGTTGAACTTGCCCGCAGGCGCAGGCTTCGCTTTGAGCTTCTCCAAGGCCCATCTGGCTGCATTGTCGGCGATCTTCTCGGGCGAATGAGACGCGTCTTCGAACGTGTCTAATCCAACGCTTCCGCCGTGATCGTCCCACGCATCAACTATTATGCCACTCTTCTTGGCCACACACGATGACCTTAGACCAATCAACAACGGCTCATACGAAACTCTTGTGCCTTCGCTGTTAGCATAAAATAGCGTTCCGTGATATTCGCCGAACATACTCGTGGCATTGGCTATTTGCTTGTTGACTGCCATAGCAGTTCGACATTGCCGCAGACACAGGTCCTTCTTCTCTTCAAGAGAAACGTCTTTCGGATGCCTGCTCACTTTGGTAGTCTTCTTCTCCTCCACTGGCCTGACCTCAGCAAGCTTAAAGCTGATCAGGGTTCTCCTCGTTGAAGCCTTTGCAATCTTCACAGCGGTATCAACCGCCAGACAGACATCCTTTTCTTCAAGGATGTTTGAGAAAGAAAAGCCGGTTCCCTTTCCGTGAAAGACCCTTACGCCAATGCCGATGTTGCGAATTTGAGAGACAGTGCGTATTTCCTCGTTTATAGCTTCAATGTATCCTTTTGTTGTGTCTTCGCCTCTTGCCTCGACAAAACTCACTCCCAACTGTAGAGCGTGATTAATGGCCTTGCTCATCAAGTCCTCTATCTGAGAGTCCATATTCCTGCCAACCATTGCTATCGGAATATTGAAGGGCCAAGGATTTAAGTTTGAACAGAAAAGGAAGCAGGCTTGGAAGCCTTCTTGCACAAGTGCCTGTCTGACATCCATTTGATGCTCAATATAGTTGTATTCGCATAGGGTGGATTGTTCTCGTCTTAGGGTGCTTTTTCTTCCCTTTCGAGAAAGCCTGTAAGGAACACTGCATATTCGCATGGGTGCTCATTCTGCAGGAGTGACTTGATGATTTTGATTCTGCCCTTTTTGCCATGGCTAACCCTTGAAATTATGTATTCCAGTGTCTTCTTGCGAAGGCTGCAAAGCCACATTTTCTGTTGAGTCTTGACAAGCTTGTAATACGGGCAGGTCTTGTACTTGAGAGTGAAGCCGCCTTCAAAGTATTCAATCTCAACTTCGACGTCAAGCTCCCGGTACATGTCAATGATCCTGTCCCCAACGTCCCTTATTGTCCATGGATAATCCTCCGGAAACATCTCATCTATTGGTTCCCTTATTATTGCAAAGGCTTCGTCGCAGGAGCTTGCCGACATTTCATTTATCAGGGTTTGCATGAGCTTCTTCCGTGGCAATGGCTCGAGGGCGGGTTTCTCAAGCGCCTTAAGCTTGAAGCTTAACAAGTTCTGGAAGACCGCTGTTGAGATTTCATAACCGAGTTCCTTAAACATAGACTCGATAAGTGCCCGCTGACTGTTCATGACTAGCATGTCGATCTTCTTGAAAATCATCGTAAAGTGCTCATCATCAATGAATCGTATCTCTGCATCTGGTTGAGTGGACCCAGTGTTTTTGAGAATGAACGTCTGCGCCAGCTTCCTGATTTTTTCCGGGTCATTCCTTGCTAGCATGCGGATTGCGTTCGAGATGCGCACGCCCATGGTGCGATATATTTCACTGAATCTTTCCTTATTAGATTCGTAGACTCTAGATGCGAATGAATTGAAAACCTCGCGCGGAACTGGGATAACATCCAGGAATTGTCTTCCAATCGTTTGATAAAGACTCACTTCTACAACTTGATCTAACAAGCTCTGATCTTCTGGACCTACATATTGAATCGATATGTTTGCCGTTGTCTGTTCCGCAGAAAACTTCAGGAGTTTCCAACCGCGGGTGGCGAGAACGACGGACAGCATTACGATGGAAAGCTTGGCTACTGACGGCGTCGTCGATTGGAATGAGATATCCAACGTTTTCTCGTCAACTTCGCGCAATATCTTAGCATGCCTAAACCAGTTCATCTTTATGAAAGCAGAAAGAAGACTTTTAACGAATTCTTTAGGTTCCTTCGGAAGCTCATTCGTGCCCAAAGCAATTCTTATGTCCTCCAAAAGCGAACCAAGATCAGCTATTGGCTCTTCGAGATGCTTCTCCGCCCAATTCATAAACGCTGGTCCAACAAGCATCAACGTATTCCTGAATAGACCAGGAGTGGTGTTTGATAGCCTCTTCTCGATCTGTTCGCTCAGCGAATCACCGAATTCCTTCTTTCTAAGCGGATACATGTCCTGCCGTATCATCTTAACCGCAATGTCTTCGCCCATTATCCGCATGTCGAAGGCAACCTGCAGACCCTCAAGTATCGTTGCCACATGGAAGGCGACAATCTCAGGCAAACGTTTGAAAGCGTTTGGTCTCAAAATCAGTGTACTATCGATTTCGTTGTGTGATGCGATTTCAAACAGTCGAGTCAGGTTTTCCATTTCTTCAAGGATTATCATGAACTCTGAAAAATTGGAAGGCTTTTTCCAAGCCACGGAGCCCTTCAATACCTCGATAGTATTCTTTGCCTCGGCTTTTTGCGCCGCGATGAAATCTTGGATAGTTTTATCTCCGATCGCAACTTCCAAGAGGCCGTCAATGGTCTTCCTTCCAACGGATGTCAAGTCCAAGGCTTGTCTCAGGTTAACTTGTTCATTCATTTTTGCCTTTATTGCACAATCATCACACGAACCAACCCTTTCGACCCTGAGCAACGTCTCTAAAGCTTGCTCGATGACACGGTTCTTGGTGCCATAATTCTTGGTTCACTGGTCACGCATATCATCTGTTTTCTTCGTTATCGTAGTGTGAAGATGGACAGACATCTCTTTCCCCGAGTATGTCTAAAAACTCGTTTCTATTAAATGTGTGTTCAAGAAGTACATTCTATGTACATAGAACAGAACAAAAAGAAAGAAGGAGGAGGGGTTTTAGCCACTGGCTACTGGGACGAAAGTCTTCCTTCTGCGGAAGACCATTGCTTCTGAGACTCTCTTAACAGCGTTCATGTAGGCCGCTACTCGCATGTTAACGTTGTACTGTTGTGCCACCGCTAAGACTTCTTTGAAAGCGTTGACTATTATGCGCTCCAGTTTAGAACGCACTTCATCTTCTGGCCAATAGTAGTTCATCTGGTTCTGAACTTGCTCAAAGTAGCTGACGATTACGCCGCCTGAATTCGCCAGAATGTCTGGTATCACGAACACGCCATTTCTGAACAGAATTTCGTCTGCCTCTGGTGTTGTCGGCCCATTCGCACCTTCAGCCACAATTTTCGCCTTGATCTTCCCCGCATTTGCTCGAGTAATCTGGTTTTCCAGCGCCGATGGAACGAGAATTTCACATTCCACCTCCAGCAGTTCCTCGTTCGTCAGCTCCTTGCATCCCTTGTAACCAACGACTGATCCAGTAGTATTCTTGTGCTCCATTACCTTCAGCGGGTCCAGCCCTTTCGGATTGCATATGCCACCCTTTGAGTCTGAAACCGCTATGATCTTGCATCCAAGTTCATGAAGCAATCTCGCAGCGTGAAATCCGACGTTTCCGAAGCCCTGAACTGCAACCGCTGAATCTTTGAGATCTATGCCTAAGTGCTTTGCACCTTCGATAACGGTGTACATCACGCCTCTTGATGTCGCTTCGTTTCTTCCAAGTGAACCGCCGACTCGAATTGGTTTCCCCGTTACAACACCGAAAGCGTTGTACCCTACCATTCCGCTGTATTCATCCATAATCCACGCCATAGTCTGAGAATCAGTATAGACATCTGGCGCCGGAATGTCCGAGTATGGTCCTATGTACCTGGCGAAAGCGCGTGCGTAGCCTCTGGTTAATCTTTCTAATTCCCCCGGCGACATTTCCTTTGGATTACACCGTATTCCACCTTTACCACCACCTAGCGGCAGACCTGTGACCGCAGTCTTCCAAGTCATCCAAGCCGACAGGGCTATGACCTCATCTAGCGTTAGGTCCGGATGGTATCTTATACCGCCTTTTGTCGGCCCCAGCGCGTCATTGTATTGCACGCGATATCCAGTAAACACTCGTATATCTCCATCGTCCATCTCTACTGGAATGTTAACCATGATGGTCCTCATTGGACGCTTCAACATCTCATGTATTCCAGGATCCAGATTCAGCCTTTCTGCGGCGGTATCCAAAAGCTTTAGAACTGCTTCGTATGGATTTGGCGATGCAATGATGGGAGCTAGTGTTTCGAATGTTATTGATGTTGCGGTTTGGCATTTTTCCATGAGGTTCTGGAAGTTTTCTCTTGCGGCTTCACCGTTACCGACGGAGCTTCCGAAGAACCACAGGTAGGCTTGGATAATGGCTTCTGGCCTTTTTGAGGTGAAAGCGCCAGCAGGTGCCATTTTCGGGTTTTCTGAGAAGTAGTCAATGATTACGCGAAGCATGTTGATTTCTTCTTTTGTCAGTGGGCGCAGTTTCTTGAGTGGGTGTGGTGCTTCGACATGGACGTATTCTGCTTCATTGACTTTTCTTTCGAGTTCTTCAAAAGCTTTGGACGCATCTGCTTCCGGAATGCCAAAGTTTTCTGAGTATGTCGTTGTTAGTGCGTAGTGAGCCGTTGTGTAGCTTTCGATTTTTGCCGTTAGTTCTGGCTTCTCTGCAAAGAAGTCGGTCATCAGTTTTACCATTCCTAATTCTCGTCCTGAAAGCTCTACTGAGTTTAGCATTCATTTCATCTCCGTTTTTCAGAAGATAAGTAATGTCATGTTCATATATAGAAACGTTATGTACACAATGTACACGGCTGAACACCTTTGACACAGACCTAAACGCTTTTATCAAGGACTACAAATCAAAGGGTGAGGCCCTAAGATGGAGAAAAACAAAACTAACATGTTTTCAACTGGCATAAAAACGCTAGATCAGCTTCTCGAGGGTGGTCTTCTCCTAGGCGAAAATGTCCTGTGGGAGGTAGAGTCTGGAACATTCGTGCAGGAGTTTCTTTACAATTTCATGAAACAAGGGGTCACAGACGGAAATCAGGTGATATATCTTGACTTCATTTATCCGCCGCAAGCGGTGATGCTGCATCTAGACCCTCTGATAAAAACTTTCCCAGAAGGGTGGGAAAACAGATTTCTTGTGTTGGATTGTTTTTCCGAATCCTCAGGCCAAGGTGAATTAATATTCAGCGACTTCTATGACAAGGCACCTTCATGGATCAGGAAAGTGCCAAGCTCAAAAGACCCGGAGCAATTTCACAGGTTTTTCGGCAGAATTGAAAGAGAATTCGTAACGCCCGGAGCAAGGCTTGTTTTTAACAGCTTGTCCCTCATGGAGCACATGTGGGGACGTGAAGCAGTAAAAGCATTCTTTGGACACGTTTGTCCGGCATTATACGCTTATCAGACGTTGGCATATTGGACAATAGCCAAGAATGCTCATCCAAAAGAGTTCTGTGCCATTATTGAGCATATGACGCAAGTAGTCGTTGAGCTCTCAAAAGACGGGGTAAAACGATACGTCGAGATTAAGAAAGGAGGTTCGCGATACAGTCCGGAAACCTATCAACGCCGCGAATACTTTGCTGAGGGACTGAAAATCAAAATTCCGTAATGGATTCGTAGACTGTATGTTCACGATGTTCATGAATGTTCATTCTCACCATGCTCTAAAGTAACGCTTAAATGTTTACACAAGTTACTCATCTACTCTAAAAGTCTGCAAGCATTATGGAGAGAGAAAAATGACAGAACGTGTACACAAAAACAGTTCCTACTTGAATGGCAAATCAACAACCGGAACCCAAACACGCGTCAAAGACACAAGTCCAACAAGTGGAATGTGTCCCATCTGCATCCGCGATTGCCCATTCCTATGCGAAATAAGCCTATCAGCCTTCAGAGGAAGAGAGGCACTCTACCCAGAACCAGTACAGTTCGGCTCAAGCACCGCAGGCGCACTGAAGGACTTCGGATTGGATTGGTCACATTTCAACATACAAGCAAGCCTATTCGACGCACAAGGAATCGAACCAAACTCAGACCTGACCATTTTCCCAAACGTCAACATAGAAACAAAAGTCGGAAGCATACCGCTAAAAGTTCCAATCCTAAACGGTGCATTCGGCTCAACTGACGTTGCAAGGCTAAACTGGGAAGGACTAGCGATAGGCGCAGCAATCTCTGGCGTCTCAATAATAGTCGGAGAAAACGTCTGCGGCATGGACCCAGAAGCACAGATCACCAACGGAAAAGTCACGCACTCAAAGGAATTGAAACGAAGAGTTGACCTATTTCGTAAGTTTTGGGATCAGAAGTATGGCGAAATAGTAGTGCAGACAAACGTGGAGGATCAAAGACTAGGCGTTGACGTCTACGCTATCTCAAAGCTCGAAGTGAACGTTATTGAAAGAAAATGGGGACAAGGCGCAAAAGCGATCGGCGGCGAAGTTCGCGTAAGAGACCTAGAAAAAGCCCTACTTCTAAAGAAAAGAGGCTACATAGTAATCCCTGACCCAGAAGACCCCACTGTTCAGCAAGCCTTCAAGGACGGAGTATTCAAATCCTTCGAAAGGCACAGCAGAGTAGGCATACCCCAAGAGAAAAGCTTCGTAGAAGACATAGAATGGCTGAAAAGACAAGGCGCAAAACACGTAACGCTGAAAACAGGAGCATACAGACCTTCAGCAGTCGCTTACACCATGAAAATGGCGTCAGAAGCAAAAATCGAATACGTATCCTTCGATGGAGCAGCAGGCGGAACAGGCATGAGCCCTGTACCAATGATGGACGAAATGAGCATCCCAACAGTCTACTTGGAAACCATAGTACTAAGATGCGCACAAATACTGAAGAAGAAAGGACGCTACGTACCAGACTTGATCATGGCTGGAGGCTTCATAGAAGAAACATCCATTTTCAAGTCAATAGCAATGAGCAACTTCGGAGACGGCCCACAGGTAAAAGCTGTCCTAATGGGACGCTCACCAATAACAGCCGCTTTCAAGGGAAGCTACTTCAAGCAGCTTTCTGAAGAGGGCAAGTTGCCAAAAGCTTTCGCAGACAAATTCGGCGCCACACCAGACAAATTCTTCATCGCCGCACCAGAACTCAAAAAACAATACGGTGAACGCTTCAAAGAAATACCATGGGAAGCCGTCGCAGTCTATACGTATTTGACTGACAGAGTGGGCGTTGGACTCAAGCAACTCATGGCCGGCAACAGAAAATGGAAACTGGATCTCCTAAGCAGAAACGACCTAATGAGTCTCTCTGAGAGAGCAGCCAAGGTCAGCGGCATACCGATGCCCGACGAAATAGAAAAAGATGCAATCGAGAGAATTCTCGAATAGCATCACCATCTTTTTTCTTCGAGATTTATAGTAATCCTTATTAATTCAGCATAGGGCAGTTACGAAATTCTAGGAGAAATCGATCATGGCAGGAACACAAACAGCATTAACAGTCGCACAGGAACAGCTGAAGATAGCTGCTGAAAAACTCAAACTTGACCGCTCAATGCATCAGCTTCTGGCACATCCGAAAAGATCGCTCATAGTCTCTGTCGCAATAAAGAGAGACAACGGCAAAACTGAAGTTTTCACAGGATGCCGTGTACAGCATTGGGACGCAAGAGGACCATTCAAAGGTGGCATACGCTACCATCCGAACGTAACGCTAGACGAAGTCACAGCACTATCTATGTGGATGACATGGAAATGTGCAGTCGTAAACATTCCTTATGGTGGTGCCAAAGGAGGAATAACATGCAACCCCAAGGAAATGTCAAAGGGCGAACTTGAAAGACTGACAAGACGATACACAAGCCTACTCTACGACTTCATAGGGCCACATCGTGATGTCCCTGCGCCAGACGTGTACACCGATGCCCAGACGATGGCATGGATAATGGACACCTACAGCCAAATCACAGGCTACAGTGTCCCAGAATGCGTCACCGGAAAACCCATTGCCATAGGTGGCTCAGAAGGAAGAGAGCAGGCAACATCGTTAGGCGCCGTGGTTTGCGCCAGAGAAGCAGCCAGAATGCGCGGTATAAAGCTTAAAGGAGCAACAGTCGCCATTCAAGGATATGGCAATGTAGGCATGAATGCCGCCAAAATAGCCTATGACATAGGATGCAAAATCGTAGCAGCAAGCGATTCAACGGGCGGAATCCATAATCCAGATGGACTGGACCCGCGCAAGGTTCACGAGCACAAAGTGAAGACTGGCTCAGTTGCAAAATACAAAGGAAGCAAAAGCATAACAAACGAAGAACTGCTAGAGCTGAAATGCGACATACTTATACCCGCAGCCTTGGAAAACCAGATCACAAAATCAAACGCAGACAGGATCAAGGCAAAAATAATATCTGAAGGCGCAAACGGACCAACAACCCCGGAAGCAGACAGAATGCTTTATGAAAAAGACATACTCCTCATACCCGACATTCTGGCCAACTCGGGAGGAGTAACAACAAGCTACTTCGAGTGGGTGCAAAACCTGACAAGAGAACACTGGACAGTAGAAGAAGTGAACCGGAAGCTTGAAGACAAGATGGTAAGAGCTTTCAACGACGTCTGCAAGGTAGCGACGAAAGAGAAAAGCGACATGAGAACAGCAGCATTGATGGTCGGCGTTGGCAGAGTAGCAGAAGCCATAAAGACGCTAGGCCTATGGCCGTAGCAGGTCACCTTCTCTTTTTATTTTTCGCTTCTTAGCAAAGCCTCGTCACGATTTCAGATTTGCCAAGTTCCGATCTAAGTTTTTTGACTACAGTCCTTATATCTGTTTCACAACAGTAGCCTAAAGCTGAAGAAAGGGGGCGAGAGCAACAATGGCAACAGCCACAAGAATCGCGAGACTAGACTTCATCTTTGAAAACTCCACTACAAGAATTATTGCAAACAGAAACCTGCCAGAAATCAAGCTGGCAGGATTGAATGTTGGACCCCTTGAAGAAGGAAATGAGTATGAAGTCCACTACTGGATTGCCCGAGAACTCGAGAAATCAGGAATCGCACACTTTCGCGAAGAAGAGCAGTTAGATTCAGCCAAGCTTTTCAAGATTCAATGGAAGGAACGCGCTCAAACAGCAGGACAAATATCGAAATTGCCAGACGATTTCTACCCGAAACTTCGAAGGCAGCTTGCGGAGCTAAAAGAACAGTCCGTCAAGGCACCGGAGAAGATGCGCGAATACGAAACCTTCAGGAGCCTGTCGCACGACATCTTGAACTCAAGACTGAGAAAGATCGTCTCACTTGCCTCAGCTCCAACACATACAGAGCAGATAACCAAGAATCTCACAGGTGAAGAGAAATTCCTTCACAACCAGCTTTCTAACCTTATCCATGACTGGCGGACTCAAATACTGAAGAACGAAGAGGTGGAAGAATGACGGAAGAGCTGGAAGTAGTAGACCCACAGGAACGCTTTCAGGAATTACTGAAAACTGAAAGATTCCGTCAGCGAATCTCACAATTGTCAGTCACAGGCAAGACGTCACTTACGGTCGAGTTTGAAGAACTTCTTGCTTTTGATCAGAAGCTTGCCGAGGAGCTTCTCGGAAGGCCAGAGGAGTATCTGAAACATGCCAACAACGCCGCTTACGCTCAATTGCAGATAGAAGATCAGGAATATGCGGAGAAGATTGACAGCATCGACGTTAGAATCGTCAGATTACTTGAGGCTGCACCGCTTCGGAAACTGGGTTCAGAACACATCGGCAAACTCGTCATGGTTGAAGGCGTTGTCGTCCGCTCCTCGCCCGTACGCCCCATGGTTATGCAGGGCGCATTCAAATGTAAGAGATGCGGTACCGTAATGCCTATAACCCAAATAGGCCAATTCCTCAAAGCTCCCTTCGCATGCAGCAGCCCTGACTGCGGCTCAAAGGGACCATTCGACTTCGTCCAAGAGGAATCCACGTTCATAGATTCTCAAGAGCTCAGGCTGCAGGAAAGGCCAGAAGACATGCCGCCTGGCCAGCTTCCACGAACACTGAACGTCAAGCTGGTTGGAAGCGAGATAGTTGACCTAGCCAGACCAGGAGACCACGTTTCAACAGTAGGCATAACCCGCGCAGTCGCGCCAACACTGCCAGGAGTCGGAAAGCTTCGCACATTCACACTGCACATAGACGCCAACTCGATCGAAGTGCTAGGCAAGGAACCGGAAACGTCGCTTCCCACACCCGAGGAAGAAGAGAAAATACTGGAACTTGCAAAAGACCCGTGGATACATCGGAAAATCGTCAACTCGATTGCGCCGTCAATCTATGGATATGATCACGTGAAAGAGGCAATAATGTACATCCTCTTCGGCGGCGTGGCCAAGACTCTCCCCGACATATCGATAAGGGGAGAAATGAACGCCTTGCTTGTGGGAGACCCGGGAACGGCGAAATCTCAACTCCTGCAATATGTTGCCAGAATCGCGCCGCGAGGACTGTACACTTCTGGGCGAGGCACAACTGCCGCAGGCTTAACTGCTGCCGTCATTCGGGAAAAGGGCGGCGGAATGAGCCTTGAAGCGGGAGCATTGGTGTTGGCGGACAAGGGGATTGCATGCATTGATGAAATGGACAAGATGCGCCCGGAGGACAGGGTCGCCATCCACGAAGCCATGGAACAGCACACGGTCTCAGTGGCAAAGGGCGGAATCGTCGCCACCCTCAACGCGAGAACAGCTATACTTGCAGCCGCCAACCCAGCCTTGGGAAGATATGAACCTCACAGAACTGTGGCAGAAAACATATCACTGCCTGTAACGATCCTTTCAAGATTCGACCTGATCTTCGTTCTAAGAGACGTGCCGAACAAGGAAACAGACAGCAAAATGTCTGAACACATCCTCGGACTTCACAGAAAAGGCCTCACCGCGACGGAGGCACTGATACCCTCAGAGCTGCTTCGGAAATACATAAGCTACGCTAAAGGAGTCAGACCAATCCTAAGTGACGATGCATTGAAGCGTCTCAATGACTTCTATCTGGCAATGCGTTCAGCCAGCGAAGCCGAAGGCTCACCAGTCGCGATAACTGCGCGCCAACTCGAATCCCTCGTACGAACAGCCGAGGCGAGGGCCCGCGCGGCTCTCAGAAGAGAAGTGTCAGCTGAAGATGCTGAAGCAGCCGTTGCAATAATGAAAAGGTCGCTCGAAGAAGTCGGCATAGACTTGTCCTCGTACAAGATGGACATAGACCTCATAATGACTGGAAAGCCAAAAAGCGTGAGAGACAGACTGCAAATAGTCTTGTCGACCCTAATGGAAATGGAAAAGGACACGGGTTTGGTTGAAAGAGTAGCACTTCTGGATGAGTTGGAAACAAAACACAAGGTTTCAAGGGGTGAAGCGGAGAAACTTCTTGGGCAATTGCTGCGAGAAGGAACGATATACTCGCCTAGAGAAGACTACCTTAAGAAGACTTGACTTTGCCGAGCATCTAAGTGGAAAAAAAGAAGGTTCGGCTATTGTGCTGCTGCAACATTGGTTTCCTTGTAGTACTGAGCATTCGACGTGAAAAGCGTTATGCCGACTGTCAGTCCGACGTCGTTCAGTGCAATGCTGTCGGGATTCATAATGTAGACGACCACAGTCCAGCCAGATTTCAGAGTCAAGTCGTCAGTTGTTTGGCTAAAGGTTCTTGAAGCGTTTTGAACAGTTATGGATGCAGTTGAGCCACTGAGAGAGTTGGTGGTTACGGTTAAGTCGTTTGAGACTGTCACGGTGTTAGTTCTCCAATAGTAGACGTTGCTCCATTGGCATTCTTGTCCTCGCACCGATAGCTTGTCGAAAACGACGTCTTTTCCGCCAGTATTTACGATTACTAGTGCTGCCTGAGCCCATGAGCCGCTAGTGTTGTACCATACATGCTGTTTCGTCAGGAACAAAGACTCTTCTTGAATCCTGGTGGTCGTGACGTTTATTGCATAGAACGTTACGACCGTAGCAAGCAGAACTGATACGACCAAGATGATCAATGTCGTCACTACAGTGCTTAAGGCTCTAGCATTCCTAAACAAACCCATGTTTCAAATCTCCATGCCTACTTTAGGGGATGGAATACTCGAAAGAATGATAAAACGAATTGTGTGTCGCAAATATTAAGCAATCTAGAGATAATTATCTACATATCCAACTTGAACTCAAGAGTCTGCACAAGTATCCGAAATCATATTCTGGCAAAATGATTCTGAGTCCTAGAGAAACGTTAAGAATGCACCATTGTTATTACCTACGACGCAAGTAGGAAATGCGTAATGAAGCAAGTAATGGTCGTTGTCGGTACCAGGCCGGAAATCGTAAAGATGGCTCCAGTGATCAGGGCATTACGAGAAAGCGCAACACCCTCGATGTTTGTTCACTGCGGACAACACTACGATTACAACATGTCACAGCAATTCATTGACGATCTCGAATTGCCAATGCCTGACTACAGCTTCAAACTCAAGGCGTTTTCGCAAGGCACGCAGACTGCCCAAATAATAACGCACATTGAGCCAATTCTGGAGAAGACTCGACCTGCAGTGGTTTTGGTTGAAGGGGACACAAACGGGGTGTTTGCAGCAGCCTTGGCCACGGTGAAGCTTGGAATACCGGTCGGCCACATTGAGGCCGGACTGAGAAGCTTTGACCTGCGTATGCCGGAAGAACACAATAGGCGCCTGACAGACCACATCTCAACCTACTTGTTTGCACCCACGGAGAAGGCAAAGAGCAATCTGAAGAAGGAGAGTGTCTGGGGAAAAATCTACGTGACTGGGAACACCGTAATAGACGCTGTAGTTCAGCACCTGCCGATAGCAGAGAAGAGATCGCAGATAATGGAAAGCCTTCGGTTTGAAAGGTACGCTCTGGCCACGGCGCACAGGGCGGAAAACGTCGACGACATAACGGTCCTTGCGGGTTTTATGGAAGCCTTCGCAGAGGCGCCTATACCTGTCGTCTATCCGATGCATCCGCGCACGAAGAAGAGACTGCGCCAAAACAAGATATATACTAGAGCCTTGAAATCAGGAAACATTCAGATTCTGCCCCCGCTGGGATATCTTGACTTCTTGGTTCTGATGAAGAATTGCGAGATGATAGTAACAGATTCCGGTGGGATACAAGAAGAGGCAACAGCGCCTGCAATCAGGAAGCCTGTCTTGGTTATTCGCCTTTCTACTGAAAGACCTGAAGCCGTCAATGCAGGCTTTGCTGAAGTCGTCGGCGTGGAAAAGCGACGCATACTGAAGGCCATGAACGCAGTATTGGAGCAACCAAGAGAGCTTCCGGAAAGGTCCCCGTACGGAGATGGAAACGCAGCCGGAAAAATTGTCAAGATACTCGGGGAAGAGTTAGGCCTTTGCGATTTATGAGATGTACGTGACCTTCTTGTCTTCTTCTTTCCGTACTTCTTCAGCCATTGACGCCCTTCTTTCTTCGATTTTCTGCAGACGCGTGACCAACTTGTCAGCCTTGGCGATCTCTTCGTCCAATCCACTCAAATCAACCTTGAGATCGAACAGGCTCTGCAGAACTTCTGCGACGCTCTTGGCAGCTTTCGGGTCAGGTAAGTATCCTCGTGTCTCACCTAGTAGGCAAAGGGCATCGATTCTTTTGAAGCGTGCTAGGCCCAGTATTAGGCCAGCCGTGCCGACGATGGGGCTTCCGACGGGGCTTACCACCGCTTTGGCCTTCTGAGCCTTGCTCAGCAATTCTGCGTCTGTCGCAGCCGCAATGACTTGAGGTTTGCCCTTCACCTCCATTCGGTATCCACCTAAGGTGACGATCAACCTAACGTTATGTTTCACGGCAAAATCGAGCAAGCAATCAGAGATCTCGTATTGCCCCTCAACGGTCTGTGCCTGACTGTCCCCAGTGAAGAAAAGAAGGTCATTCTTCCCGCCCTCATTTCTCCACGCGTAGAATGTGCCGCGAAGAAGCCTAACGCTTCCTTTCTTGTTTACGAGCACAAAATACGGAAAATGTGGTGAATGCAGATAGGCAACCTTTTCTGCCTTGAGCTGCCTGGCCAAGTAGCGAATAGCTATCTTGCCCACGAGACCAAGTCCAGGGAGGCCTTCTATCAGAACAGGATTGTTCAACTCGAGTTTCGTGAGTTCTTTAATGAATGTTTCTTTCACTGGCTTGACTCTCCCTTTTCAAGGCCATTCTGTACTTTAGGTACTTGTCGTCGGGTGAAAAACGCGCGGGGTGAGGCACTCTGACTTTTCCACCGCAACGTGGGCATTCGTCAGTTACAAGCGTGTATTCTCCGCATTTCTCGCATTTTCTCAGAAGCCAAACCACTATTTCTCCCTTCTGAAGGAGCCCTGCCCACCAGATTTATCCACGCTGGCTATGATGCTTTGGGCGACTTTTTGCAGAAGGTCCTCTGCAGTCTTGTAGTCCTCAGCCATAGCCTCAACGCAGTATTTTGGCGCAGCAACGACGTAGAAGCGAAACTTGCCTTCCTTGGACTTTTCAGCCTTCCTCGCATTCAGAAAGGCTTCTTTTATGACTTTCACGCCATCCGGCTTGGCACATCGAAGCTCGACGACACCTTTCACGCTGACCATTGACACGCGTATCCTTTCCCTTGCGACCTCAGCAAAGGCGGTGGCAAGCTTTTCGGGAACGCCTATTTCAGTGAGAAATGCGATGTCTCCTTTGGCAGCTCTCTCGAAGCCTTCGTACAGGCCGCACTCTCTTTCGACGAGTGCACCTGCTTTCTCGTAGACCTCGTCCGCCGACATGCCTGTCTTCTCCGCAACGCTTCGAAGCAAGGTCTCAGCCTTTCTCTCTTTCTTCCAAGCCATCATCTTCTCGATTTTCTCTCTTTTTGTAACTCTCCTAAGGGACAAATCTATGTGTCTCTTTTCCGGATCCACCCGCAAAACTTTCAAAACAACCTTCTGCCCTTCACGAACAAAAACGTGGATGTTCCTGATCCAAGAAGAAGAAATCTCAGAAACGTGCAGCAACCCCCTCTTGTTGTACTCATCCAGATTCGCGTAGGCGCCGAAATCGGTTACAGACTGCACGGTGGCTATGACCAAATCGCCCGCTTCGGGCCACTCCGGTTTCTGAGCCGCCATTACAAAGCTCATCCTCATTCGAAGACTGCCACGATTTCGCCCTTGATTCTTGCCTTCCCACCAGAAGGCTCAGCAAGCTCGGTTCCGCATACGTTACAGGTAACCCTATTCACGGAGCTTCCGAAGACTATCTGCTCGTTGCCACACTTCAGACACTTCACTCGTATGAAACAGCTTCTCGGTTTCGGAATTAGCTTTTCCCATTCGGCCATCATATCAACCTCAAGTTTTATACAATCGCCAATTTCCTCAATCTCATGCCATCTTTATGCCGCTGGTATCCACAAACCTTGCACTTTAACTTCAAGGTTTGCTTCTTCGTTGTTTTTGCAAACTCTCTTTGAAGCGGATATTTCTGCCCGCCGTAACCTCTCTTCTCTCGATCATGGTGACGTTCACCCTTAGCCAAGGCTCTACGCTTGCCGGCCTTGTAAAGCGAAACGGCATGAACCTGATGCTTCTTACACTTCGGACAGTACGTTTTCGTCTCTTTAGGAACGTTCACCCAGATCACTACCAGCTTTGCATAAAGAAAACGCACAAACACTTATACTTTTTCGCTATCTAAGAGCTATCTGGCCAGTTTAAGCTCATCCCTGCCACGGTGGCCAGTTCACACAATACGAAGCTTGAGCTTCCATACTACTTTTAAATAATCGCCAACCATAATTGCTGGAAGAAAGAGATCGCTCGAGGGACTGCCGAATGCAGAAGTACAAGCAGACACTCATGAAAGGTTTCAGAGGAGTAGTGAATCTGCTACCAATTCTGGCGTTTGTCGTACCGATGTCCATTCTATATGCTCTATATCCATATTCCTTCGAACAAACGTACCATGGTAGAACGCTCTATCTTTTCTTCATTTGGCTGGTTTTCCTTGAGGCAGTGCTATGTTGGGAGAAACTGCGAGAGAAAAAGATAAACAGGTTAAGGTCCATAAGAACGATTCTACTGGTCGCAGCACTTGTCCTTCCAACAGTGTATGTAATCATTGCTAATTATCAGGGATTGAATGTGGCGATTGCGGATTTTGTCAGGCCAAGCATCCCTCATGACGACCCTTTGAGAAACCAACATGCAAGCCTGATAGCGCTTTCAGCTGAATACTTGGTCTTCACGGTGCTTTTTTGCCTGATAGTCTTCCTTGAGTATGGAACTAAAGGTCTAGCAGAATTCCCACTCTCCACGCTTTTTCTAGGAGTCATCGGGATGCTTTTCACGATAGATAATCTGTACCCGTATGGAAGATTCACACCGTTCCAAGTTCTTGTTCCTTCAACAGCCACGCTTGCGTCTCGCGTGCTAAACCTGATGGGGTACGAAACCGTGTACAGCATGGTCAATTCCTCTCTATACGGCTCCATGCCATACTTGATGGTTAGAAATTACCCTTGGGCTAGTTTCGGAATAGCTTGGCCATGTTCAGGCGTTGAAAGCCTTCTGATCTATACGGTCACAATTTTGCTGTTTTTGAGGAGAACCGACGTTCCTATGTGGCATAGGGCAATCTACTTTGCAGTCGGCGCCGTGGTCACTTATCTCATCAACATTCTGAGAATAGTAACCCTCTTCATGATCGCGATACAGAAAGGCCCGACCTTCAGGGTCACTGATTACGACTTTCAGAGGTTCCACAACTTCTACGGCATGCTGTATTCCATCACGTGGATCATACTCTACCCACTTATAATAATCGGAAGCCGAACCCTCTGGGAGAAAATCAGAGGCCGGCGAGCACGCGGAAAAGGCAGCCGCGACCTGCCGAAGCAAGATGAGCCCTCTGGGTAGGTCATTCTGTCTTCTCAACCTGCTTCGACTTTTTCGGCCAAGCCTTGTTTGATGAGGATCTTAGCGTTCTCGACAGGCAATGATGCAAGATCCTCAACCTTGAATGGACCATAAGTCTTCATGTCTGCACCAATTATCTCTGGGACATCTTTCAGGAAACGCAATGCTGTAGTCTTGCGTTCTTGCGCGATCTCCATAGAAGCGATCCGCCCGTTGAGAAGGCTTCTGGCAAAGTTCTGATAAGCCTCCACGATGGGCGAGCAGCTTGTGCAGATCTTCTCTTCCTCAATGGTCAGAAGCTCTGAGGGAATCTTCTCACCGCTGGCCAGCGTTCTGATTAGCTTCCTGTAGCGTGTTCGAACAAGTTCGCGAAGCATGCGCTTGACATTGCGCATTTCGCTTTGGAGAAGTCTTGTCTTTGCTGCCCTTTTGTCAAGCATCCTGCCTTCTTCCTTCAAGCGTCTCAGGTAATCAGCAACTCCAGGGTAGAAATCCGGAGACAGCTTTTGAAGCTCGGCGCTTTCGAGCTCTTGTTTCCAGATGTCATGCAACTCGCTATACATTTCACTCCACTACCTCTGCTCTGCCCTTACAGATAAGTAACACGGCGGCAGCAGTGGATAACTCAACTTCTTGGTTACAGTAAGGACCGTACATTTGATCGTCTATTCTGAATTCGGGGGCGCTGGAAACGAGAACGGTTGCGGTGCCTGTCTTGAAGGCTATTGCACTCTTGAACGGGTCAAAGGCGCTGAGGGCGGGCACTGGGAATTCGATTTTCTTGAAACCAGTCTTGCCGTGGAGGGTATTCTGCAACCTGATCAATCGGTGAACGTCTGTCGTAACGACGGTGTCGATCTTCGCAGATTGTGCCTCAATGCTGCGTTCTGCGATTTTCCTCCAAGTTTCGAAACCCACGCCCTTGACATTACTCAGGGCTCCTATGCTGCGCCAGCTTCGTGAAAGCGTGTCTCTGTTAGACAACAAAGCTCGCGTTTCCTTCTTCCCGATTCCTAGAGCTATCAGATCTTGTTCACCAGCATTGAGGACAAAATCCTTCATGCCACTGGCTGTTCGTTTGCGCCAACTGAAGCTCTCTGTGTGAAATGGCTGGAATCCCTGCCTTGCCTTTCTACCTTCCTCCCTTGGGCCGCCAGAAGACAAGTCTAGACCCAAGCCCGAAACATAATCCACGATTTCCTTGCGTGCAACCGAATCCAACGGCTTGTACGCTTCATTCTCAACCTGAACGTGATAGCCCCGATGCCCAGAGAAGAACACGCGGATTTCTTTCTCAGAGAGGCCGAAGTCTTCCATCAGTATGTCCAAAAGCTTCAAAGTTTCAGTCTTTGCTGAAGCTAGGCAGACCTCACATGGCCATGTGCTACTATCGAACTTTTCTCCGCCACAAGCAGGGCATTTCTCTGGCACAACTCCTCTGCCGGCAAAGCCGCAACTGCCACATGCCCATTCGTCATGAACCTTGTCGCAAGAGGTAGGAATGTGGTCTGCGTCAATATCAAAGATCAAGTCGGCACCTAGCCAGCCCTTCTTTTCCATTTCAGCCTCAGGATCCTCATAGTAAGCACAAGAAAGATAAGCATCGCGCAGAACAGAATCGCGCAAAAAAGATGCCAGTTCCTCTTCATTCTTGAAGCTCTTGTGACGAAGCATCCAACCCTCAAAAGAAGCGAAGCCAAATTCCCGTTTTCCAATCATTGAGAGATTCGAGTCTGGCCGATAGTCATTAGTGTAGTAATCTTTGAATGTTCTCTCGATAAGAGCACGTGACTTCAAGCTTACTCAGGATTACGTCTTGTTGAGAAATAAAAAGGATTTCGTTCCAGCAGGAAAGGCGCGTTTCCTCAGTCGATATTTGAATTATCGCTCTTCCGGTCAAGAAATAACAATCTTCTTCTTTCGGCCGTAACGTTGAACAGTCTAAGAGTGCTACTGGAATCATAAACCTCGTCCACGCAATAGATTTACTTCTCATACGCGGCCTTGCGGACGATGCGAGGTGAGGCCTGATGTTGTTACTCTGAATGATCAGTTGCCAGCGAGAGATTGCATGCTCTCAGTGCCACTGCTTTTTCCTAGCTACTACAATTATGCATGAAGACAATGAAGGAATCTTGCTGACGATGCTGTCAACCTTGGCCAAGAATCTGGGCAGTTGATCCCAATGGGCTCCTTTGACTCTATCTATACTGAATCCGTAATAGGTCAGAAAGCCCTTCAAGGCACCAAGCGTGAAAAGCCTCAGGTGACCAACGGGACTGAAGTCTCCCCTTCCAGGCCTTCCAAAATGCTTGACCGTCGATACTTCTGAAAAAAGAGGTTGCAGTCCCAGAAGCACTAAACACCTGTTTAGCCAACTAGCAAGATTCGGCGTCGAGAGCACCAAAACGCCGTTGGACTTCAACACTCTAGATGCTTCTTTGACTGCAAAGTCAGGGTTCAAAAGGTGCTCAATCACGTCTCCCATATAGACCACATCAAAGAACCCGTTCTCAAAAGGCAGTTTTTCGCAAGAAATATCTGCTTTGTATGCACTTACGCCGACTCCCTTTGCCAAGTCAATTGCTTGTTGTGAAACATCAACTCCAAAGATCTCAGCATCTTTTCTGAACCTTGCGGCGAAGCTTCCGTCACCGCAACCGATGTCCAGAATCCTCGTCACATTCTCGTCTTCGGATCTTTCAGCCACTAGGTCATGCAGTAGATCATAACAAACCTTGCTTCTCTGGGCTTCAGCGACTTCATGAATCACCTCGGTTCTTTCATAGAAGTCAGCCATTTTCGCGTTCTTCCAAAAGGATTTGCTCAGCTTATTATCGGCAAAAGGCTTAAGAAGTTTTCTTTACATGCCAGATTCTTGATTCCAAGATCTTCTGTAAGCTTGGATTTGATTTGCTTCTCGAGACAGCCGTGGTCTTTCACTAGACAGTTCACCGTCTTTCAAAGGTTCAATGGGAATCACACTTTCTTCCTACTAGGAAAGTGGAACTGGACATACTTCTGACTATTGGCAGTCTTCCGAGCTTCTCAACGATGCCTTCGGGATATCCAGGCGCCGCCGATTGCGCAATGATTCCAACGTTCAACTTCCTCAGGTGGAACCTTATGTCGATGGGATTGGTGACACAAATTGCATCTGTGTCACCGCCTGCACCTTCAATGTCAAGCTGCGGTGGCATGAAGTCAAATCGCATTGCTCGGGGGGAGAGCCTAGACAAGGCAGTTTTTCGTATCAAGTTGAGAAGGTTTGAGATTTTTCGGCGTGGGCCTCTCATATGCCAGTGATATTCCCGGCTCAAACCTATGACTCGCAGAAAGTTCGGAGCCATTGCGACAATCTTTCCGCCATTCCTCAGAACCCGCACCATCTCGCTTAGACAGGTTTTCGGATAGCTTGTGTGCTCTAGGAAGTCATGGAATCCCACCGAGGCAAACGAACAGTCTCGAAACGGAAGATAGGCCGCGCTTGCTACTACGAAAGCTCCCGAGCCTTGCTTAGTGGCCATTCTTATTCCGATGGGAGATATGTCAACGCCCAATGCGGAGAACCCATTCTCTGACAGCTTATTAACAACTTGGCCAACTCCACAACCTACATCAAGAATCCATCCGTCCCGTGCCTTCAGCGCGGAAAAAAACGCAGAGAACCAGTAGTCGAAACCCTTCGTGTGCAGTTCCAAGAAATATCGTTTGCAGTTCATGTAGTAGGACTGCAACTTGTCTCCGCTCATACTCATTCGGAAAAGCTCCCAACATTCTTGAAGCCATTGTAGGTTCTTTCTTTTAAGTCATTCTCAAATTCATGGCAACACAAGAGATCAAGACGTGTTTACTTGACTATTCATCTTTTTCCAGCATATCTACAGATCCCGCCTTTGTTGATCATGTGGCAAAGCCGGCTATCAAACCTATCATCATGCAAGACGTCTTCAAGTAGAGAAGGAAAGCGCAACCAACGATCAGTCTAGGAGATCCACTGAAGTCTTTGGAAACCTTTCTGAAGACCAGAAAGGCGCGCTTAAACATCTGCGACAGAACCTTCTCCTGTGTTTCCTGAACGAAAATTGGCATGGACTTACCATAACGAAGATCTTTGATCAGAATGTCTTTAATAGATACAAGCTCATAGTGATAGATGCAGGAGCGGCATGTAGCTTCTTTGATGCCTGCATTTTTCAGCCTTTTATAGAGATCATAATCTTCGCCCCAGACCAGTTTGGTGTTAAACATGCCGACTTGAGTTACCAGTTCCCTAACAAAGAACCTTGGCTCACCTGAGAATACGATCACTTTTTCACCATGCAATCTCTCGACCACCTGGTAAGAGTTCTTCCAGACTGCGGAACAAGAACCCCAGAAGCCTTTCCCAACAAAGATCTCGGGGATTCTGACCATTCCCACCAGTTCATTCTCACACTTCCTAACGCATTGCTCTACGACCGAAGGAGCCAGAGCTTGGTCTGAATCTTGAAAAAGCACATATCCGCCAACCGAGTTAGCAATACCTATGTTTCTGGCAAAGGCCGGATTGCATTTTTGTTGTATTATTCGTGCCTGAAACTTCTCGGCTGTTCTTATTGTGTCATCACTGCTAAAATCGTCAACAATCATGATTTCGCAATTGGCGTATGATTGATTCTTTATGCTTTTGAGACACTCTGCGATTGTTTCTCCAGAGTTGTGAGTGGGTATGATGACGGAGACTGTCGGTCTTGCTGGGCTTCTCATTGTTAGGCTGTCCTCATCCGCTTTGAGAGTTAGCTAACAGGCTCTGCTGTAACGGTGATGTTGTCAATATAGGCGACGTTCTCGATCCCATCAAAGTCCCAGTTTGTAAGCTCCAGAATGAAGGGATTGGGCAACGACGCATTGAAGAAGTGATTCCATGATGCGCTCAGGTCATCATGGTACGAGCCTTCAAATCCGCCCAGTGACTTTGCGTTTACGTAACTATCATAGACTCCGTGAGGGGTTGTTAATACCATCGATTGATTGCGGAAAACGTTGGTAATCACCACCGCGAAAGTATCTTCGCTATGAAAACCCTTGGTGGCCTTTAGATAAAACGCGAGATCGACATCCACATTTTCAGGCATAAAGATCTCTCTGAAAACACAACACGTATGCCCACATTCCGATGTGATGCACACTGTCCGAGACGACATTTTCAGACTTTGCGAGGAAAGATACGCGAGGTCGCTTGTTATTGCAACGTTTCCTAGGCCGCTACCCACGTATTGGGCTTGCCAGCCATTGTCAAACCAGCCGGGATGCTCGAAGTCATCCTGGAAAACTATGGGAGTATTGGTATAGTTGACGTGAAAGAGGTAGGCATTGCCGAAGTTTTTCATGGTCATAAACCGTGGATTCCCAAGGAACAGCAACGGGTTCCATCTGTGGATCCCACTGTCCCATGAACTGACCCCTGACCCGACAAAAATGTCAGTTATGTTAAAACGTTTCATCAGATCTAGAGTGGCTGAATTGAGTGTATTTCTTTCTAGCGATGTCACCAGTCTCTGGTATGAGATAGAACCTGAACTCCCGAATGACGGGAAAACAGCCTTACGGTTCGCGATGCTCGGTATGAAAGTCCCTGCCTGAAAATTGTTGATCAGTATCGTGGCGTTTTTCGCTACGTTCTCTTTGATCCACATGATTAGCTGGCGATCCTGGTCTGTCGTTACGCCGAAAACGCTGTAGGAGCCATAGAGTCCCGCGACATCTAGAACGACGCTCCTATAGAGGAAAGGTGCATATATCCCTAGAAGCAGCATTATTGAAACCGTTGTCACAACAAGCTCTCTAGTTCTGAGTTCGGGTTCAGTTGCTTTCGTCAGAATTCTCTTTGACAAGTGAGAGTGGAAGAAACGGTATATAGGATAGTTTAGTGCAGCTATGAAGAAGTAGATTGGAAGGTATAACATGATCAGTTGAGGATAGAAAGGCAAATCATACGGCGATATTGCCGCAAGGAGAGATATAAGCAATTGTCCAAGAAGCGTGGCTACTCCTAGTTTGAGAAAATCATGCGTTTGGATTACGCTATTTCTCCGATGGAAAAGCACTATCATTAGAACGCCTGCAGAGACCAAGGCAAATGAACATAGCTTGAGCAATGGGTCAATCGACAGATTCTCCACCAGCCAATTGACGCTTGTTAGAACAATAGAGAGGCTCGGCTGTGGAACCGGCAATGCCACATCATTGGGAACTCCTATATTATGATAGAGGTATGGATAGAAGGAAAATTGCCTTGCAAGAAACGGACTCAGAACAAGCAAACTGACAAACGAAATCGCCACGAAGTATCCGAATCTTGTTAGCCAGCCTTTCTCTCTCTTGATCGCTAGGTAAAGCCAGAGCACAAAGAAAGAGGCAATAAGGGTTTCATACACTTGAAGATGCAGAACTGACAGAAAGCCAAAGAGAAGCCCGACCGTAAAGATCGTTCTCACGCTCAGTTTCTCCTTTGCCAGAAGAGGAAAGAGACTTAGACAGATGAAATACAGTGGAAAACTTGCGACAAACGCGTTGCTTCCCCAAGTAATATACTTGGGCCATGCAGCAACAAAGGCGAACACAAAAGCCAAACTTAGACCCATCTTCCAATTTCCATATCGCGATAGAGTCTTGCCCAGAAAATACGCACCCAATATTGTGAGCACGTTGAAAAAGGAAGTCAAGTACAAGACCGCTTCTGGAGGCAAGTAGTTAAAGAGCAAAACGGCATAGGCAACCATTGGGGTGAAGCCCTGTGGATAGATGATCCCCTCAGCTAAGTATGGTCTCATCGTTAAAGGCACTTGTCCGTTCTCTATTATGACTTGGGTAAAGAGAGAATGAATGGCAGTGTCACGGACACTTCCAAAGAGGAGGCTGCTAAGTGGCAGGATTTGTATGACAAGACTGAACGAAAGAACCAATATGATGAGCGCGGTCTCAAGAAGGTTGGGACTCTGGAAAGTGGGTCTTTTCGGACCCGACTTGAAGTTCCGAAGAATCCTCATGAACGCTTGCCTATGAAGCAAGAAGACCACAGCAACCGCCACCAAGGTAATAGAGTATAACACAACTGTGCTAAAGAGATGTAGCGGAACAATGGCAATAACGTATAAGACAAAACCGCCAAGGTAGATGTCCAATATGAACACTTGCAGAAGATCCAGGTTGCAGAAGAGGCCAACAAATCTCCGAATGAAAATCCTCAGAGGTTCGCCCAATGACGAAAGACAGAACAAGAAGATCAGAAGTTGAAACACTATACTAACAAAGTCCAAACCCAGATCTCCATCGAAGCACATTCTATAAAAATGACCTATCTATAACTTTTTCCCAAACCGCGATCAATCTCGCATTTTGACCGTGATCATCTGTGAATTCAACAATCTTAAAAGCGAGCTGATGCCAAAAGACTTCCTAACACAATGGTGAAACACAAACGTATAACATCTACAACAGCATTCGGGCGCGCATTTTTAGGCTTCTAGATGCAAGCTTCGAGACTGAAAGGAAGAGAATCGAGTATTACTTTTCATCCATCAAAGGCTACGAAGTTGATTCTCTTCTTGACGTTGGCTGCGGGAAGGGACTGCTTTTCGAGTCCATCAGAGATTCCGACGCCTCCAAACTCCTAGTTGGCGTCGACATAATAAGGAACTACAGAAAGCGATACGAGCATATAGCCGCATCCGCAACAGGTCTGCCGATCAAAAACAGTGTTTTCTCTTTAGTTACGGCTTTCAGCCTCATAGAACATATACCGATAGCGGATAGATGCATGTTCTACGAGGAGATCAAGCGTGTAATCAAGAAAGAGGGAAAACTCGTCATTCAGTTTCCAAACAGATACGCGATTGTCGAAAGCCACACGTACATACCCTTCTTCGGTTTTCTACCTTCGAGCATGCATTCGTTTGCTTACAGAGGCGAGTATGTCGCCGTGCCTTCATTGAAAGCCGTACTTCAATCGCTGGCAAAGCACGGGTTCCACGTGTACCGCATCGAAAGGTATGAAGCACCATTTCTGCCCTTCGGAAAATTTCTTGACAAGATCGGCCTCTTTCGCGTGTTTCCTATGGGCTACATTATCCACGCACAGATAACGAAAACTGGAAACCCTAATGTATGACGACGAAGCATTTGGGAATGAGCCTAATGAAAGTGGTAGTTTTCGTCGAATATTTTCCACCTAGGTTGGGAAGTGATAGAAGAATTTTTGAGATCATGAAGAGACTATCGAGCAAACATGAAATACATTTCATTGTCTTTCCTCCGTTTAGAGCATTAATCGAGAGGACCGACCAAAGCAGAGGTAGCGTTGATCGTGGCAGCCTGGATGTGAAGGACGATATTGCCTATGAAGGCATCAAGGGACACTTCATTTCGATATCGTCCAAAATCTCCTTGTTATGGCAACGGTCATTGGTCCTGGCGTATTGCTTGACATCCGTGTCTGTGTTTTTGAAAGTCGCAGGAATCGTGAAGAAGATCGACCCAGATGTCGTTGTACTGAATTATCCGAGTCCTTACACGGGCTTGCTAGGGTTTCTTGAAGCCAAGCTTTGGAGAAAGCCTGTTGTGTTGGATTTCAATGATCTCATAGCTCAATACACGACCAATCTACTTAGGCTCAGGGAAAACAGCCTCAAGGCTAAGATACCTCTCATCGTTCAGCATTTCATCGTTAAGACATCGTCTGAAGTGGTTGTGCCAACATGGTTTGTCAGGCGATATGCCACTTCTTTGAAAGTACCAGATGAAAGAATAACACTAATTCCAAACGGTGTTGACACCCAGACTTTCCATCCTGACGAGACAGATTGCGGCAAACCAGAAGGCGCTCGAGGTCGCAACGATGAGAAATTGTGCATCTATTGCGGACGTCTGGATGGATGGGCGGGAATAAGCATTATATCTAAACTGGCGGAGATTGCCAAGTCCAAGAGGATGAACGTAAAGTTTGTGCTTGTGGGCAGTGGCGCTGAGAAGATGGCTCCTAGAGAGAACGTGGTATCTTTGGGAGAAGTGCCCTATGAAAGAATACCTTCCATCTTAAGGCTTGCAGATGTGATTTTGATTCCGTTCCCAAACAATGAAGTTTCTCACGCTGCTAGCCCCCTCAAACTCCTTGAAGGCATGGCGATGCAGAAACCCGTTATTGCCAGCAGGGTAAGCGGTGTTGAGGATATCGTCTCGGATGGAGAAAACGGCTTTCTCGCAGACCCTGATAATATTGAGGAATGGATGAGGAAATTGGAGACTATAATGGAGTTCGAGACTTTTTCGGCAGAAGTGGGACTGAAGGCCAGACGAACAGCTGAGGAAAGATTCGATTGGGCCACACTAGCAATCCGATTCGAAGAGGTTTTAAACGCCGCCATTTCTAAGCATCAACAAGTGCAGTAGTCTTCAGATAGTGCGGAGAATAGGAATGCACATCATAGAGGTGGCGTCCCGCTTTCGACCAGCAATCGGGGGAATGGAGGAGCATGTTTACCGAATTTCTCTGGAACTGCTGAAACGTGGCCATAAGGTGACCGTCGTTACCTCAAATGAGGCTGATGGCGAAACCTGTCCTCTCCAAGCCGAAGTCATGCAAGGAATACAGGTATATCGGTTTCCGCTATTTGTTCCAAGACTGTTCAGAGAGCTCTGGTTCATACCGAACATGTCGAGTATCCTTCGGCGGATCAAAGGCGATGTTGTGCATGCGCATGGTTACCGGTGTATGAGTTCATTTCAAGCGGCCTATCTGGCTCGGAGGGAAGGCATCCCTGTAGTGCTTACTCCCCACGGTATCTATCCCTCGCGATCCCTAGCGAACGCGTTGCTAAAATCAGCTTTTGATCGCACCTTTGGACATATGCTTATTGATTATTCAGAAAGGATAGTGGCACTGAGCGAACACAACGTGCGACTGCTTTTGCAGACTGGTGCAACGCCTGATAAAATAACGGTCATTCCGAACGGTGTTTGTGTAGAAGAGTATGCGGATCTGGGGAAGAGCAAAGAAATTCTGAACGAAGTAGGATCTAACGGCCCGATCTTGCTCTACGTGGGCAGAATCGATTGGAACAAGCAGGTGGGTAAGGTCATTGAGGCAATGCCGCTGATTCTTAAGAGCTTTCCATCTGCAAAGTTTGTCATAATTGGGCCTGATTACGCGAACTATTCAGGTGAACTCTCACATCTAGCCAGTAGAATGGGAGTCAAACAGGCAATTGTCATGGCAGGAAGAGTTACCGCAGAAAGGCTAAGAGAGTTCTATTCTGCTGCAGACATCTTTCTCCTGCCTTCTTCATATGAGGGATTTGGTTTGAGCATGATTGAAGCGATGATCAGCAGGATCCCAGTGATAGCCTCTTCCGCTGGAGGACCAGGCGACATTCTTGACCACGGTATACATGCATGGTTAATGGAAGTTGTCACGCCTGAAAAGATTGCCGAGTCCGTTCGCATTCTACTGACAGATCAACAGTTAAGAGGGAATCTCGTCAAGAACGCTTTCGAACTTGTCAAGGAGAAGTATACGTGGGAAAGAGTCGTTGACAAACTCGAAGTAGTCTACGATCAAGTCGCCAATAAGTGAGGGATCTTCTAATTAGAACGTTCAGAGAATGAAAGAACCTATTTCTTCCCTAGTCTCACTTTCGTGATATAGGAGAGAAATTCCCGGATCTCATTCTGGCTCAGTTTTGACTTGCCTTTTTTCCGGTTTACGAAAGTCATCGGGACTTCTTTAACACTGAATTTCCTTCTACGCGCTTGGCGGATAGTTTCAATCTGTATCTCATAGGTTTGGCAATGTAGATCGTTCACGATTGCTCTGACGAGTTTTGTTGAGTAACATCGTAGGCCACTCGTATAATCCCGTATTGGGGCCTTGACGACTGAGGATGCTATGAGGTTAGCTATCCGACTTGTTATCAGTCGGAATAGGCTCCAGTTTTCTATATTTCCTCCTTTGCGGTATCTGCTTCCTATCGCAAGCCCTTTGCCTTCCTTTGCGGCTGCCACCACGCGAGGGACATCTCGGGGATTGTGAGAGTAGTCAGCATCCATTGTCACGATATAATCTGGCGGATTTTCTAGCGACAGGAACACCTTAAATCCATCTGTTATTGCGGTTCCCAGTCCAGTTTTCCTCGGTCTTGTGAAAAGCAGAATGTTATGGTATTTTCTTTGGAGAGTCCTCGCAATGTCTGCCGTGCCATCGGGGCTTGAATCGTCCAGTACGAGAATTGAAAGTCGTAGGTTTAGGCCCTCGATTTCGGTGATCAGTTTCTCAATGTTTGCCGCTTCGCAGTAGGTTGGCAGGATCACGCCGATTTTGGATCTTGTTGCTAGGTCTCCTTCGAAGAATGGGCGGAAATCGTCTGTGAAACTCAGACGCAAGCTTCCTATTTCCTCCTTGACATCTAAGTCTATCGTGCAAGGAGCTTGCGTGTTCATTGCTGGGTTTACCGCCTTAAGTGGTGTTCAGTAGTCTCATACTTACTATATAAATCCTATTGTTAATCAAGCCGTTTTCACTGAAGGTTTAAGCATGGTCAGGTTCTCCTTCGGTAGTAGCTCAATGGGTGGCGTATTCTTTTGCACAGATCATCTGGGCTTGCGCAAACTCCGTGGGTTTTGAGGGTGCTGCAGCTGGGAGGCGTGTAGCGTGTGCGCGAGCCCTTGTCGCCTGCGATGTGTTCAACTTGATAGCGAGTCATTCTTTCGTTGTAGTCTGAGAAGCCTTTGTAGAGGTCGATGACGGTTTCGGTGGGCATGCCGACGTTTATGAGGAACGAGGTCAGCGTGAAGCGGCCTATGTGCGAGAGGTGACGGCCAGACGAGAAGGCTTGATACAGTGCGTTGATGCATGGCGGGAAGGCTGTCTGCACGACGACTTTGGGGAAGCCTTCCATCTCGTTCTCGCCGATTTTTTCGATTGAGAGCTTTTTCACCTTCTCGGCTATGGTCAGTATCTCAGCGGGCAACTTCGGCATGTCTTTTGCGTCTTGGCGTTTTTCGATGTGTCGACGGACTTCTTCGCTTAGCAGTCGGGCGGTTTCGTTTCTTGTGAGGTATACTTTGCCTTGGTCTAGGGCGCGGTTAACAAGTTTCCATTTGCCTTCGCGCAAATGCGTTGTGTTTCTTAGGTAGTCGGTGAAGTGTATTATGAACTCGTAGGGCGGCATGGGGTTTTGGATTGGTTCGAGTTTCCAGTTGAAGTTTCGGGTGAGGATTTGGAGTTTTTCTTTGGGTTCAGTTTTGAGGTCTTCGAAGGTTTGTTTGGCTTCGGCGAGGGCGTATCTTTTTTGGATGAAGGTGTTTTTTGTGGCCACGGTGAGCATAATCGCCACGGGGAACGAGAGGATTTCAACGTCTTCGTTGCGGAGTTGGCGGCTGACAAGCGTGTCCAGAATGGCCTCTTCGACTCTTTCTTCGGCACGTTCAAGAACTTGGGCAAATTCGGGGCTGGTGAGGTCTTCGATTTTGAAATCTAGTTTCCTCACGTAGTCAGTGGTTTCTTTGAGAAACGGATATTTTGCTAGATCGTTTTTGGCGAATCTGGCTGTGGCCCGTTGCATTTTGGGGTTTCTCGTTATTCCGTTTCGATTCTTGGTGCCAGGTAGAACGTTAGTTTTCCTTCTTTGGCCTGTTGGAAGTCGAGTTTGACGGGCATGTCGCTGGAGAATTCGAGTGTACCGATTTCGCTTGTGTTGGAGGCGGCTTTGATGATTTCGGAGAGGTAGCTGAGGCTGAACGTGGCTTTCGAAGGCTCTTTGACTTCGAGATCTAGTATTGTGTCGCTACCCTTTGGCAGCGAGATTTCGGCGCCCATTAGGTCGCCTGAAGCGTTGAAGGCAAGCTTTTCGGGGTCGGCTTCGATGCGGACATGGTCGCTTACGAGTTGGGCGTCTTCGATGGCTTGGCTTAGGCCGCTTGTGGTGGCTTTGATTCTGACGTTGAAGGTTAGCTTCGGTGTGGGGACTTCTTCTTCGGAGGCTTCAAGTGTGGGCATGGTGAAATTGCGGGCGTACTTGCCTGCAATCTTTATTTGCAGTCTACCTGTTTTCTCGTCAAGCGAAAGCTCTACGGTTTCGTCTTTACCTGCTCTTTTCAGAAGCTTTAGCAGTTCGGTGATGTTCACGCACATCTTTGCGGGTGCATCGCATTGGTATTCTTCGAAGACGGTTTTGGGCCATTCGAAGTCCACCATGGCTACGCGTGAGGGGTCCATGGCCCGGAGGGTTATGCCTTCGGGGGCAAGTTTGAACGTGGCCTCATCAACAAGTATGCTTATGCTTGTAATCATGTCTCGGAGAAGTCTAGCGTCTGAGACCTTGAGCTTGAACATAAGTTGGTTCTCCTTTCGTAGGTGTATTATGGTGTCTCCTATTAAAACTGTTTACACATAAAAACCTTAAGCCAACAACCGCCAGACAGAACGCAGGACACACACACTCAGAAAAAAATTATACCCCGTATATATAGGTTCAACCGTGTGTAGCCTTCTCGCGCAGGTTGGATTCCGGATAGTGAGCACGAGTTCATTATGCTTTTCTTTGGACAGTTGGTTTTACACGTGATTGGTGATAAGATCATGCCACGAATCCGAACATTTATGCGAAGGAAGCCTGGAGCAAAGAAAAGAACGGGCCACGTGAAGGGCCATTAAAGGCACGTACACGCATAACAGTTATCCATCTGTTCTGGTTCTTTTCCAGCGTAGACACACCTACGCAGAATATGGAAGACAAATGTTCCCAGCGGAGTCTTTGAATTTTGCCCTATTCTCTGAATGTGTAGCTGCATTTTGTGCATCGTAGGAATTGGGTGGAAGATTCGTCTGCGCCCCGCGTTTGGACTGCCACACGTAGGCTATGTTGTTTCCAAAAAGAATAATAGTTCTCGGAAGCGTTTAGTTTATGGGGAGAGCGGAGGCGATGAGGATATTTCTGAGCATATTCTTAGCTGCGTTGCTATGTTGCTCTTCGGCGTTGGTGGTGTCAGGAAGCGGCTATACTGATGTCACAACTTCGCAGGCCAAGAACATGGTCGATTCGGATCCGTTCCTCGTGGTTTTGGACGTGAGAACTCGGAGCGAATATGATTCAGGCCACATCAGGAATGCGAAGCTGATCCCACTCGCCGAGCTGGCGGGAAGGCTGAATGAATTGAACAAGGCTGATAGGACTCTCGTGTACTGCAAGCTGGGCGGGAGAAGCAGCCAAGCAAGCCAGATCCTTGCAGACGATGGTTTCCTGTACGTTTTCAACATGCTTGGAGGAATAGCCGCCTGGATAAGCGACGGATACCCTGTTTATGTTCGATATTCTTCCCTCCAAGAAGCAATCAACGGAGCAAATGAAAGAGGCACGCTACTCGTTTCGTCGGGAACATATCATGAAAACATCGTGATAAACGAGACAGTGACGCTGATCGGGGAGAACAGGGATTTGACGATCATTGATGGGGATGGGATTGGAGACGTGGTTCGCGTGGATTCTGGTAACGTGAGCATAAGTGGGTTTGTGGTTCAGAATGGGGCGCGCGGATTCTATTTGAACGCCTGCAATGGCACTAGCGTAAGCAACGTGAAAATAACCTATGATAGTGTAGGGCCTGAAGGCATCTGCCTGTACGATTGCTGGTTTGCTCACATCTGTGGAAACGTAATAGAGAATTCCAGCCGAGGCGTGGTTCTCTCGTACTCCTATAGCAACGTGATAAGCAACAACGTGATATCAAGAAGGAACGGTTGTGGCCTTTACCTGTCTTTTTCAAGCAACAACACAGTGGACAGCAATGCCGTGTTTGGCGGAATCGGTGCAGATGGAAACGGCGTGGAATTGGAGCATTCTGACCAGAACGTTATCGTCAACAACACCATATTTGACAACGGCGGAATGGGCCTGCAATCAGAGTCCTCCAACAGCAACCTGATCTATCACAACAACATGGTCAACAACTCTCAAAACGCATACGACCACAACTCATCAAACATCTGGAACGCAGGCTATCCGTCAGGCGGAAACTATTGGAGCGACTACACGGGGATTGATGGAAACGGAGATGGCATAGGCGACAGCCCTTACGTGATCGATGGAAACAATACAGATGCTTATCCTTTGATGAACCTCTTCATGGAAGGAGACATCAACCACGACGGCAAAGTCAACATTTTTGACGCGGTCAAGGTTTGCGCCTCCTACGGCACTAAGCCCTCTGATTCGCAATGGAACGTCAATGCGGACATAGCTGAACCATACGGTGTCATAGACATTTTTGACGTAGTCAAAGTGTGCAGGAATTATGGAAAAATTCGACGTTATCCTTAGACTAAGAAGACAAACAGGTTTTTCCAAAAGCCATAATAGGCCAACGCCACCTATAAGCAAGATTCGAGAGTAGTATGCTCAGAAAAGCAGTACTGCTAATGTGCGTTTTGATCGTAGTGCTAATTGGCCAACCAAGTGTCATAGCAATGCCACATGATCAACCGGCGGATGGCCAATATTGGCTTGGAGCTTTTGACGGGCGAAGTATCGACGTGTTCACTCAAAAAGGCGGAAGGGGACATTCTGCCCCTTGTTTCTCATTCGTCCTTGGCGAAGAAGTGATCTTGTACGCGAACGTGACCTACAATGAATGGCCAGTTCAAAACAAGGATGTCACATTTCAAGTAGTTGAACCAAGCGAGGACTATTTCTTCATTTCCGGAAGAACCAATGCGTCAGGGATTGCGACCGCAAGCTTCCTCTTGCCTAAACCAGAGCATCCTGAGGGACTCATTGGAATGTGGGCAGTCACAGGTTCAGTCAACATAAGAGAAATTGCTGTTACCGACAAAGTGGAGTTCTATGTCTGCTGGGATCTTGCCGATGTCAATCAGGATTTGAAAGTTGACATCTATGATGTTATTGCAGTGTGCGCCGCCTGTGGGTCCACGCCATCTAGTCGAGGCTGGAATCCTCGCTGTGATATAGCCGAACCGCGCGGAGTGATAAACATAGTGGACGTCGTAGCGGTGACAGCAAGTTATGGAAAAACGTACACTGCATCCTGACAAGGCATAGTATGGAAGTGAACATTCCTAGCGGAGTTCTTGAGTCTAGCTATACTCTCTGAATGTGTAGCTGCATTTTGTGCATCGTAGGAATTGGGTGGAAGATTCGTCTGCGCCCCGCGTTTGGACCTGCCAGACGTAGGCCGTGTTGTTTCCGCATTTTGGACACTCAACTCTAACGGTGGGCAGCGTTCGAAGCTTCTGCTCTTCTTTGCCGATTACGGCCACGAGTTCCTGCGGTTTGTGCTGGATGACTTTGGCGACTTTCGGCTCAACCTTCTTGCCTTGAGGCTGCTTCTTGTAGCCGCATTTTGGACAAACAAGCGATATCGACTCAGGGTTGCTTGACTTTCCCTTCTTGGGCACGAGACGTGATCCGCATTTTGGACAAAATTCCATAAGCCCTTGCTCCGTTGTCCGTTCCTTTTCCCTTAGCATTGTCTCATTTAAACTTTTTCTTGTACCAATACAGATCAAGGCTACGCGCCCGTGATGCCCGAGGCGATCAAGTGCGCCACGCGCAACGCCTCAGGAACATTGCTCCGCGTAGAAGTCAACCGCAGAATCTTCGCCGCATCCTCAAGCGAAATGCCTGAAACCTGAACGTAAACCTTCGCAGATTTGCCGCGCGTCTGGACAACATGTATTTGGCCTCCGCTCTGCATGGCCTCCCACCGTTCCTTGCCCTTCGGCAGATGCTTGAGCGCCTCGCGTATCTTCTTCTCGTCTGGCTTGTCACGCGTCACCGCCATTACGGGAAGGCCTGTTTCTTCGTTGAGCTTCTTTATGTCCACCACATTGAAGCCTGCGAACGTCACGCCGTTGAGCATTATTACGCGCAGTTGCTTGTGGTGAGGCGATTTGAGAATCATATCTGCGATTTTCCTGCCTGCGTCGAGGCCGTCCACCTTGACTCTTGTGTGCATGACGCCGTCAAGCCAGTAGCCACCCCTGAACACCACGCCAACGAGTGTGGCGAAACCCCTAGAACGAGGTGCAAACACCCCGTCGTCCACGCCCAATACGCGAACCTCAGGCTTAACGATGCGAAAACCCTTGACAGCCAAAGCCACACACTGCAACCAATGGAACATGAGGGAAAGAGGCGTTATAAGCATAGCGAATCATACTGGCAGCCCTGAGGCGGCACGTTTGAAGGCCTTTCCACGCGCGTCCATATTCATGAAAGACCACCGCAATCTGACTGAAGTGCTCACGGACCACGAGCTGGCGTCCCTAGGAGACGCCTACATCAACTTCGTTTACTCACTTGCCCTCTCTATCAGAAACAGGCAGCCCTCTGGAAAGAAGGTAAAGGGAATTGCGCTTGCGGAGGCGCTGCGAAAGGCGGGACTGAGGGAGCTTATGCCTTCGAGGATGACAAGCCACAAGCTGGCCGACGCCGCCGAAGCGCTCCTAGTCTACGCATGGTTCAGCGACTGCATTACGCTGGAGGAAAGCGTGACAGCTTTAGAAGAGGCTAGCGAACTGGTCGCGGGACTGGTTCAGCTGCTGGAGAAGGCCAAAAGCAGAATCAGGCTTTCTTGAGAGCCTTGTCAAGTTCCTTGCTGAACTCTTTGTTCATACCACGTGCGCTCTCTACAGCCTTGCGCAGCGTGGCTTCAGGCTTTACGCCGTCTTTGGTGCGCAAGTAGATTATGGGGTTTGAGGCCAGCGGGTGTGGCATGTCGTATCCAGCCAGATCGGTGGTTTCGTCTTCCACGAGCCTTCTCTGGATCAGGTTGCAGAGCGTGTGGCCTGCACCCTCGATTTCTATCTTGAGTTCATTTGAGGTTTTCTTCAACACCTTAACATTCATTCAGTCATGCTCCTCCTTGATGGAGATTGACCCTTTGCCGTAGTCTGCTGCGGTTTTGCGGCTTTCTATACTGCCACACCTTGGGCAGTTCATGCCCTGCCGCTTCTGCTCCAAGGCCTGACCGCAGTTCGAACAGAAACCGTAAACCACGCCCAGCTCCTTGTCCTGCGTGGATAGGTGATAGGTCCTGTTCTTCTCACTGATCACTTTGGCTCTTATGATGTCGCCTGGTTTGCAAACGTCGAACATCGACTCCACGAACCTCATCTGCACGTCAGACACGTGCAGCACTCCGCTGAAGAAGCCTGCAATCTGCTTCTTGTCAACCTGCGAGAAACGCACAGACGCTGTCTGCGTCTGCACACTTGAAACCTGACCTACAATGATGCTTCCGACCTTAGGAACCTTCGCTACCTTGCCCACCGGAAAAACCGAAACCTTCTTTTGCATAAGATCAACTAAGGCATGCCCAACGACCTTCGAGTAGATGACGCCGTCCTGAACGTAGGTTCCAGCATCCGGAATGAACTCCTCGATCACGCCCAAACGGTCACCAGGCACGACAAGCTGTCCTGACTTCTGCTCTGACGTCTTACTCATCCCAACTCACTTTCAGTGCGGTAAATCCATGCAGTCAAACGCTTAACATCAAGCCTAAACGTTCACCAAATGGACATAACTCTACTTTTCAAGCCTATCAATAAACCTTTTGTTCCCAAATGAGGCGAGACTTCGCTACCGCGCTCTAGAAGACTTCGTTTTGCCCTCAATCACGTACAGGTCAGCCACAAACTCGTGTCTTCTCTCAGCATGGAAGCTGAACATGTGGGGAATCGACATCAACACGGCATATACAGCCACGATCACTCCGCCATGATCTTCTATGAACCTTGCCAAGAAAGGCGAAGGCGAAACGGGCACAACGTCGCCCTTGCTGTGGCCAAGCCGTCTCCTGAAGGTCTCGCTGTCATGCGTACTCTTATGAAGCGAGTAGACCATGTTGCCTACTTCCAGGGCCTTCTCCAAAAACCTGCGATCAGCATTTCGCCTCTGAACGCCGAAAGGCGGATTCTGCAAAACCGTGTCAAACCCTCCGCGCACAGTGTTTATGTCCGCGGCAACCCACTGCGTCTTCGATCGCAGCTCTGTCTGCTGCGAGGCTTCGAGCGCCATCTTGACTGAGGCCTTATCCAAGTCCACGCCCACAACCTGTCCGGCGCCTAGATAGGCAGCGCCCAACGCCAGCCTTCCCGTGCCGCAACCAAGATCCAAAACAGTCTTGCCCACTATGTCGTTGTATGTGTAGGCCGCAAGATAAAGCATCGTTGCCGCCACGTCGGTGGGCGTCATGTACTGTTCGAGGGCTGGGTTCGGCGAAGGATGCGGCTTGGCCTGTGCGAGCAGGCGTTCTAGGTCTAGTTTTCTAACAAGCCTTTTCTGCATAGCTCTTCCCAAGACAACGCGCCCACAACCACCAAAGCCTCGTTCACCGTCAGCACGGGCTTCCGAAACCTCGAAGCATCATCAAACGAAATCCTCGGACACGCGGTATTCACGTATGCATCTATCGTCGGAAACTCCATCAATGCCTCAGGCGTAACCTCCTCAGCCGCAAACAGAATCACAGTCTTGCCGCCTTCCTCAAGCTTCTGCTTGATCTGCAATGCCTCTTCAAGCTTCTTCTGCCCAGGCTTCAGCCCCACGATCACTGCAAAGCTTGCGGCCTTCCTTGCTTCTTCAATGCTTGCCCATCGCTGCTTCACGATCTTCTCAGTCTCCTTGTCAATCGAGAAGGCCCTGTTGTCGTAGGGATCAGCCACTATCGTAGGCTTCTGCGTAGATAGCGCCACGCCTATCGCGTGGAACAGGCCGCCTCCCACGAACAGGAAAGCCTCAACGTCCTTCGCAACCGACTGCGCATTACTGTAATTACAGCCTATCACCTGCCCCGGATAGTTCAAACGCCCGGCGTCGCCCACTACAACTGTCTTGCCTGCCCGCGTCAACAACTCCCGAACAACGTCGAGCATCTGAACGTGCTGAACCGTCGTGGCGAGCCCTACCTTGCACCACCTTTCAAGCAGCGGCAAGGCCTTTTCAACCGCCTCATTCACGCTCACGGTGGCCCGAGCCTCAACATACACCGTGGGCACACGCTCATACTTCACCATCTTCGAATGACCATAATGTATGGTCATGTCCACGCCCAAGTTCTCCGCGTCCGTCGTGGCCAGATCGCACGCGCCATAGCACGGGTCGGCTGAAACTATCGGCAGAGCACCTGCCTTTTCGACGATTCTCGCGAGATGCGGCGCCTCTGGCTTCAGGCCTTCCGGCAGCTGAATGAGAACACGTTTGGCTCCAAGCCTCAGGATTTCCTGTTTTACTCTCTCCTCTTCCAAGTCAAAATGCTTCATACAAACACACCCAAGATTCTCAGAAACCCTCAAACCGTACTAGATGGAAGGAAGGTGGATTTGTTGTTTACCCTTCTACTGCCCATTCCCAGACCTGTTTCGGCTTGCGAATCGTCCTGCCCAAGGCGCGCTCCTGTTGCTCAGCCAACTGCTCAAGAATCAGCTTCCGCTCAATGCTGGCCACAAGCTTCTTCGTAGCCACCACCGCATCAGCGTTCACCGAAATGCTGTCAATACCGTTCCGCACGAGGAACTCCGCAAAGTCAGGCAGATTCGATGGGCCCTCGCCGCATATCGAAACGGTGCAACCGTTCTCGTGAGCCACCCTGATCAAGTGCGCGAGAATGCGCTCCACAGCAGGGTCTCGCTCGTCGAAGTACCCCATCTGCCCGAGGCGCTCCGAATCCCTGTCAATCATCAGTATACCCTGAGTCATGTCGTTGGAACCTATGGAAAAGCCGTCAACAAGCTTCGAAAATTCGTCGGCAAGTATGGCGATTGATGGTGTCTCCGCCATGAACCATATCTTGAAGTCCTTAGACCGTTCGAGGCCTTCTTGGCGCATGATCTCCAAAACCGCTTTGGCTTCCCATAGCGTGCGCACGACGGGCAGCATGACCCACACGTTTCTGAGGCCCCATTCTCTGCGGCACTTCTGAATGGCCTTGCACTCAAGCCTGAAAGCCTTCTCGTACCACTGGCTAATGTAGCGGCTACAACCACGCCAACCAAGCATCGGGTTAGCCTCAACGATCTCGTACTTCTCGCCGCCCTTCAGCTCACGGTACTCGTTGGTCTTGAAGTCACTGAAACGCACCACAACCGGCCGAGGCTGAATATTTCTGGCCACCGTGGCTATTCCCTCCGCCATCTTATCCACAAAATCCTGACTTCGCCCAGTCTCCACGAAAAGCATCGGATGCTCGCCAATGTAGCTCGCCAAGATAAACTCGGTGCGCATGAGACCTATGCCCTCAAACGGCAGATCCTGATAGTCCACAATCTTTTCAGGAACACCCAAGTTCATGTAAACCTTCGTGGCCGTAACTGGCACCGACTGAAACACGCCGCCAACCATCCCCGGCACACGCGAGTTCCCCGCAGCAGCCGCAGGATGCTCGGCCATCTGCATCAAGCCTTCGTAGACGACACCGCTCTTCGAATCCACCGTGTATTCTTTGCCTGTAATCATTAGCTTCGTGGCTTTGTCCGAACCCACAACGCACGGTATGCCCAGCTCACGGCTTACGATAGCCGCGTGGCATGTCACTCCACCCTTGTCGGTGACAATTGCCGACGCCATCTTCATGTACGGCACGTAGTCAGGGTTCGTCATTTCCGTTACGAGTATGTCGCCCTTCTGCATCAGTTTGGAGGCTTCTTCGATGCTTGTAACGACCTTGGCCTTGCCCGAGCCATAGCCCCTCATGCCTGCAGCCATACCCTTGAGAACAACCTTCAAAGCCTCAGCAGGCTTGGCCTCCGCGGTCTTCGGCGTCTCAGCGACCTTCTGGCTCCACACTGTCTCAGGCCTCGCCTGCACGATGAACATGCTGCCTGGAAACTGCAAGTCACGATCAATAGCCCACTCAATATCCATAGCCTTGCCATAGTGCTGCTCTATGCGGTTAGCTAGCTCTCCGAGTCTAAGCACTTCCTCGTCGGCGACGCATGGAGTCTCCTGCTTGTCCGCAGGCACCTCAACATGCACCGTCTTACCCGAATTCGAGTCCCGCAAATAAGCCACCGTTTTCTTAGCCAAACGTCTCTCAACAATCTTGACGCTCTTCTTGTCAACCACGAAATCGTCAGGCGTAACCGAACCTGACACGACAGCCTCGCCGAGACCGTAGTTGCCCTCGATGACAATCTGGCTTGGGTCTCCAGTGACCGGATTGATAGTAAATATGACGCCTGCGGCTCGGGAATTGACCATCTTCTGGACGCCCACGCTAATGAAGACTTTTTCGTGGGCGAAGCCTTTCTCGGTGCGGTAGAATATGGCTCTGGGCGTGAACAGGCTGGACCAGCATTTGACCGTGGCTTC
>CAZUFK010000004.1:0-52501 GCA_964619695.1 uncultured Candidatus Bathyarchaeia archaeon
GAGTGGAAGTGTCCTGTCTTTACGAATGATAGACAGCTGAGGAAGAGGCTAAGAGATATAAATGTGCCAGTGATTTATGTGAGACAAAAGTCTCGATTGGAGACTGACGGGAGGCTATGATTCCTGTTCAAACTTATAACGCTTGAAGACACCATTCGTATTCCTCCGGAAACGTTCGGCAAGCCGTTGGAAGCAGTAGGCCACGACCAGGTCAAGGCGAAATATGAGGGTGTCGTCGACGAAGAGTTAGGCTACGTTATTGCAGTCACTGAAGTGAAAGTCAGCCCTGTTGGCAAGATAATCCCGGGGGATGGAGCTGCCTATCACAAAGTAGCCTTCTCGCTATTAACGTTCTACCCTAAGCTTCAGGAAATAGTGGAGGGGGAGGTTGTTGAGATTGCCGACTTCGGAGCCTTCGTACGCATAGGCCCCATTGATGCTTTGCTCCACGTGTCACAGCTCATGGACGACTTCATTTCGTACGATCAGAAACAAGGCGTGCTGTTGGGAAAGGAAACCAAGCGAAAGCTGATGAGCGGGGATCAGGTCCGCGTCAGGATAACGGCGGTTTCTTTAGGCAGGGCGGGAAGTTCTGGAAAAATCGGTGTCACTGCAAGGCAGCCTCTCCTCGGAAAACTTGAGTGGATTGAGTCTGACGCGCAGAAACCGAAGGAGACAGGCGAGAAAAAACCAGTCGAGAAAGAGGAGGCTCCACAGAAGAAAAGGTGATTGAATGAGCGAAAAAGCCTGCACCTCGTGTCACTTCATAACGAAGGACAGCACCTGCCCAAAATGCAGATCGCCGAGCTTAAGCGATGATTTTGGTGGCTTGCTGATCGTCTTTGACCCTGAGAATTCGGCTATCGCGAAATCAATGAACATCAAAGAGAAAGGGCGTTATGCACTAAAGGTCAGATAGGATGAGTGTTTCCTACGGTCTCACGCCCGAGTTGCGCCAAAGACTCAAACAGCCCATAGGCACGCTTATCAAGGGCTCCTTCTTTGAGACCATGAAGCGCCTCAAGGATATTATGGAAAAGGAAAAGCCGCCTTTCATAGTCTCTGTTGGAGACACTGTCTCAAGGAACCTCGCGAAGAACCAGATACCTCCGCGGCTAGCCATCGTGGACAACATATGCATGAGACGAACGGTGGAGGAACCTGCTAAGCTGACGATGGACAAGACGGTCCAGGTAAGGAACCCTCAGGCAAAGATAACGGCGGAAGCAATCCATGCGATTCAGGACGCGTTGAAGGGAAGTGCCAGCGTGAAGATTGTTGTGGATGGCGAGGAGGATCTGTTAGCACTTGTTGCTGTCTTGTACGCTCCGGAGAATTCTCTCGTCGTGTATGGCCAGCCATATGAAGGCATCGTTGTGGTCAAGGTAACACCTGAGAAAAAGGCGGAAATTGCACAACTACTGAAAGAGATGAAGATTGTTCGAAAAGCTAAATAAGAGGCTAGGGCATCAAGTCAACACCGCACAGAGGAAAAGCCATGAAAATTGATATCATCACAGAGAGGCAAAACCCGATGCTGAAACGGAAGGAAGTCCAGTTTCGGGTGGACCACGCTGAAACAGGAAGCACGCCACTGAGGCTAGAAATCCGAAAGGCAGTTGCATCTGCATTGAAGGCTGGCATAGATGTGGTTTTCATTAGGAAGTTTGAGACAAAAACGGGAACGAGTACGGCTTTTGGCGTAGCGAATGTTTATGATTCTGTTGAGCAGGCCAAGCTGATTGAGCCCGAGTACATCATCAAGAGGAATATTCCTCCTGCAGAGAAGCCCAAGGAGGAAGTACCGAAAGAAGAGAAGCTGAGAGCAGAGGTAAAGGGATAAACATATGCCTAAGCCAAAGAAAGAGGAAGAGAAGCCGAAGGAAGAACCAAAGAAGGAATTGCCGAAAAAGGAGGAGCCTAAGAAAGGAGCGCCAAAGAAAGAGGAACCAGTAGAGACTCCAGAAGAAGCAAAGCCTGAGAAGAAAGAGAAAGCGCCGAAGCCTGCGAAAAAGAAGAAAGAGGACAAGAAGATTTTCACGTTGTATAAGGTGGAAGGTGACAAGGTCAGTAGGTTGCGGCCGATTTGTGAGAGGTGCGGTCCAGGTTATTTCATGGCTGACCACGGCAACAGGTACACTTGCGGGCACTGTGGCTTTACGAGGTACAAGCCTTCCGAGAAATAAGCACCTTTAAATCGCCCGAAGAGAACATGCTCTTGATGGTTTGAATGATTAGGGTAAACGTTTCCATCACGAATGTTTCTGCCAAGCGTTATTGGGACGTGAAGAAGCCTATTCCGCCTATTCAGATTAACACCAATCTTAACCTAGTGGGTGTCGAGAAGGCTGCGGACAATTCGCTCGAAGTCCCATTCGTTTTGACGATCAACTATAATCCTTCGATTGCGCTAATGAGCCTAGAAGGAAGGGCATACGTGGTTGGCGAGAAGGGCGAGCTAGAGCAGATTTATAAGGAGTACGAGGAGAAGAAGCCTCCGCCTCCAGTGATACTGCAGTCAATATCAAACGTTGTTTTCTTGGAATCTGTAATGATATCAAGAACACTGAACGTTCCGCCCCCAATTCCATTGCCGCAGATAGGACAACCTCAGCAGCCGCCAGCCAAGAAGTCTTCTGAGAAGGATTACAGCGCCTAAAGAAACTGGGAGGACAGGGTCACTTTAGCGGGACGTACATGGATGACCGAGAGGCGCCGATGCCTGGTGTTCCATGTCTTACTGGCTTGTTTGTGATTGCGAATTCGCCTAGGCTGTGGCCAATCATCTCAGGTTTCACTGAGACTTCGACGAATTCTTTGCCGTTGTGGACTTGGATTTTGACGCCGACCATTTCAGGCAGTATGACCATGTTCCGCACGTGGGTTTTGACTGTTGCGTCTCCACCTTCTTTGAGGGATTCTCTGATTTTCTCTAGCAGTATTCTCTGCTCTGGCTTCAGGCCTCTGTGAAGTGTTCTTCTCTGTCTCGAGGGAAGCATCATGATGAACTCGTCCATGGACATGCCTTGCAACTGACTGAGCGTGAATCCGCGGTATGCGAAGTCTTTCGGCATTTCTCTTCAACCTACTCGTAACTTTAGGTGCTATAAACCTTCTGCTATAGCAGCAGAGCGTGCACTTTTCTTCTTCCGGCCTGCACCTCTGGCGGCGATCAAGCCAACTTTCTGTCCTGGTGGCGCGCCGTGTGAAACTGTTGTGCCTCTTCGTGCGCTTCGTTTGCTGCTTCCGTATGGGTGTACTGCAGGAATCATGGCTCTTCCTCTGGTTCTGGGGTACTTGTGCCCTTTTGCTTTCATGAGGTGGAATTGTGATCCTGCTTTCAAGAAGGGCTTCTCTGTTCGTCCAGCCGCTGAGACTATGCCGACTGTGGCCTTGCAGAGGTCGTCTACATACTTTGTTTTTCCTGATGGGAGTTTTATCATGGTTCCCTGAGGGGTGTGGCCGACTACTGTCGTGTATGTCCCTGAGGACTTTGCAAGCTTGCCACCGTCTCCAGGGCGGAGTTCGATGTTGCATATCATGGTGCCTTCGGGCATTCTGCCTAAGGGGAGTATGTTGCCCACCTCAACCGAGGATTTGCCGCCGAGCTGGATCTGCTGACCCACGTGGATGCCTTCTGGAACCACGGTGTAGCAAGTTGCTCCATTCTCAAATCGTACCAGCGCAAGAGGTGATCCTCGTCCGGGGTCGTGGACTAGGTCTTGTATGAAGCCGTTGAGTGTGGCTTCAAGATAGTCTTTTGGCGTGAGTGAAAGTGGATATCTGGCGGGTGCTACTCTTTTGTTGGTTGAAGCTCTCCACGTGGATGCGCCTCGTCCTCGTCTTTGAACACGAATTCTCTTTCCCATCAATCATTCCTCGCATCAGTTTAGAGTATTCCAAGTTTGATTGCGACGTCGGCTGCCTTGTATTCGGGTTGGAGCTGTACGAAGGCTTTTTTCTCGCCTTGCGGTGTGATTAGGGTGTTGACTCCTTTGACTTTGACTTCGTAGAGTTCCTCTACTGCTCTCTTTATGTCGTTTTTGCCTGCTTTCAGGCTTACTACGAAGACAAGTTTGTTTTCTTTCTCAACCATCAGGCTGGCTGATTCCGTCATTAAAGGGTAAACTATGACTTCATAGGGGTCCATTATGCTTCCTCTCCTGCGCCGTAAAGGCTACTCAATCTGTTAATGGCGTCAGTCGTCCAGATTGTCAGTCTTCCCGGGTGTGTGCCTGGGGCAAGCATCTCGGCGTTTAGGTCGGCGACGGTGACTGTTTCGACTCCTAGTATGTTTTGAGCTGCTTCTACTATGCCTTTGTTCTCGTTCACCACTATGAGTGGGCCAACGGCTTGTTTCAGTCTTCTGCCTCGGCGTTTGCCTTTTCCAGCGCGGACTTTTCTGCTTTCTTTTATTCGGTAGAGTTCGGACAGTATGCCTAGGCGTATAAGTGTTTCTTCGACTGTCTTGGTTTTCTTCAGGTCTTCAAGGTCGTTGGTGACTACTATTGGGGTTTCCTTTACGTCTTCGATTGAGTGGCCTCTAGCAGCTACGGTTTCTTTTGATGCGGTTGCAGCTATCGCAGACATTAGTGCGAGGCGTTTTTCCTTCTTGGGAATCTGTTTGACGATTCTCTTCTTGGAGGTCGGAGGGAATGCCAGTCGTCCGCCTACTGTTCCGGGGGCAAAAGCTGCTCTTCCTCCTCCACCTTTTAGTCTGGGCACTCTTGATATGCCAAAGCCTGTGCCGCGTGATTCAGCTGTCGTCCGTTTTCCGGCCATGTAGTCTCTGCCTTGTGGTTGTCGTCTGCTTGATTGTATGGCGAGGACTGCTCGTTTGATGACGTCTGGTCTTATCGGCGTGGCGAAAACTGGGGGAAGATCTATCTTTCCGACTGATTTTCCTTCGAGGTTGAAGACTTTCGCAGTCCTTTTGGTCATCGTTTTTCACCGCCTATTTTCCTTGCGGGGATTCCAAGGATATGAGCGTGACTTGTGGCGGTTCTTCGGGAGCGTTTCTTGGCAGCCGTGCCGGATAGCGAAGCTTTATGGTGCGCTTCTCTGGTCCTGCTATAGGTCCCTCCAGCAGTATGTAGGGGCCTTTGACTTCGCCGTATCTGATGAAACCTCCTTTTGGCGTGACTTCTTTTCCGTCGGCGCCGATTTTGAGGATGCGCTTGTTGTACTCGGTTCTTTGGTGGTGGCCCATGTTTCCTGCTCTGGCTACGCTGTATGTAACATGATGCGGGTTCCATGGCCCTAGAGTGGCAACGCCTCGTTTGGTTTTTCTGCCTTTGGCTTGGAGTATTGTTACGCCCCATCGCTTTACAGGTCCTTGGAAGCCTTTGCCTGTTGATATTGAGGCGATGTCCACGTACTGGCCGTCTTTGAACATTTCCGCCGGAGGCACGGTCTTGCCGAGAAGGCCTTTCGCGTATTCGAGCTGCTGTTGGACGGTTCCTCCACCAACTTCGATCTCAGCGATGTCTGGCTTCTTCTTCGGCACGCTGGTTTGTTTGGGCTGGGTTATGGCTATGACGCGGATTCTGGCGATTTTGTCGAGGCTTTCCGTGATCTTTTTGAGGCTTTCGTCTGTGTTGAAGTTCTCTGGTAGCGTGAAGACTCGTTCCAGATCGTTTGGCGGGTCTTTGAGCCAGGCTTCGGTCAGCGACCTCAAGCCGTATGGAGTCTTCGTGTAGGCTTTGATGGCACATATTATCATAGGTGGGGCTTCAAGAACAGTAGCGGGGCGCATAACTTCTTTTCCGAAGTCTGGGGAGCGTTTCTTGTCTTCTATGGCGAATATGTGGGTCATTCCTGCCTTGTAGCCCATGAAGCCCAGAAGTCTAGGCGTTTCCGCCGTTATCTTTGGCCAGTAACGGATTCTGGCCAGTAAGCTTTTGGCACGTTTCCTAGGCAAATATGCGAGCGAGCCATGTCTAGGAGCATGCGTCTTACGGTGTCCCATCGGTATCTCCGCTTTGCGTCTTTTAGCAATGAGAACGATGAGTTATAAACATTACCGTTATGCTGATAGTATCGTCCATAAAGGGTGAGTAACGTGTTTCAGGCCTTCCAGACTGCTGTCTAGGCACAGTGGCTATTCGGGTATCTCACACGCGCTTGAAAAAATTCTGACTCCCTATATATAGGTTCAACTATGTTTGAACCCTCTGCAGGCTCTCTCAAGCATCTATTGCACTCAATTCCAGCCAATAGACGATACCCCCATTCCCCATTTTTTTCTCAGAGCGAAGAGGGTTAGGCACAAGCGTTTCAGTCTGGCGATCGGTCTGGTAAGTGTTATATTCGGAATAGCACAGTGTCTTTGGAGGGTTTGACATGCCTGAGAGTCTTGCGTCTTTGGTGGCAGATGCGCTTTTTCGTTCTGGGTGTTTGAAGTTTGGCAGTTTCAAGATCAAGTCGGGTGCTTCTAGCCCGTATTATATTGATCTTGCGTGTTTGCTTTCTTCTCCGAAGGAGCTGTGCCGTGTGGCTGAGGCTGTGGCGGCTGAGGTCAGACGGGTAAAGGCGGTTGATAGGGTTGACAAGTTGGCCTCGATAGAGCTGAAGGGCGCGCTGATCTTGCCCAGCATAGGCTACCTGCTTGATTTGCCCTGCGTCGTGGTCAGGAAGGAAGACAAAGCCTACGGCGTGACAGGCAGAACTGCAGGCGCGCCAGTCGCTAAGGGCGATTGCGTGCTGTTCTTCGATGACGTAGTCAGCGAGGGCCTATCTAAAGTTGAGGGAATCAGGCCTCTGGAAGCGCTTGGCGCGCATGTTAGGCACGTCATGGTTGTTGTGGACAGGGAACAGGGCGGCAAGCAGAACCTCGAAAAAGTAGGCTACAAGGTTCACGCCCTCGCCAAGGTCTCCGACCTAGTCAAAAGCCTCCACAAATCAGGCCACATCACCAAAGAACAAGCAGACGCCGTCCTAAACTACATCAAGAAAACCTAAGAAATCTCGCTCAACCAAAGCGTTGAACGACCGCCTGTAGCATCTTTCGTGCGAATTCATCAGGCTCTTGCTTGATAGTGTCTATTGTTGCTTCGGGGTTCAGAGGCCACTCGCAGGAATATCCCTATATGGCTCATCGAAGCTCTTGTCCATAACAGGGGAATTGCCTGACGCTTCAAAGGAGACAGATTCAATAGATGTCGGTTCAGAAGCAAGTTGTGGAAGCTCTAATGAAGCCTGAGGCCTATGACGAAGACCCGGGCAGAATTGAACTGACCCAGACCCACATATCCTTCGTCTTCTTAACCAGAAGCTTTGTCTACAAGGTAAAGAAGGCTGTGGACTTCGGATTCCTCGACTTCACAACCCTCGAAAAGAGACGCTTCTTCTGCGAAAAAGAGCTGGAACTCAATAGACGCCTGTGCGGAGACATGTACCTCGAGGTTGTTCCCATCAACAAATCAAACACCATCAAGATAAAAGGCAAAGGAGAAACCGTCGAATACGCTGTCAAGATGAAGAGAATACCTCAAGAAAAGATTCTAAGCAGACTCCTCGAAGAGAACAAAGTGGACAACAAGCTCATCGACAGCATAGCGAAAATCATCGCGGAATTCCATTCAAAGACCGAAACAGACAAGCGAATAAGCGAGTTCGGCTCGCTCGCGATAATAGAAACTAACTGGAAAGAAAATTTCGACCAGACTCGGGAGTTTGTCGGCAAAACGATATCCTTGAAGGATTTCGAATTTGTCCGTCAGAGAATCGAGGATTTCATGAAGAGAAACACGTCCCTCTTTGAGAAGAGAACGGCGGAAGGCCGCATCAGAGACTGCCACGGAGACATCCATTCAGGTAACATCTTTGCCGCGGATCAAATCTACATTTTCGACGCGATAGAATTCAACGAAAGATTCAGATATTCTGACGTCGCCTCCGACGTTGCCTTCTTAGTCATGGACCTAGAACTCAAGAAACGAAACGACCTGTCCAGCTTTCTCGCCGAAAAATACGTCAAATACTCCGGAGATCAAGAGTTGATGAAGCTCCTCCCTTTCTACAAATGCTACCGAGCCTACGTGAGAGGAAAAGTCGCCAGTTTCAAACTCAAAGACCCTAACGTAAGCAGCGAGGAAAAGAAGGCGGCAGCTAAAGAAGCAAATGCATACTTCAAACTAGCCTCCATTTATGCGAGAACCCTTCGATAATAAATGAAAGTGCGAACAAACAACTATCAGGGAAGAGAACTATGCCGAGAGAACACAAAGTGCACAAAGCTATTGTAGAAGCTATGAAGGCAGGTAAACTAGGAGAACCATTCTCGAAAGAGGACTATGAGAGGGAATGCCCTGGATTCGGCCACGGAACTTACAATGCTTTTCTATGGAAACATCGCAGAGGGAATGCTAGAGGCGATAGCGAGCTTTTCAGAATAGTATCGTCTGGGAAGTTCATGGTTCTAAGACCATTTGGATACGGCTTGGACTATTCGGGGAGAGCTCATTCAAGATTGAATTGTTCAGCTACGTATTCGGGGATTTTCACTGTTCCCATGATGATTGGCCTTTGGTGGCAGTCGCTTCCTCCAGTCATGACTAGTCCATGTTTTCCTGCAAAGTTTATGTAGTGATTCGTTGTTTGGGCGTCGTTTCTGGAGTGCCAACACTCTACGCCGTCAATGTGCGTTAGCATTGACTCTTGTATTATCTCTGTCTGTTCGGACAGCGATTTGGTCAGGGTCACAAGTGAGGTTCCGTGAGGATCGTTAGGATGAGCTAAGACTATTTTTCCTCCGGCATTTCTCACGAGTCTCGAAGCCTCTTCAATTGGGAGAGGAAATTTGGGAACGTCGCACTTCATAAGATACTTGTCAAAGGCTTCTTGCGTGGTTCTGACTATCCCCTTTTCGATCAAATAGCCTGCTATGTGGGGCCTACCGAGCGCTCCGTCAACAGAAGCCTGAATCTTGCTCAAGTCGTCTTTCGTTAGCTTCTCAATTCCTTCTTTCGCAAACTCTGCATTGAGATTGTCCAGAATCTTGGCAGCCCTTTCCTCTCGACGTTGTGCTATTAGCTGAAGCTTGTCCCTTAGCTCCTTATTCTTCGTGTCGAACTGGTAGCCTAGGAAATCCAGCGATACTGGTTTGCCTCCGTGATATTTGGGGTGCGAGAAGGTTACGTTCAATTCGACGCCAGAAAGGTAGCGGATCCCATTTTGCCTTGCCGAGGCCATGGCGACCTCTTGAACGCCAATCGAATCGTGATCCGTGATCGACATTAACCCGATATTTCGAGCCTTGGCTTCTTTGACAATCTCCTCAGCAGTCCACCTTCCATCAGAACAACTCGAGTGAATATGCAAATCTATCATCATGATGAGACGGTGTCCAGTTACCTTTTTTCCATCCCGATTATGCGCCAATCTTCGGGAGGATCATGTTCTGTGTCGACTGTCAAGTGCGTTATTCTGAGTTGCGGATACCTCTTCTTCAAGTCGTCCAGGTCAACGGGTTCAAACTTTTTCTTGTTGCTAATATAAGCATCCTTGGTCAAGGCGTTTGACTCGTAGTTCTCTTTGGTTCTTCTCAGAATCCTCGCGAACGAGGCCTCTTCAGAGCAGTGGGTTTGAAGTATGACGAAGGTCATGTTGTGCTTTGCAGCAATCTCGGCAGCACGTCTTCGCAGTTCCTGAGTGACAAACGTAGCATCAAGAATCACGCCTCCTTTGCTCTTCTGCACAAGATCATCTGCTCGGCGAAACAACTCATCGTAAACAGACAACCGCTTGCTCATGTTTGACGCGACTTTCTCGTCAAAGACATCTTCATTCCTTAGAACTTCTAGCCTGATCAAATCGCTTCGGAGGATAGGATATCCCTTGATTTTTGAAATCTCCTCTGATGTCTCTGTCTTCCAAGTTCCCGGGAGCCCACACGTAATCAGCAGAGTGTTAGGCCCTAACTCGGTTTTGACAAACTCGGCAAAAGGTTCCCTCAACTGGACACCTCTTGCAACCGAGTTGACACAAAGCGAGATTAAACCTTTGCGGCAAGAGGCACTGCTCTTTTCGGAAATACTAGCCTACAGCTTTCTGTGAAAGATTAATAGAAAAGCCAAGCGTTTTGAACCATTTCCATAGGTTCTGCATGAACTCTTAATATGAACTGAGCCTTCACAAACAAGATATTCCAAGCCCTGAAAGCTCTGTTCATGCAATCAAGGACCGATGAATTCGCAGCCGAACTTGAAGCATACGAAACTCGGAAGAGCCAGCCAAGAAGCTTCGAACTCTACGAGGAATATAGCCAGAGAGACATGGCTGAAACGATTAGAACACGCAAAGAGGCTTATGAAAAAGCTGACCTACAAACTAGAGAGGAACTCGGAACAGAAGTTGAAATAGAGGTTGAGAATTTTCACATATGGTTAGAGGAAGTCAAGAAGCTTGAGCCTTTTGCAGCACACTATTACTCGGTCAGTCTCAAGAGCCTGCTCTTGGGGTTTCCAATAGGCATGCAGGTCGCAAGGCTTTTCGATGCGGTACTAGACGAGAAATATGGAAAGCAGAATGGTTGAGCGCTAAAGGCCCGAAACGGTTATTGCCGTTGTGAAAATGCAGATACCTTTGGCCATGCTAGTCGAGATCGGAGTTGCTTGGCGTGAACCATTTCAGAATCTCTTGAACTGCTCTGTCGGAGCAGCCCATCTCCTTGAGCTTTCGCCGCAGGTCCTCCAAGGTTCTGACGCTCAAACCCGACCACCACCAACGATAGATTCTAGTGAGTAACCCTATTTATTCTTTAATGTGCTCGTCCTCATCAGGTAAGCGCGCTTGAAGAGAATCCACCTAAAGCTCTAAGGCCTTTATTCTTTCCTGTCTCCTTCCGTTCTCACCCAGCCAACAACATCGCGCCAGATGTAAAGGCCTAAGCTGAAGGCTGTGCTCGAATATAACGCCAAAGTCAACGTCATCTGCGAGATGGACCCGTCGGCGACGTATGGTAACAGGAGGTTGCCCGCGAACGCCGCAGTAACGCCCACGTAGAGGACACACAAGATCATGACGAGAAGCAGGAAAACTGCTTTGTCGGCAGAATAGCGTGGGTCCAGCCACTTGCCTTTGACATACCACAACGCGTACGCAAGCGCGGTTAGGCCAAGCAGGTAGAGAACGGCAAAGCCATACACAAGGCCAGGGGCGCCAGAAAGCCGCGCGAAAAACCCGACCTCAAGCATCTTAGGATGATACCCCAAAGACGTCACGTATAGCGTCGACACAACATCCAAGAACCCCAGCACCGGCAGAATCCAGAAAGCCTTGTCTACACTATCCAAACAGCATCTCCAACATCAATATACAGCAGGAAGAAAAATAAGCCTTAGCCACAACGAACCGACAGCCTAGTCTCTGAGTCGTCCGTGGTCTTCGTCTTCCAGAAGCCTTTCAGTCTGTGCCTCCTCAGCATCGTCGTCTTCTTCCCGACTTTTTTCAGCCGCGTCAGCAACAAACACCAAGTGCAGAAGAAGAGCTGAAAGGGCCATTGCAAGCCCTCCAAGAACGCCATACTCAAGCGCAAGGCTCGGCGGCACAAGCGAGACAAGAACCCCGCCAAGCAAGAACGGGATGCCGAAAGCCAACATCATCACAGTCTTGAACTCAAAATGCTGATGCCGCTTCTCGTCGTTGGGAATATAGGGTTCTCTGCTAGCAACAAGCCAGTAGATCACTTAATCCTCAGTTTCCGCAAAGTCACGGAGAAACCAGTTAAGAAGACTCATCAAGACGCAAAACCCTCCAAAAAGAACAAACATAAGCTGAAAAACGGAAGCGTCATAGACTTCGGACGCACTCATCGTTAACTCACAAGCAGAATTTATCTCTGCCACCTATTTCTAGATTGTGCCTTCAACTGCGAACGCCCACACTTAGCTTTAAATTCAACACAGACAGCACACTAGAGCGAAGATTCATGAACCTCCTGATAGACGAGGCAACGGTCATAACGTGTAAAGGAAGAACGATTCGGGAAGGCGCAGTTGCCATCGAAGGCAGCAAAATAGCTGACCTCGGAAAATCATCAGATCTTAGACACAAGTACGGAAGAGGCTACGAGAGGTTAGACGGGAAAAACAAGGTTGTCATGCCGGGACTCGTGAATACTCACCAGCATGCGGCCATGAGCCTGCTGAGAGGCTACGCTGACGACCTACCCCTTCAAGAGTGGCTGGAAAAATGGATCTGGCCTATAGAGAAGCACATGAGCAGACACGACATCTACGTAGGGGCCCTGCTGACGGCCGCAGAATCCATAATGAGCGGAACCACCACAGTCAACACCATGTACCACTACTTTCCAGAGGAAAACGAGGCCAAGGCGTTCGCAGACGCAGGACTCAGAGGAGTAGTCGGCCACGTATGTTTCTCATGGAGAAAGAAGGAAGACAAAGCGGCCTTAGCAGGCCTCGCAAGACAATGGCACAACAAAGCCAACGGCCTGATCCGCACAAGCGTCGACCCCCACTCACCCTACACCGTTGACCCCGAATACATGAAGGAGCTGAAGGACATCAGAGGCGAACTGAACGAGAAATACGGTTCAAAAGAGGCGCCAGTAATCGGCCATATCCACGTTGCCGAAACCGCCGATGAAGAAGAGAAGACACGGAAGGCCTTCAACGTGCCATTGAAGGCTGGCCTTATGGAATATCTGGACTCGCTGGGCGCTTTAGACGAACATGTGGTCGCAGCACACTGCGTAGCGCTGACAGACAGGGATATGGCAGTCATGAGAGACCGCAAGGTGAAGGCCTCGCATAGCCCGATATCAAACCTCAAACTTGCCTCAGGCATAAGCCCTGTTCCAAAGATGCTCAGCAGAGGCATCACGGTTTCGCTTGGCACCGACAGCCCCTGCTCAAACAACACCGCAGACATGTTCGAAGTCATGAAGACCACAGCTATTCTGCATAAAGGAATGAACAAGGATCCGACGTTGATGCCTGCGGAGCAAGTCTTGGAGATGGCCACAACAGGAGGCGCCAAGGCCCTATCGTGGGAAAACGAGATAGGATCAATAGAAGTCGGCAAGAAAGCAGACCTGATAATATTGGACTTCCATAAACCGCACCTCTGCCCAATGTACAACGACACAAGCCACCTCATCTACGCAGCAAAAGGCTCAGACGTTGAAACAGCAATAATAAGCGGCAACATCGTCATGGAAAACCGAAAGCTAACCACGCTGGATGTTGATAGAGTTATGGAGGACGCCGAAAAGGCCAAAAGAAGCCTTCTTGACAGGCTGAACGCCAACGTTAAATAGTCAATATGAATCAACGTAAGAGAAGGCAAGACATCATGGAGAGCTTCAAAGTTAAAGACCCGTCTCTGGCCCCCAAGGGGCACTTACAGATAGAATGGGCCTCAAAGCATATGCCTGTTCTGTGCCAAATCAAGGAAAGATTCAGCAAAGAGAAACCGCTGAAAGGACTGACCTTGGGCGCATGCCTACATGTAACGAAAGAAACAGGAGTCCTCATCGAAACTTTCCTCGCCGGCGGCGCCAACGTCGCGTTATGCGGCTCGAACCCTCTTTCCACGCAGGATGACGTGGCAGCTGCCCTCGCAGAAGAAGGGGTACACGTGTTCGCGTGGCGTGAACAAAAGACGGACGAATATTACTGGTGCGTGGAGCGAACGCTAGACCACAAGCTGGTCATAACGCTTGATGACGGCGCAGATCTCGTGGGCACAGTGCACAGCAAGAGAACAGAAGCCCTGCAGCACATCAAGGGCGGAACGGAAGAAACCACGACCGGCGTCCTCCGACTGAGAGCCATGGAAAAAGCAGGAGCACTCAAATACTCGATAATAGCAGTCAACGACGCTTACACGAAGTATCTGTTTGACAACCGCTACGGCACGGGGCAAAGCACCATAGACGGTGTCCTCAGGGCCACAAACATACTCTTGGCCGGCAAAAACTTCGTCGTCTGCGGGTACGGCTGGTGCGCAAGAGGCATAGCCATGAGAGCCCAGGGGATGGGCGCAAACGTTATAGTCACCGAAGTGAACCCTCTCAGAGCGCTCGAAGCAGCGATGGACGGCTTCCGCGTGATGCCTCTGGCTGAGGCAGCAACCATAGGCGACATGTTCATCACAGCCACAGGCGACGTGAGCGTCATAAGAAAGGAGCACATGCAGAGAATGAAAGACGGAGTCATACTCGCAAACAGCGGCCACTTCAACGTCGAAATAGACGTAAAAGGCCTTCAAACAATGGCCAAGTCAAGAAGGACGATTAGGGCAAACCTGGAAGAGTACGCCCTCAACGACGGAAGAAAACTGTACCTACTGGCCGACGGAAGACTCGTGAACCTGGCCGCGGCTGAAGGGCACCCGTCAGAAGTGATGGACATGTCATTCGCAAACCAAGCCCTCTGCGCCGAGCACATTGCCAAAACACCCAAACAGCCACCCAAAGTCTACCAAGTGCCCACCGAAATAGACGAAAACGTGGCCAAACTGAAGCTAGACTCGATGAGAATCAAGATTGACGAGTTGACAGGCGAACAGAGAAAGTACCTTTCAGCCTGGGAAATGGGAACGATATAACTTCGGGTCTGAAGGTATGGTAAACTTTAAAAGGTGTAAAGAGATAAACAAGGCTAACATATGGTGATGCGTATATGGTCAGTAAAGATCAGTCAATAGGTGGAGTAATACTCGTTGTATGCGTGGCAGTTCTCTTCATTTACGTTATCACGCTCGGCTGGCCAACATGGCTCTCAAGCATAGGCTTCACAATAACGGAAGCCGACGTGAGACTGTGGGTCGTCGCCATACCAGTTCTGCTGGCAGTCATTGCCATAACAGGCATTGGTGCATGGATAGGCTACACAATGGCAACAACGCCGCCACCGAAACCAATAGAAGAGCTTACAAGCGAAGCGGAAGAGAAGAAAGAGGAAACACCTGAACCCCCAAAGGTTGAAGAAGAGAAGAAGCCAGAAAAGAAGCGAAAGGAATAGGAAAAGACGCAGCCTTCCAAACCCTAGATTTTTGTCAGCACCCTATTCTCACTTGTATTCCACATGAAAGATCAAAGGAAACCCAACACCTGAGAAGATCTTTACGTCATATGCCTCTCCATGCGAAAAGGAACCGAACAAGTCGATCGTACTGGTCTCGCTGGGTGAGATGGTAACTGGTTCTCGTAGGCTATGCGTCTCTTCGTTCAGGTAGACTTCTGTAATTAGAACATCCACGGAGGCGTAGTTCTTGACACAAATTCTTAGGCAGGTATCGCTAAGGCTGAAGGATTCGAGTTGCAGTGACTGGGTTGGAAATGTCGTTTTCATCTTTTCTGTAAGGTCAGATGCAAACTGGTAGAAAACGAAGCCGCCGATAATGACTGTCACGAAGGTGAGTAGAAAGACAGCCACGGTGGCCTTCATGCATCTTCACCTGTCCGCAAGACGGACTATTCTGACAGAAATTCATTTAGCGTTTATGAATCCAAGATCATGAAAAACGATACGCCTCAAATCCCAATCGTCTTGAACGCGAAAGACAATATGACATGGACGACAGTCGAGATTCCAAACACTATTATAATGGTCTTTGGCGAAACTGACAGCAATGGTGCCTCTTCGCCCTTCGCCTGTATCTCATATTCCTTAATCTCATGTGTTTCGGAATCGACTCGAACGATGGCAGCAAGTTTCTTCATTTCGATTTCGACCGTGTAGACCCCTTCTTCCAGTGAGACTCTCTTTGGTTTCAGGCCGCCCTTGTGGCCGATCCTTTTGAGAAAGCCTGTGGCAATAGCCGTTACTGCTTCAGCGTTTAGAGTCTTCATTTGCGGCGTGGCCGACATGAGGGCACCCGAAGCCCTTTTCTGCAAGGTAGCCGACAACTGCTTTGTCCCCTAGTTATTTCCTATCCAGAAACCAAGGGCTTAGGACGCATATCATGAACGGTCAACTTACTCGGTCAATTTTTTGAGCATGCATTGGACGATGTTGCTGCACATCATACATTCTTCAGGTATCTTTTCTTTTGGCGAGCGTTTGCTCAGGTATCCCAGCTGATGTGTGCAGGCTGCCGATGTAGCAGGCTGAGCTCTTTTCTCCTGCACTTTGGGCACGCTTGGCCCTCCCATCTCAATCGCTTTCATCACTGGTTTTGACTCTTCTTCGTCGATTGGTGAGCTTGCATCTATCGCGATTTCCGTGAGACAGTACGGGCACGCATCGTACGAATGCCCTTTCTTAGAAGTTAGATTCTCAGCCTTTAATGGGCTGGGGAAGACTTTTCCGCATGATGGATTGGGGCATGTGAAGCTCTGATTTTCCATTATCGTTTCGTTCTTCTTAGGGATGGTTAACCCTCCTTCGACATAGAATCGGATTTCGACCTTATAGTGTTATTGAAGCCAGAATAAGTATCACGAAGCTTGACACAATCAAGATTCCAGATTCACGTACGCCTCAGTGGTTACCGTCGCGTTCCTCTGTTTGCCATGAAGGCTGAGATTTTCAGTCTTGCACAATGGCTGGAATGCTTCAACACAGAAGGCTATTGGTCTGCTTGCTGAGCTGGAATAGCTATTCAAGATTCATAACCGTTTTAATGATTCAGCCTCAGACTCTCTGCCAACCTGAAACGGTGAAAAGTATTGTATGGCGTAATTGTAAAGATTGACGAGACGTTGCCGTGGATTGAGCTGAAAGAGACTTATGAGACGCGAGGAGAGGCGAGGAAAGCTGCGGAGGACTTCATCAGAAGCCTACAAGTAAGGATCGTAGCGCTACCAGAGAAAAGAAAGCCAATGAAGGCACTCGCCACAATCAGACGCTAAGAAAACCACTCGCCAGCTGTCTCCTCTCCTGTAACAGATCGTTCTGCATTGTCGCATATGCAGTATACAGTCAATCCCTCATTTCGCAACGCAACCCTGCCACAGCCAGCTCATATTGTTGAGCCTACTACTATCAGTTCTAGCGGACTCCTGTAGGAAGGAACATGGAGAGCCAAAGCATAACCTTCGCTACAAAGAAGATATCCCCAGAATCAAACCACACGCCCGCAACGTCTAGATTCCGCTCGTAGAAGCAACGACCACAACACTGTGGCGCCGGGGAAGGGACTCGAACCCCTGCGGGCCTTGCGGTCCACTGGCTATCCTGCCCTCAGTCTGAGCCCCTTCATTCTAAGATCTCGAGGCCAGCGCGATAACCACTCCGCCACCCCGGCACAGCTTAGAACTCTTGAACCGCTGGCTTTTAGCTTTATCCAATGCAAATTGAGGGCGTCGTTAAGCCTGTCTAGTGTTGATCTTGATCTCCATACGCTCAATGTTCATGAATTGCCCCAGGTCTTTGGCTATCGACTCGAGTTTGGCGGTGGTTTCTTTGGGCATTTTTTCGAGGGGATTTATGTTGATTGTTAGTGTTTTCTTCGTTTTCTTTGTGGTCCATGTTGCGGTTATGCGTCCGTTGATGAGTAGGGTGGCGGCTACTTCGCCGACTACTGGTCGGTAGACTTGTTGGAGGTGTTGGATTTTGATGATTCGGGTTCTGTCTTTGTGGCCGAGTATGTGTGAGTCGTATTTGGGCAGCAGGCAGGGCGGCGCTTCTTCTTCCAGATCCAGCTTCAAGAGGCTCTTGAGGTCTTTTCTCAGCATCCAGAGGGCTTTTCCTGTTCCTTCAGTCTTGACCTGTTGCAAAACAGCAACACAGGCTTTGATTGTGTTTGTTGCTTCGCTTGTTGGAAGCCCGCTCCAACAGGCGAAGTCTTGTGCCGAGGCAGGTCCATAGCAGTGCAGATATTTGAGCAACAGCTGTTCTCTGGCCTGAGTCTCGTTTGTTTCGGCTAGGTCTACGTTTGGCAACCACTGGTCGAGTCTTGCGAAGCAGGCTTCTTTGCCGCAGGGTTCAGCGTACACCGTGAGGCCTAGGTAGCTGGTTTCTTTCAGGATGCCACCCCACGCTGAGAAGAGCCTTGCATAGGGCTGAGCGGCGTCGCCCATCAAGAGCCTAGCTCTGTCGTTCAGTTCCTTTCTGCGCAGTGGCCTTTCGGCAAGTGCCTCCACAATTTTGGGATAGATGAGTCTTTCGCGTTGTTCGCGGGCTGGCCAGTCGGGTTTGTTCATGTATCTTCCGTGGTGTTCGAACCACATTCGCTTCAGCGCATGGTGGTAGGTTGGCAGGTCTTTTGAGGGGATTATGTGGAGGGTGCCTCTCATGAACCACGTTTTCACCAGACTCTTCTCTCGGTAGAGAACCTCGTCCAGCATTTCAGGCTTGAAGTCCTTCACTCGGTTCCAAAGCGAATAATACGGCGTCAAAGGCAGTTGCGAATGCAAACCGCAAACCCTGCCAGCAACCTCCCCGAGATCGCGGCTATCTGCCTTCCGCAACAAGTAATGATTCAGCAAATAGAATCTAGTCAATCTCTCAAGCGAAACCATCACTGTGCCTTCTCTGCTCAACGGCAGCTCTTCCTAGGCTCGCTTTGGATTCAGAAGCGAGGGGTACAGCCAACGTTTCTTCTTCTTTTTCTTAAGCGCATTCCAGCCGTGAAGAACCCTCACCGCTTCGTTGGCGACTTTTATGGCGTTTTCCTCGCCTGCGTCCGTTTCAAACTTGTTGGTGCAACGGTTGGCGAAGACGGCGCAGATTGAGGCCGCTCGGAGGCCTTGGAGGCTTGCCAGCGTGTACAGAGTGGCAGTCTCCATCTCAAAGTTGAACACGCCTGCCTCCTGTAAGGTGGGAAGCAGGTTTTCGGTCTGCGTCGTGTATGCCTTGGTTGGTCGGGTCTGACCTGCGTAGAAGTCCGCCGTTGTGGCAGTCATGCCTACGTGATAGTTGCTTATGTCTAGGGCTTCAGCGGATTCTATGAGTGCCAGTATGGCCTCGTGGTTGGCTACTGCAGGGTACTCAGGCATCACATAGCAATTGCTCGTACCGTCTAGACGCACTACGGCGGAGCTTATCACGAGGTCACCAAGTTCGATGCCCTTCTGTATTGAGCCTGTGCTACCAACACGAATGAACGTGTCCACACCTATGTTGGCGGCTTCATTGAAGGCTATGGCCATGCAGGCAGGTCCGATGCCGCTTGACAGGGCAGAGATAGGTACGCCTTTGTATTTGCCCGTGTAGCTACGGAATTCTCGGTGGGCTGAGACCTCATGCGCGGCGTCCCAGCGGCTGGCGATTTTCTGTACTCGGTTTGGGTCGCCTGGCACGAGCAGGTATGGTGCAAGGTCTCCTTTGGCGCAGTTGATGTGGATTTGCCTGTCCTCAGAAGGTGTTGGATGCGTGGTTGTTCACCGCAATCAAGATTAAGCGTTCCGCCTTTAATTATTGCGGAAATCGGTGAGGCCTGCTTTGGAAGAGGAGCGGCGCAGGACGAAATACGATATTTACGCTGACGTAGTTGAGATCATCGTCCGCAAAGGCCAGTGCTCGCTCACCAGAATCTCTTACGGTGCCAACATGCCCGTGGACAGAACAAAAAAGATCCTGAACTTCCTAGTGGCCCACGGCTTCATAAATGAAGTAACCATAGGGACCGTCAAGAAGTACCGAACCACGAGATGGGGCCTCGAGTTTCTGGAAACATTCAAACGCATGCGCAAATTCTTCGCAGCCCTAGAAGAAGGGCAGTAAGACTAGTCACAAGTTGTTATCACTGTTTGTGTTTCGCTTACGTGCGTCGCCTTTTAAGCCCTCCAACGCCCCAGCATATATCAGTAAAAGAATGAGGTGAGATGAAAATGGCACGTCACGTAAATGATTCAAACTGGATGAACGGAACAATACGGACAACAAGGAGTTTCGAGAAGGGCCCCGAGCCGCAAGGCCCATACCTGCTGGCCTACCAGCTGATGCGCAACTTGACAGTCCGTTAAGCGTCCAGCAGTAACAATATGTGAGTACCTCTTTTAAATCACGAAAACATGAACCACAAAAGGAGGAAAAAGAAGAGATGAACAGCAGAATATCGGTTCCACCGAGAAGCACGTTAACACTAGACTTCGTTGACGGAGACTTGACCGTAGGCGCTCGCGCAGTTGTGAGAGGCACAGGCTCGCCTGCCACGCTGAAGGTAGCAGGCACAGTCTACTGTGAAGAAGACGTGAATTTCGAGTGCAGCCTCTCTGCACGCAACCTCGAAGCTGAAGACAACATAACCATCCACGGAGACCTGACAATAGAAGATGATATAGAAGTCTCTGACGGCCGCTTGGAGGTCCACGGCAAGATGACCGCCAACCACGTAGATGTGGACGAAGCCCTATACGTGAGCGAGGATCTAACAGCCGACGAGGTTGATGTAGGCGGAAGCCTCCAAGTCGACGGAAACGTCAAAGCCGAAGACATAGACGTAGGCGGAAGCTTCCGCGCCAAAGGCGAAACCGAAGTAGACAATGTGGACGTAGGCGGTAGCATGCACACCGAATCCAAAGTCAACATACGCTCATTGGACATCGGAGGCATAGCCCGAGTCCACGGAGGCAGAATCCACGACATAGACGTAGGCGGAAGCTTCGAATCAACTGCGCCACTGGAATTCGACAAAATAGACGTAGGCGGCGCCGTTCGACTGGCAGGCAACAGCAAAGGAGGCAACGTGGATGTCGGAGGAACTCTCAGAGTAGAGGGCGACCTCACATTTGAAGACATAGAAGTCGGAGGCAAAGTAGACATCACAGGCTCAGGCCAAGGCAGAGAAGTGGAAGTGGGCGGGCGAGTGGACATGGGAGGCTCGCTCAAGCTTTCAGGTGATCTGGAGGTAGGAGGCAAAGCAGATGTGGCTGGTGAGGTTGCCGTGCATAGCGTCGAAGTCGGAGGCACTCTCCACGCTAGAAAGGCCACTGTTGAAACCCGCGTCGAAGTAGGCGGCTCCATAGACACTCAGGAGGGCACTACTGCGGCATTCGTGGAAATAGGCAACCGAGGCGAAATACGAGGCCCAGTAAGAGCAGACGAAGTAATCATAGGCAAAGACGCCCACGTAGACGACGTTCACGGCAAACGAGTCGTCCTCAGATCGGGTGCACAGGCCAACAACGTGTACGGCGAAAACGTCACCATCGAATCCCACTGCGACATAAGCGGCGAAGTACAGTACACCAACGAGTTGCGAATGGGCAACGATATCAGACTGGGCAAACAGCCACAGAAAGTAGCCACGCTTCCCTCTTGAGAAGCCTACTCTCTTTTCGGCATCACCAAATCCGCAATGTCCACGCTACGCTCGTAAATCTGCTTCAAGAGCGATGCCACGGCCAACACGTGAGGCACAGCGTCAAGCGACTGCTCCTTAGCCATCTTCTCAATCTCAGCAAGCGTGAGTTCCACCTTGCTATGTGTTTTGCGTACTTCTTCAGCCAGCCCCACATCGCCCACAAGGAAAGCCTTCACCGCGTTCTCGTGAGCCTCAAAACACGCCGCATGATACTCCACCAGAACCTTCTTCAAATCCCTAGACAGCTTAGCGCCTTTCAGCTCAACTGCCTTCGACGCAATACTCACGCAATCGTCTCCGATGGCCTCAACCATGCTTGCAGCAAGCCGATAGTCCAAGCAGTCAATAGGCCGTACGCCCAAGTTCTCGCTCAAACTAGGATTCTGTATGATCGTTCGCAGGATTCGTACCAGAAGGAAGTAAAGCCTGTTAACCTCATCGTCACGTGCCATAATCCCCTTGGCCAGATGCAGGTCTCCATCAACCAACGCGTTGACCCCGTCCCTGTGCATGCCTGCTGCGATCGCGTATCCTCGCCGCAGTATCTTTTCAGGCGGAAACCCAGAGGGCTCCAGCAGGCACTGCAAAACAATATTCGAATAATCTTCTTCCACGATCTCTAGGCCTACGAGCCTGCTCACGGCAGTTTTGACAGTTTCCCGAACCTCAAAACTGATTCTCTCCTTCGACTCAACCCGGATTATGTCAAACCCAAGCAGATACTTGGCGATGATCTCCCGGCTCAGGTAAGGTCCAGCCTTCAGCGTAGCAGTACGCGGCGAAGGCGCCACTCCATACGCAGGATCCACCAAGAGCTTGCCGTCCGCCGTCTCGTTGACCGCCACCACGGATCCCCTTTCCAAGCCGTATTGCTTCGCCCATGACTTGGGCAGGCACACAAAGTAAGTGCCACCGGGCGTTCGTTGCACCTTGCGCAGGTCTCCCATCAACCTCACCTTGCGATCAAACGGTATTCGGAAGTGGAATATTGACACATCTAAACAGGCGCCGTATATATAAACTTGCACGCCGATGTTAGAACCGCACGCTCGATTTACAGTCAGTATAGACCTCAGCACAGCGAAAAGTGGCAAAGGAAGTCTGCAGGTATCGGCAAAAAGCAGAATAAGAGTCCAGCAACCCTTAAGAGCGTAGCGCTAGAAGGAAACCTAGAACGTGCGTTTGCACTTCTCGGGATTGGAGAGCTTTCAGGGTATGGGCGGAAAGGAGCATCTGCAGAAGGCGGTGGCTTTGACGATTACGGCAGGCTACCAGCTTAACAGGGAGGCCTTCGAGTTTCTGAGCATAGCAGCTGAAAATGAAGACCCAACCGAGATCATGACTAGAGCAATACAGAAGATAGGCGACCTTGCCGAGAAACCTCTCTTCATCGACAGAAGCTTTCTTGAACAGCTGCTAGGTGAGACCACACCGTCAAAGGAAATCGTGGCTCAGCCACCTCAAGAACCTGTCAAGGAGCCAGCCACTGAGCCGCAGATGACTGAACCAAAGAAACTCTTCCGCCCAATCGCGAAAGACATAGACTCAAACCTCAGCGTAATCGACGACCCATCCACTAAGCTCAGCACAAACGGCACGATAGACGATTACCTCGGCTATTTTCGAGACAGATTCAAACGCATCGAGAAACTACTGCGGCAACGCATCGACGTCAAGGCCGCAACTTCAATGATCGACGCGCTCAAGGCACAACCCAACACTAGACTCAAAATCATCGGCATGATAACCGAAAAGCGGGAATCAAAGCAGCGAACCATCCTAAGCGTTGAGGATTTGCAGGGCAGCATGACTGTTCTTGTGCCTCAGAACGCGCCGGAAGAAGTGAAGAAGAAGACCCGATCTCTCATGCTGGATCAGGTTGTCTGCTTATGCGTCATGAAGACGAGAGGCACACTCCTCATCGCCGAGGACATAATCTATCCAGACGTGGCCCAGAAGACTCCACACAGGGCGCAAGAGCCAGTCTATGCAGTTCTCACCTCCGACCTTCACGTGGGAAGCACCAAATTCAACCGCGAAGCCTTCAACCGCTTCGTCCTCTGGCTCAACGGCAAATATGGCAACGAACAAATGCGCGAAACCGCAGCCCACGTCAAGTACGTCCTCATCGCAGGCGACATCGTCGACGGCGTAGGCATATACCCCAACCAAGTCAAAGAACTAGCCTTCAAAGACATCTACAAGCAATACCGCTACGCCGCAAAACACATCGAACAAATCCCCGACTACATAGAAGTCGTCATAATCCCAGGCAACCACGACGTGCCCAGAAAGGCCGCCCCCCAACCAGCTTTGTCCGAAGAGTACCTAGAAACATTGCAGGAATCGCGGAACGTGTATTCGCTTGGCAACCCCTGCACCGTCAGCCTCCATGGCGTCGAAGTCCTAATGGACCACGGCCGTGGCCTAGACGACATAATGGCCACTGTTCCGGGCATGGAGTACAAGCATCCTGAGAAGGCCATGAAACTGCTACTTCAAGGACGCCACCTAGCACCGCTGTACGGCGGCAAGACCATGCTGTCTCCCGAGAATCGGGATTTCCTCGTCATAGAGCGACCACCTGACATTTTCCACTCGGGCCACGTTCACGTATTGGGGTACACTAACTACCGTGGAGTCTCAATCATAAACTCAGGCGCATGGCAGGAACAGACAGATTACATGAAGAGAATGGGCTTGATGCCTACCGTCGGGCAGGTTCCAGTCGTAAACCTGCAAACGTTGGAACTCACAGTCGTCTCGTTCGCCTAGCTTCAGCCACTTTTCGAGGCACGCTTAGAAAGACACTTCGGCGAGTACTCAACCAAGCGGGCTAGCCTGCTGTCCTCAGCAAAAACGTCTCTGATAAGCGTTCGGGAAAGCTCAAGTCTGATCTTCTTTGTACGCCCATACCTGCCCATGCTCACGACCTTCGCGTTCAGTAGCCCCATCGCATCCAACTCGTTAACCAAAGTACACAGGCGGCGTTGGGTTAGCGCGGTTACTCCTAGCTCTCCGCAGAGTTCAAGGTACACGTCGTAGATGTCGCCCGTGATTGCGCTGTGAACCTCGGCAAGTTTCAGGTGGTAGACGCTTAGGACGACGAGTTTTGAGTGCAACGTCAAGTTCTTGAGACCCTCGATTACTCGGTTGTGTTCGATGTGCTTCTCTGCCTCTCGGACATGTTCGTCAACCACTGTAGTAGCGCCATTACGCTCCGCCACCTCGCCAGCGACCCGCAGTAGATCCAAGGCTCGCCTCGCGTCACCATGTTCAGCAGCGGCCAACGCCGCACAAAGCCCCAATGCGCCGTCGGACAGGACTGCCTCATGGAAGGCCACAGCGGCGCGCTCGGAAAGAATATTCTTCAACTCCCCAGCATCATACGGCCTGAAGACTATTTCCTCCTCACTCAGCGAACTCAGCACACGCGGATCGAGGAATTCTTTCATGCGCAAATCGTTTGATATTCCTATGAGCGATACCTTGCTTCTGGCCAAGGCCTCGTTGATCCTGGTCAACTCATACAGGAGACCGTCGCCACGACTCTTGATCAAAGCATCAATCTCATCCAACACAATGATGAAGACTATTCTTGAAGCATCAAGACCCGTTCGAAACCGGTCGAAGACTTCGCCGACCGATAGCCCTGTAAAGGGCACCGTGATGCCTGTGCTCTGGCAGAGGCTTGCGAAAACGCGGTATTCGGACACAGCCATGCGGCAGTTCACGTAGCAGAACTTCACTGGTGCGTTGAATTCCTTGGCCTTGATTTCAAGATGGCTGAGGACATACTTTGCCACGGCCGTCTTGCCCGTCCCAGTCTTCCCGTAAATGAAGATGTTGGAGCTTCTCGCACCTTTCAGAACTGGCGCCACAGTCTCGCCGAGCTCTCTTATTTGCTCCTCTCTGTGAGGCAACCTGTCGGGCAGGTAGTCGTGCCTCAGCACTTCTCTATCTTTGAATATTCTCGTGTTGCTGACAAATTTGTCGAACACGTCGTCTAGTATATTTTGATTACTCACAGCTCTCCTTTCCTGCTTCAGAGGTAGCACCTCTACTTCGCGTGGAGAAGATAAGACCTGCCGTACAGAAAACTGAATAGGTCACATAAGAAAGCTAAAGGCACGCCATGCTCAACACTAGAAGAGGTTCCTAATGAGCACACTCACACCCCACGGCTTCTCGTGGAGACCTTTCTTAATTTGTAAAATAATGTTTGGTTTCTTCTTTATTGAAGAAACATACCCCATATGGTAAGCACTATTGTTGATATTTAAAAGGCGTTAGTTAAAGATTTTGGATATGTAGACAAAATCATTACACAGAATATATAATGACAGATCACCTCTGAAGAGTTTCCAATGGAAACAAAGGGGTGGCGCTGTATAGAGGGACATGGAATAGCCTTCTTCTGCCTAGTTTAAGAGGAAGTCATGATGACCTGCTACATGTGGTGGTTCCGATGTAAGCCTGCTTAGCGCAGGCAGTGGGCCGCAAACTTGAGAGCTCTTTATGTTCACATTCTGTGAAGACCTTGTGAAATTGACGGAGGAATGTCTCTTTTCTCGCTTGATTTGGGCGAATTTTGACCGTTTTGTGTTTCTTCTTTGTGAAATGGGCACCCCTTGGCTTCTAGTGGAGATCTGAGCACGCATCCTCGTCTAGCCGTATATTTCGTTCTGCCAACGTGTGAAGCCTGTAGAAACAGAAAACCCAGGAATCGTGGCGCTCTCTCGGTTTCCTGCCCCATTTGCGGGTTTCGCCACCGCTATATTCACCGTAATGGCTATAACGTGTGAATTGTAAAGTTGTGAACGCCACCTAAGGTGCTTTGTGTTAATGCCTGCAAGAAAGATGCGTATTGAACTGTTCGACAGCGAAGGCAATCGTTACTCTATTGCTTTCGAGGGCCAGATTACCAGGGACAAGGCCGTTCGGCTTCTTGACCTTGTTGAGCTTCTAGGTGGAGCGTCACTTGGTAGTCCTGCAAACACTAACACAAATACACAAGCTTCACCTAACGACCAGTCGAAGTTCGAAAAGGTCCGCATGGTGGCTCAGAAGCAGTTTCCCCTCGTGTGGTTTTCTTCACGTGAGATTCAAAACGCGTTTGAACAGGAGTGCAAGCAGCCTATAAGCCTCAGCACAGTGTCAACGTACCTGACCAGACTTGCAGGCAAGGGAATACTCTCGAAGACGGGGCCTCCTAATAGCCTGAAGTACAAGTTGGCGCCAAACCTTCCGCAGGCCACTTTGAAGCAGCAGATACCGTAAGGTTATTACTTGGTCTTTGCCAGATGAATGCCAGACAAGAGGCGCGCGCACGTGACCGACGGCATTTTGAACGATATAGACTTGGCAGTAAAGACCCTGTCGACATATGCTGAAAAAGGCTACCTATCTTCCCCGACAGAAACAAGAAACGAACCTGAAACGTTAAGCAAGCCTGACTCTTCAAGGTTCAAACCGTTAAGGAAACTGGAATCCAGCAAGGCCAAGTTCGTTGCCGTCGACTGCTCGACGAGAGTGCTGAAACGGGCCAACAACTGGGGTGTGTACCTGTTCCGGCCAGCTTATGTCTTCGTTGAGAACCGCCAAGTAGATTGGGGGTTCCAAGAAAGGATAAAAGCCCTTGTAGGGCCTCCTTACACACGCTTTCAAGCGTTGCGGGATCTAAGGCTTGAGTTAGAAAGCGAGTTGGCTCTGAGCCTCACCAGCGGGGTAAATTCGGGCGACTACTTGCTTCTAGATGGTGCAAGCTACTTCGGTGAGCAAACTGGGTATAACGTTTCGCTTTATGAGAAGTGCAAGAGCAAAGGAATAAGCCTCTTGGCGTTGAGTAAGCAATCGCCAACCTTGCGGGACGAACGCGGAAGAGATTTTCAAGCTACTGCGCAGTTGATGGCTCAGCAGCCTTTGTGGGTGTATCACCCCGTGGCCAAGGCGAACTTGACTGAACACTTGTATGGTGACATAGCTGTCGTGAAGCTGTGCGAGGAGAGTCCGCGAGTGTTTCGACTTGACATTATGGAATACCTGACTGGACGCGAGGCCAGCGAAGTTGTCTCGCCGCTCACAGCAGTCTCTGAGGACCCTCGCTGCCTCGGGTACCCTGTTCCTCTGTTGTTGGCCCACGAGTTCTCAGCCACTGCTGACTCAAAAATGCTCTATCACTTCGAGAGAATTGAAAACCTTTTGAAGGAAAGCGGTCACTATGATAGACTGAGCACGGAAGAGCAAGCCGGCAGCTTCGCTGACAGCATCCATGGCGTAAAGTTCTCATTCGAAAGAGAGGTCATAGACTATGTCTGATCAGGTCTTCATTGGATCCATAAACAAGGTTGATGGTGACAAGATCACCTTCTTCCTTGACGGTAATGCTCAACTGTCCTTTGGGCAGATAATCAAGATAGCCTCCGGCGGACGGACTTTCTATGCGCGCGTGGTCAACGCTGGGAGTTCCTCGACTCTGGACGTGCATGAGCAACTGCGGGAGGCTCATGGTAAAGAATCCTTTGGGCCTTATTCAAGCTACAAACACGCTATGGCCGTGCTTTTTCTGGAAAGAGCGGACGGTAAGACACGGGTGCCCACGTTCAACCCGAATTACATGGACAAGGTGTGGGCTACAGATTCCGAGGACTGCAGTATCTTGAAGCTTGCTGGAGACTTGGAGGTTGGGCGGTTGCGGTCTGGGGAGCAGGTTCTTGGTAAGGTAGGTATAGGTGTCGAGGCCATTCCACTGATGATGGGCATGTTCGGAATGACGGGTTCAGGAAAAACCAACTGCGAACTGGTTCTGAACGCCCAGCTGATTGATCACAGCCCGAAAACGGCGGCCTTGATCTTCGACTTTGCTGGACAGCTGCTGGAGGGCAAGGGAATACAGCCTCAACGAGGCCTCAAAGATCACCCGCTCTTCCACACAAGAGCGAAGTACTATTCAGTTCACGAGAAAAAGATGTGCGTAGGCCTCTATACGATACACCCGAACAAGCTGGCTCTCCTTTTTCCCGAAATAGGAGGCCCACAATTCAAGGTAGCCCAGAAGCTCTACAAGAAGTTCGGAGAGCGATGGATCGAGCACGCCAGAGAAGCCTACACAAACGAGGGCACCCAAGGCGTTGGGAATGCCATCAACTACAAACAAAGAAATGTCATAGAAGCTTTGATGCTAAAACTTCTAAGCCTCTCGCCTGAACTCTTCCCGCCCTCCAACTACAGCTTCATAGATGACGTGATCCAAAACATCACGCAAGGCGTCACGTGCCTCGTAGACATCTCTGGCCTGAGCAGCGAGGAACAGCAAAACGTCACAAACCTCACAGCCGCCAACGTCGCCATGCACTACAAGAACATGTGGGAACAGAACTACGACGAATGGGCAAAGCTACCTACGCTGTTGATCACGGTTGAAGAGGCGCACGAATTCCTCGATCCGACCAAACCGAAGACGATATTCTCAAGCATCGCATTGGCCTACCGCAAATACCGCGTAGGCCTAAACGCAGTCACACCAAGGCCCTCAAGAATAACCTTCGACGTATTCGCCGAACTGTGGACCAAGATAATAATGAAAACCGAGCTCAGCAAAGACCGCCTCTACGTCACCGAGAACACACCATACTTGGAATACAGTGACACCGAGCTCAAAATGCTGGACCTCGGCGAGGCACTACTAATATCTGAGCCCAAGATACGGTTCGCAGTCCCAGTGAAGATCACGCATTATCCTGAGTATTTGGACGAGCGGAAACCTGAGGACTACGGCCTTCCCGAAACGCGGCAGCTGTCAGACATGGAAAGACGCCTCAAGCAACTCAACAAGCAAAGCTCCGTGGGCCTGCAGTAAGCTAAACCGCACCGGCCTCAGTCTTTTTCAGTAGCTTCTCCATCTCTTTCTTAACGCTGTACTTGAACGGAATCTTGCTCGGATCCCTCTCCAAATAGCCCTCTTCGTAAAGCTTCTTCATCAGCCTAGCAGTATGCTCCCTGCTGAGCTTAATCCGCTCCTTGATCTCGGGCGCCGTCTTAGGCCCTTCAGCAGCCAACAACTCAAGCGCAGCCAACTCCGTCTCAGTCAACGGAGCCAATGCCTTGTCCCGCCTTAATGGGATAACCGTCTCAACACTCGGCACAAGAGGCACTGATAGCTGCTTTGCTTGCTCTTCGAGCGCGGAAATCTTGGCGGTAAAGGTTTCCTGTGATGCGGCTACGTCACGAATCCGCTGATCAACTTCGCTGAGCTTTGCCAGCGCCTTGTCTCTGTCTTCTGACAGGCTGCTCAGCTTTCCATCCGTGGCCTGCAACTGCTTTTCGATCTCCTCAGCCTTGCTTATGGCCCTGTCGCTTCGCGAAGTATTAGCCTCAACCTTGTAGGCAACAAGCTCCATATGTTCAGCAGCGCGTTTGAATTGTCTATTGAAACTCAGGATGATGTCTTCGACAGCCTCCTTGGCCTTCTGATATTCCCTCTGAGCCTTGAAGAGTTGCCGAATATACCTGACCAGCACTCCAACAGTCACGGCAAGAACTATCCCCACAAGAATCAACAAGATATCTATCACATTCGACGCCTTCGTGATTCGCGCGTGATTACCTGTGCCTCAATCACGTTGCATCACACATCACACTTCTACCATGAAAGCATTTAAAACTTATGGTCTTCACCGTGGCTGATGGTTTCATGACGTCACATGTCACAGATTCCACCATAGAAACCTGTGATTTACGAGCCTAATGTGAGGTGTCAGAATCTCCTCATTTTTGGCTTTATTCGTCGTTTTAGTCGTGCTTTCTGCCGTTCGGCAAGGCGCATCACAGGTACCAGAAACCGCGTCACTCTCTGTGTGATTTGTGACGTCACGAGAGGCCTTGTGATGGATTTGAAAGCAGTTTCAGGCTGTTTTCAAGCTCTTCCCGTATCATTTCTATGACTTTTAGGTGTTCCTCGAGTCTGTCGCTCTTGTTCGGGATGCTTCTGTATGCTTCGAGATAGTCCCGCAGTTTGTGTGCGATTTCGAGATAGGGATCCAGAACTGTGCTCTCGAAGATCCCCAAGTACCCTAAAAGCAGTACAGTGTAGATGGATTTTATGACGTTCTCTTTAGCCTGTCGTGCTGTCCTGTTAAAGGCGCCGCGAGTTATCTGTGCCTTAGTTAGCCTTAATCTGGCCTTTTCATCGTATTTTAACTGTTTGCCGGCTATGCTCTCGGACAAAATGTCGATAAGGAGTGTTTCTAGCTGTGTTGTGGTAAGGTGGCTGTTTTTGGCCAGGATTTTGGCAACGGGATCATTCATTGAGCTTACTAGCCACGGTTGAAGGCCTTCTTTTAGCTTCAAACCTTTCTCCTCACGCGTTATACGGAATGAATACGACTTTGTATACTGGCTCAGTCTTTAAGGCTATCGATTTCTGACGTCTAGACGCTGGCAGGTCGTACGCAAACATTTTATTAGGAAGCGGAGTATTGCTAGTGAGGAGCGCGCCGTGGTTTCGAAATTCAAAGCTGCAGAACGTCTCAAACATATAAAGCCGTCTGGAATACGCCGCTTTTTCTCTTTGGCTGGAGGAATGCAGGGCGCCATCAATTTGAGCGTTGGTGAGCCTGATTTTTCGCCCCCGCAACGGGCTTTGGAGGCGGGGTGCGAGGCTGCAAGGGGCGGCAAAACGCACTACGCGCCTACGAATGGCATACCTGAGTTGCGTGAGGTACTCGCTCAGAAGGCGTATCGTGACTATGGTTTGAGTTATGACCCGAATTCGGAGATTCTGGTGACTGTCGGAGCAACAGAGGCTGTTTTTCTGGCCATGATGGGTCTGGTGAACCCAGGGGAAGAGGTGTTGATTCCCAATCCAGGATTTGTGCTTTATGAACCGTGTGCCACTTTGACAGGCGCGGTTCCTGTGCCCGTTCCGTTGCTTGAAGAGAACGCGTTCAGGCCTTCAATCGATGGCGTGATGTCACTTATCACGAACAAGTCACGTGTGATGATCATCAACTTCCCAAACAACCCCACTGGAGCAGTGCTTTCCTATGATGAAGCGGCTGCATTATCCAAGATTGCAGTTGAACGTGACCTGCTTGTGATCTGTGATGAGGTTTATGAGAAGATCGTTTACGATGGGCAAAAGCACTATTGCCTTGCCACCTTTCCTGGAATGCGCGAACGCACCTTGATTGTCAATTCCTTCTCGAAGACTTACGCCATGACCGGTCTGCGGGTTGGGTATGTTTATGGGCCTAAGGAGCTTCTCGCGCCCTTGTGGTTGGTGCATCAGTACACGGTGGCCTGCGTTGACAGCCCTTCACAATACATCGCGCTGGCCGCACTGAAAGGCCCGCAGGCGGTCGTAGATGAAATGGTCAAGGAGTTCGACCGTAGGCGGCGGCTGGTCCATAAGAGGTTGAATCAGATCCATAACTTCGAGTGTGCGCTTCCGAGGGGAGCGTTCTACGTTTTCCCTAGCATCAAAGGGTTCGGCAAGTCCTCGGAAGATTTTGTGGAATTCCTCGTGAAGGAATCTAGCGTTGTGACTGTGCCAGGCTCTGCCTTCGGCAACCGCGGCGAAGGCTACATCAGAATCTCGTATGCGGCAGCGTATGAGCAACTTGAGAACGCGATGGATCGCATAGAGAAAGCCGTCAAGAAAATCAAGTAGACGCTTTTACAGCTTTTCCGCGCCTTCTTTCAGCTTGTCGAAAAGCTCAGGACGCAAGTCCCTCAATGTAGGGACAAACGTTTCAACCGACCTCATGTCGGCGTAATCGACTTCCCCGATAACAAGGTCCTCTTCGTCGTATTTTGCCTTCGCGAGCAGTCTTCCTTGGGGCCCTATGAGCCGGCTTCCGCCCCAAAACTGCAAGCCATCCTCTATGCCAACCAAGTTCACGTAGGCCAAGAACGCGGTGTTCTCAATTGCCCTAGCGACTGTAAGGGTTTCAAAATAGGCTCGGCGAATTGCCGGTGAGGCGGAGATGCAGACAATCAACTGCGCTCCCTGCAGGCGCGCCAATCTGCTGACTTCGGGGAAGAAGATGTCATAGCATACGATTAGCCCTATTTGCCCGAGGTCCGTGTCGAACGTTGCGGCCTCGTAGCCTGGCCGGAAGTACCTCTTTTCCTCAAAGACGCTGTGCGTCGGCAGATACATCTTTCGGTACTTACCTATCAGGCCTTTGGGTCCGACTAGGACGGCTGAGTTGTAGATTGTGGCCTGTGTCTTTTCGCTCAGTTCAGGAAGGCCAAAAATGATGTGGATTTTTGCTTTTTTGGCTATCTCTGCCATTGTGGCGGTTGATGGCCCCGGGATGGTTTCGGCCAGCTCATACAATTGATCTCTGACCGTGTAGCCTGTCACTGAAAGCTCAGGAAAGATCACAAGCTCTGCGCCCTGCCTGCGGGCGGCTATCGCGGTTTCCTCAATCTTCTTCAGGTTTCGTGCCTTATTTCCACGTTCGCAGCTTATCTGGGCTAGTGCCAGTTTGAACGTTTCCTTCATACCTCTTCACACCATACTGTATGCTTAGGAACTGCGGGGTAGCCTGAAATCTGTTCCCACAGTTCGATACTCAAGCTTAGTCGTCAACAACAGTCGCCTCTTATGCTCCATTGAGAGCCACCGCCGTTTCACCTCGTCAACCAGATCGGCTTTCACCTTTAGCTGTTCTGCAATTTCGTTAGGCTTCATGAAATGCTCCAGTCCGTGGAGGATGAGGTCAAGTTGCTCATATTTCATGCCTAGTTCGCTTTCAGCGGTTTGCCCGGGCCACAAGGCTGGCGAGGACGGTTTAGTGATTATGGGTTCGGGAACGCCTATGTGACGTGCAAGTTCACGAGCCTGCGTTTTGTACAGGTCCATTATCGGCGATATGTCTGCTGCCACATCTCCCCATTTTGTGAAGTAACCCATCATCGTTTCAGATTTGTCCGAGCTTCCGCAAACAAGCCTGTTAAGCCTGTTGGCATAGTAGTAAACATAGACCATTCTTGTTCGAGCCTTAACGTTGCCCTTACAGACTCTGTCTGAGGCGTCAAAGACTGGAACAGAATCGTAGAAGGCCTTCAGCGTCGGCGTGATATCAATCTTCTCGGTTTTGAACCTGAACTTCTTGGCCACAAGCTTCGAATGTTCAATGTCCTTGAAGCCCTGTGCCTCCTTTTCGGGCAGCATGACGCCCAGAACCTTACCTCCACCTACTGCCAACGCCGACAGCGCTGCTACGGTGCAGCTGTCAAGACCGCCAGACAATGAGACAACAATTCCTTCTGTGCCTGATCTCCCAACGTAGTCCTTGATGAATCGTTGTATCTTCGCTGATACGTCTTCATAGTCCATGGTCAATGAGGCTGGCGTTAGTTTCAAGAGGGCAGATCCTCGTTTCTTTTATGATTGGAAGCAAGTATTTAAGGGCAAACATAAAATACTGGATTGCCGTGAGCTTTACGATATAGAAGGATATGGGTAATGGGGCGAAGAAGAAGGAAGGTTGTTCGTATTCCTAAGAAGCATTTGCCTAAGCTCTTCTCTTGCCCTAAGTGCGGAAAGGAAACGGTGAGGGTTGAGATCCTCCGTGACCAGGGTCACGCCTTGGTGGGTTGCGGTAGCTGTGGTCTCAAGGACGAGTTTCCAGTGAAGCCTGCCCAAGGCGAGATTGATGTTTACTGTATGTTCACTGACAAGCTGTATGGTACGCGAAGGTCTTCGGTCACGGCGGTTAAGAGTGCATAGAGAAGGCATGGTTTCCATGGTTGGCCCTATTGAGAAGTATTTGCTTGAGAAGATTGATGCTGAGAAAACAATTCATATGACTCTGATAGATCCTGAGGAGGTGACGCCTCCACAGGCCTCCAGAATCGCCAGCAAGGCAAAGGCGAGCGAAACCTCCGCCATAATGATAGGAGGCTCAACATTCGCTTCGCAAACGCACCTAGACGGCGTCGTCAAGGCCGTCAAACGCACCGTCAAGCTGCCCGTGATTCTTTTCCCGAACAACGTGTCTGGCATAACACGCCACGCCGACGCCATATGGTTCATGTCGCTGTTAAATTCTGTGGACCCGTACTTCCTGATGGGCGCTCAAGTGTTGGGTGCGCCTCTTGTGAAGAAGTTCCGCCTTGAACCCTTAGCCATGGGCTACATAATCGTAGGCGAAGGCGGCACTGCCGGAGTCGTAGGCAAGGCAATCCCTGTCCCATACGACAAGCCCGAGATTGCCGCTGCATACGCGTTGGCAGGACAGTATTTGGGCATGCGCTTTATCTATCTTGAAGGAGGTTCAGGCGCCAAGAGACCAGTTCCTCCTGAAATGATCCGAGCCGTCAAACACTACATCGACATCCCACTTATCGTGGGCGGTGGCATAAGAACCCGAGAACAAGCATTAGCCGCATCATCTGCAGGCGCAGACGTAATCGTTACAGGGAATCTCGTCGAGCGCACTGGAGTCAGGCAAAAGGTGTCGGAGATCGTCGAAGGCATCAGGCGATTTAGAGCATAAGAAAACGCCACGCTCTAGCACGCTTCTGGTCAGCGCTGTTTGTGTAGAATCTACACGGAATACGTGCACATCGCGGTAGGCTTTTTGACTTATTCATGTCAGAGAACAGAAATAAACAGTTGTGGGAACAGAAGTGTGGCGGGAGGGGAGCTTGGGATTGAACGGCCAGATGAGCGAGGCTTATCAGCATTACGTCCAAGACTTGGAAACGAGGCTTGGTCAACTTTATGCCATCAGTGATAAGGCACGAGAGAAGGGGCTGGACCCTTCGTTGAGGACAGAGTGCAGGATTGCGAAGGATTTGGCTGACCTCGTCGAGGGCCTCGTAGGGCCTAAAGGCGTTTCCGAAAGCATAAGAGAGCTAAGCTCGAAGCTTCCGCGTGAAGAGCTGGCTTTCAAGATCGCGGAGCAAATCGTTTATGGCAGGTTCGGCCACATGGAACCCGAGGCCGCTGCCGAACAGTCCATACGCACGGCGCTTGCCATCCTAACTGAAGGCCTTACGGCCGCGCCTCTGCAGGGAGTGGCCAAAGTAATCATCAAATCAAACAACGATCGGACATGTTATCTGGCCATCTACTTCGCAGGGCCCATGCGTTCAGCAGGCGGCACAGACCAAGCCTTAACGCTGGTCGTGGGTGACTTTGTGCGAAGGCTTCTGGGGCTTGACCGTTACAAGCCTACCGAGGAGGAAATATCACGCTTTATCGAAGAGCTCAGGCTTTACCAGCGAAGTGTGACGCGCTTTCAATATCACATCCCAGACGAGGAGCTCCGGAAGGCCCTTCAATGGATTCCCGTGGAGGTCACAGGCACCGAATCCGACCCCTTCGAGGTCTCATCCTTCAGAAACCTACCACGCATTGAAACAAACCGCGTGCGAGGCGGAGCCCTAAGAGTCGTCAACGACGGCATCGTTGGGCGAGCTCCAAAGGTTTTGGCCATCATTGAGAAGCTAGGCATTCAAGGCTGGGACTGGCTTAAAGAGTTCCACAAGAAGTCTGAGAAGGAATCCGGGGGTTTCATGGACGACGTTATCGCAGGCCGTCCAGTGTTCTCGTTTCCATCGAGGCGTGGTGGCTTCCGTTTGAGGTATGGACGGGCGCGGAACACAGGACTTGCGGCGGTGGGGATTCACCCGGTCACGATGCTTGTGGTGCAGGGCTTCCTAGCAGGTGGGACGCAGGTACGGCTGGAGCTTCCGGGGAAAGGCGGCGTGGTTGTTCCTGTTGATACCATTGAGCCTCCTGTCGTCCGACTTAAAGACGGTTCAGTCGTCAGAGTCTCAAACGAGAATTTCAACGGATTGAAAAACCAAATAGAAAGGATTTTGTTCCTAGGCGACATTCTGATCAGTTTTGGAGATTTCCTGTACAACAGCAAGAGCCTTGTGCCTTCTGGCTACGTTGAAGAGTGGTGGGCGGAAGACTTACACAAGGCAATCATGGACAGGTTTGGCGGAGAACTGGAAAGGGCTGCACAGGCTGCTTGCATCGCCCATGAACGACTGCGGGCTGTGATGGAGAAACCATTTGACCTCAAACCCAATTTCGTCGAGGCCATAGCCCTGTCATCAACACTGCATATTCCTTTGCATCCCTCCTTCACGTATCCTTGGGCGAATCTAGCCTCAACAGAAGAGGTCAAGCGGCTGAGACAGTGGCTGCTCGGCGCTGAGGTTCGCCGCGAGAACAACACCGTTCGCGAGATCGTGGGCGGAAGCGATCCTGAAGTGAAGAAGATTCTGGAGTTGCTTTGGTTGCCTCACAGGGGTACGGCTGACAAAATCACAATCGAGGGCGAGGACGCGCAGGCTTTTGCTTTCTGCCTAGGCATAGGAACCTTGTGCGAAGTTGATCTCTCCGCTGCGAAATCACCCTTAGAAGCGGTTTGCTTGACCTCTGGCGTACAGCTGAGGGAAAAGGCTCCCACGTTTGTGGGCGCAAGGATGGGAAGACCTGAGAAAGCGAAGAGGCGCGAAATGAAACCGCTGATACACGTCCTCTTCCCAGTCGGTCTGGCCGGCGGGTCCCACAGAGACCTCGTTGAAGCATCGAAACGGGAACCCACATTCGTTGAAGTCGTGAAACGCAAATGCCCAAACTGCAAAACCTACACCTTCAAAGTAAAATGCCCTTTGTGCGGTTCTGAAACGGGTCTTGAAAGAAGCTGTCCTCGTTGCGGCAAAAGCCTCAAAGAAGACGAATGTCCAAACTGCAAAACTCTAGGAGTCGCCTATCAAAAGCAGGTCGTCAACTTCCGAGAGGCGCTTGAAACTGCCAGCAGTCATCTGGGGCTCTCTGCACCCAAGATGTTGAAAGGCGTCAAGGGCTTAACGAATCAGACGAAGACACCTGAAGTGATCGAGAAGGGCATCTTGCGGGCAAAGTACGACCTGTCCGTGTATAAGGATGGAACGATACGTTTTGACGCCACGAATGCTCCCCTGACTCATTTCAAGCCAGCTGAGATCGGAGTCTCAGTGGAAAGACTGCGGCAGCTCGGCTACACCTACGCCACAGATGGCACACCGCTAACAGACCCAAACCAAGTATGCGAGCTGAAAATCCAAGACATAATAGTTCCAGTGAAGTGTGCCGAATATCTTCTGCGTGTTGCAGCCTTTGTGGATGAGCTTCTGGTCAAGGCCTACGGATGCCCGCCATACTACAGCATGAAGCATACGGAGGATGTGGTCGGTCAGTTGATTGTTGGCCTTGCTCCTCACACGTGCGCTGGAATCCTTGGACGCGTGATCGGCTTCACAAACTTGAATCTCTGTTACGCGCATCCAGTGTGGCATTCAGCCAAGCGCAGGGATTGCGATGGCGATGAGGACACTGTGATGCTTGCACTGGATACGTTGGTCAACTTCTCTCGTCAGTATCTGCCAGCACAAATAGGCGGTATAATGGATGCGCCGATGCTTCTGATTCCAGTTGTTATCACGAAGGAAGTTCAGAGGCAAGCACACTACTTCGACGTAGTCGGCGCCTATCCTCTCGAGTTTTATGAGAAGACTTGGGAGAAGATGGATTCGCGTCAGGTCAGTCCGCTCATAGACCTGATTGATCATAGGCTCGGTACGGCAGGCCAGTTTGAAGGTTTCAGTTTCACCACGCCCGTGTCAAACGTTAACATGGGGAACTCAGAAAGCTCCTACAAGCTGTTTAAGGCGATGGTTGACAAACTGAACAGCCAGCTTGAATTGGCTGAGAAGATAGAGGCCGTGGACGCCAAAAGAGTGGCTATGAAAGTCCTGACCAAGCATTTTCTGAGAGACATTGCGGGAAACCTGCGTGCCTTCTCCACCCAAGCCTTCAGGTGCAAGTTATGCAACAAACGCTACCGTCGGTTGCCGTTGCGAGGCAAATGCCCTATTTGCGGTGGAACACTGACCTTGACCGTCTACCGTGGCGGCATCGAGAAGTACATGGACGCAGCCGAACATCTGATTGAGAAGTATGGAATGCCGAAATACTATGCCCAAAGAATCCATTTGATTCGAGGAGAAATCGATGCCATGTTCAATACGAAGAAGTCCAAGCAGGTGAGCCTGACAGATTTCGCTTGAAGAAGGCTTTTCTAGACAAACAACATAATGATCCGTGGTGTCCATGCCTAAGGAACCATACCATCCCAACGCCTATCTGTCCACCATCAAGAACATCAAACGAGGCCTGAAGGCCAGAACCCAAATACTAAGCACTCTAGAGAAGAATTCTGCAAACGCCAAGGGCGTCGCCAACGAGACAGGAATGCATTACAACGTCATACTGCACCATCTGAAACGCCTGCAGAAAGAAGGCATTGTGGAGTGCAAAAGCGGCAGGCCGCACGTTTGGATGCTTACGGGCGTGGGGCAAAAGCGTCTAGTGAATCCAACTTAGAACGTGCATTGGCACGGCGAGTGCTTGCACTTCGGGCATTTATTATCGTATTTGTTGAGTGCGGCTTGTTCCAGGTCGACGTTAGTGATGTTTGCCAGTGAGGCCAGCCATGCGATAGCGTCAGCAAACTCCTTTTCCAAAGCCTCTTTGTCTTTTCCATGAAGTGCCTCGCCTAGTTCCTCCACCTCGTCTTTGAGCCAGCTGTACGTTCCCTCTGTGCCTCGCTTCGAATCACGATGGAAGTACAGCCGTTTCATCATTTCCTGAAACTCGCGTATTTCCACAGTAGGTCACCGTCTACAAGATTTCATTTCGTAGTGATAGACGCTGACAGTTTTGGTCTTGAGTCCTTGCTTTCCCAGCTTGGACAAGACGTATTCGAGGCAGTCTGGACAGTTGCCTCTCTTTCTGGCGCTGAATGCTATGCCTGGTGCCATCATGTTTTTTCGCTTTCAACGGATCTTTATATACTTGTAGGCTTCTGTGGCGTTTTCGAAGCAGTATTGGACTTTCTGGTAGTCTTTTCTGAACTCCGCCACGTCGGCTCTTACTTTCTCCAGTGGCTCCTTGTTGATGACTATGCGTTTGATGAATTCTGCGATTTCGCCCATTTCCGGCTCTTTCATGCCTAGCCTTGTGACTTCGGAGACGCCCATCCGTATACCACCGGGGTGCATGAAGTGCCTGCCTTCTTTGATGTCCCATGGCAGAAGGTTCCTGTTAATAATGACGTTCGCCTTTTCCAGGGTTTCTTCGATGGTTCCGCCGTCGCCGTATTTGGTTATGTCTATGAGGATTACGTGTGATTGTGTGAAGCCTTTGTGTTCTGCGAGGACGTTGAAGCCTCTTTCGTACAGTGCTTGGGCGAGGGCCTTCGCGTTCTTCACGACTTGGCGGGCGTAGTCCTTTCCGAATTCAAGCATCTCTGCGCAGGCAATCGTTAGGCCAGCCACGGAGTGCAGGTGGTGATTGCTTACCATGCCTGGAAACGTGGCCTTCTTTATTTTTTCAGCGTTCCTTTCCCACGAGAGGATGCCTCCGTGCTGGGGTCCGAAGAACGTTTTGTGCGTGCTGAGACTGACGACGTCGGCGCCTTCCCTGAGGGGGTCTTGGAACTGGCCGCCTGCAATCAGTCCTGCTACGTGTGCAGCGTCATATCCAGCCGTGGCCCCCACCGAATGAACGGCTTCAACAAGCTCCTTAACTGGATGTGGAAACGGAAAAACGCTAGCGCCGAACATGACGAATTTCGGCGGCTTGCCTTTCGCGGCAAGCTCCTGCATTTTGCTCTTTGCTTTGTCCACGTCGATGTTCAGTTCCTTATAGTCCAAGGGTAGATACTCAACGACAAGGCCTTTGACGGCGCCTGCGGTGCCTCCGAGCTCCTTCTTGCCTGAAGTGATGTGCCCACCGCATGGAATAGACAATGCCAGTAGCGTGTCGCCAGGTTCCGTGAACGCCGTGTAGACGGCTAGGTTTGCCACAACACCTGAAATTGGTCTAACATCCACGAACTCCGCGCCGTAGAGCTTCTTCATAAGCTCAATGCATTTGAACTCGACTTGGTCTATGAAGCGGCATCCTGCGTAGACGCGTTCTCCAGGCCAGCCCTCAGCGTAGCGGTTTCCGAAATCTGTAATAAGCGTCTCGCGGACAGCAGGGCTTGGGATGTTCTCGCTGGCAATCAGCGGAATGCTCTCTTGGAACCATTTGTGGTGCTGTTCAAGCAGGTTGAACACATGATCATATTCTTCTCGGTACGTGGTCATTATGAGCACCTTTTGCGTGTGTGAGTATCTTTGCTCAGAACTAAAAACTCTTTTGGGCCAACGTAACATTAATAATGTGGGAAGGGGTACGGGTCTACAGCTAGAGTATGACTTGGTGGCTTGTGGATGAGCACTAAGAAGAAAAAGGAAAAGTCGTCGCCGATGCCTGCTGCGAGCGCAGGATTACTTAGATTTTTCGAGGAAGAGACTGAAGGCGTCAAAGTCAGGCCAGAGCTTCTCGTCGTTGCAGCAATAGGCCTAATAGTCGTATGCGTCTTAGCGCAGGTATTCTTCAAGTAGCACGGCTTTACCGCCGTGCAGGCGGATGCAGAACTTCTATTCTTTGAACCGAGTTCAGGTGCACGAATATCTCGCTTCTTTCTTCTCTGCTTGTCACGGCGGGTATGGGCTGGGCAATCGTGGCCCGCAGTATAATCGCCTCAGCATCTGAAAGCCAAATCCCGGGAGGCTCACTCGTGATTGCTACCAGCGTTCCCTCGAAACCATAGGAAGGGTCCAATATTACACGTATCTGCTTGCTCAGATTCTTTTCAAGCATGTGAAAGATTGTGGGGGGAACCTCTTGTTCTGGCATAAACTTTCACAAAACCCTGGAATAACCATTTTAGAGATTGAGCATTCCCCTTTATTAAGTTATATGTAGCCACCATTGGGCCTCTGTTCGCTTGCCGATTGGGTATTGTCTAGGTGCGTCAATGGTGTTTGTTCGTGGATTGGCAACACTTTAATATGCTTGAGGCCGTTTCATAGGAGTTTCGCTTGCGAGGACAATGAACCTTGACCGAAAACTCGCTTAATCACTCCATGGATAATGCAGTGAAGCATTATTCCTCGCTGTTCAAACTTCCATCGTATAGACGAGTGATTACGCTGATGGCGGTAGCTTGCTTTGGCGGAGGATTGCTCTCCGCGATAGCTCTTTTCGGCCTAGGTGATGGATTGGTTAAGGGCCTCTTTCTCGGTTTGTCGCTGTTCCTCGTGAACTTCATCTTGGACTGCGCCGTAAGCATGCTGATATTGAGAGGTGACCCTATCTTCAGTTTCAGGAGAACCGCCGCAGTTTCTCTGGTCTGCATGGTCCTGTGGCTGCTCTTTAGTTTCATAGGCGTTGGCGTATCCGTATCGTCTGGAGCGATGTGGTGGGTCAGGCTCAGCCTTCTGGGATTCTCAGCGGTTCTGATCCTTCGGATAATAGTGCTCAACACAACATCACGCAAAGGCCTCGGGCGTGTTATGGTAGCGGCCTTTCTGCAGCCATTCTTCTGCCTGATTCCCTTCTTGATTCTCTGGGCAAAGATGGGCTATTCTCTCAGTTTGAATATGATCTTGTTTCTTGTCTTCTCAACCGCTGTGGCTCTGTCCTCAAGCTTCTTGTTCATACTGCTTCTCAACCGCATTGGCAAGAAAACACTCGGTGTTCCTTCATTCTCTCTGTTGAAGGTTTTCCTGCTGAATTGGGTGCTGGATTTGAATGCTCCTTTCGAGGAACTTCTTGAGAAACTAGGCGAGGAGCAAGACGTTGAGGTGTCGTTAATGAAGTTCGGGTGCTCCTCGCCCAAGGCTGCTATAGTGGTTCCCTCTGTTCATCCAGGTCCGTTCAAGAATATAGGTAGTAGCATCTTGCCGTCCATGATCAAAACCTCGCTGGAGAAGGAGTTCAACTGCGACGTGTGCGTTCCCCACGGCCTTTTTGGTCACGAGCTCGACTTGGCCTCCCAAACGCAGAATCAGCGAATCATTGACGGCATCATCAAGGCGAAGGATTTCGAACCCTCGGAGGCAAGGGCATCACCTTTCGTAACAATAAGCAATGGCGTGGCCACCGCCTGCTGTCAAGTCTTCGGCGAATTCGTGTTCATTTCGTTTACTCTTGCACCAGAAACTACTGAGGATTTCCCGAAAGAGCTGGGAATGTTCGTCCAAAGGGAAGCTGCGAAATATGGGTTGGCATGCTCAGCGGTTGTCAACGCTCACAATAGCATAAATGGTACGTCGGACATGCAGAAGGTTTTGGGATCGCTGGAGATGGTGGCCACCAGATGCTTGGAGAAGGCCGCCTCGCTCAAACGCTTGCCATTCGACATTGGCGCTGCAACGGTGACTCCGAAGGAGTTTATGCTGGCTGATGGTATGGGGCCTGGCGGCATCACGGCCGTCGTTGTGAAGGTTGGGGGGCAGAAGACTGCTTACGTGGTTATTGATGGCAATAACATGGCCTCTGGGTTACGTGAGCGCGTACTTGAAGCTCTTCGTTCAGCAGGCTTCGACGAAGCTGAGGTTTTCACGACGGACACTCACGCTGTGAATGCTGTGATATTGAGTGATCGTGGGTATCATCCTGTGGGCGAGGCTATGGACAACGAGAGGTTGATTGGCCACATTAGAGAGGCTGCGCTTGCTGCCCTCGCCAAACTGGAACGGGTTGAGAACGTCTGTTGCGGCAAGGTAACGGTTCCTAACGCTAAAGTCATCGGAGCCAAACAGCTGGAAACTCTGTGCCTTCTGACGGACAGGGCCATCCAGAGAGCGAAAAGAACCTCGGGGCCTATTTTCGTCCTCAGCGGCTTAGCTTTGATGTTGTTTTTGCTGCTTGTCTAACCTAACGCTAATATGGTAGAACTTTTAGAACTCCTTCGTGGAGCAAGAGCGAGGCTTGGGGCTCCTCTTCGGGCGCGTAGACTGTGGCAGGAGTTTCGGCCGATCCTGTGGAGAGTGAACGATTGGGAAGAGTCGTGATAAACGAGAAGTTCTGCAAGGGTTGCACATTATGCATCAATGCTTGTCCACAGCGTCTTCTTCAGACTGCGAAGCGTGTTAGCGAAACAAGCTATCATCCTGCCGAGTTTGCTGATCCTCAGGGCAAGTGCACAGGCTGTGGCCTATGCGCGTTGGTTTGTCCAGACGCTGCGATTCAGGTTTACAGAGAGAAGAAAGCGAGCGTGAAATGAAGCATGGCAAAGAAGGAGTTTATGTCTGGAAATGACGCAATAGCCGAGGCTGCCGTTCAGGCAGGGTGCAGGTTCTACTTCGGTTATCCGATTACGCCTCAGAACGAGATTGGTGAACGCATGTCGTGGAGGCTTCCGCAGGTCGGCGGAGGCTTCGTTCAAGCAGAAAGCGAGGTGTCAGCCATCTACATGGTGTTCGGGGCCGCAGGCGCCGGCGCAAGGGTCATGACCTCCTCCTCCAGTCCCGGAATAAGCCTCATGCAGGAAGGCATCTCGTATATCGCCGCAGCCGAGCTTCCATGTGTGCTGGTGAACATGATGCGAGGCGGACCTGGCCTCGGCGGCATACAGCCTTCACAGTCAGACTACTTCCAAGCCACGAAAGGCGGCGGCCACGGTGACTATCATCTGCTTGTGCTTGCACCTTCCACGGCGCAGGAGGCAGTGAACCTGACCATGTTAGCCTTCGACCTAGCCGACAAATACCGCAATCCAGTGATGATTCTGGGAGACGGCAACATAGGGCAAATGATGGAGCCTGTCGAGTTCAAGCCGCCAAAACCTTTCGTTGCAAAGAAAGACTGGGCTATCGCTGGAGCCAAGAATAGGCCTCGTAATATAATCAAAACCTTGTACCTCGACCCAGTTGTTCTTGAGAAACGCAATCTAGAGATTGCGCGCAAACTAAGCGAGGCTGTCAAGAACGAAGTGCGTTTTGAGTCCTACATGACCGAGGATGCCGAAATCATTATTGCGGCCTATGGCACGGTGGCGCGGATTGCGAAAACCGCCATCAGAATTCTTCGGGACGAAGGCATCAAAGCCGGGCTCTTGAGGCCTGTCTCGCTGTATCCGTTTCCTGCTCAAGCCTTTGCCAAGGCCGCCGAAAAGGTGAAGAACATTCTGGTGGTTGAGATGAGTCTCGGCCAGATGCTTGAAGACGTCAAGCTGGCCGTCTGCGACAGAACCAACGTGCACTTCTACAGTCGAGTGGGTGGAATGGTGCCCAGCTATGACGAGATTGTTGCTCAAGTCGAGAAGATCGTGAAGGAGGCCAGTTGATATGGGTTTGGAAATGGTTGTTGACAGGCCAAGAACGCTTCTTCCAGTTTCGACGCACTATTGCCCAGGCTGCGGCCACGGAATAATCCATAAGCTAGTGGCAGAAGTGATCGACGAGCTTGGAATCCGCGAGAAGACTGCTGTCGTTGCTCCTGTTGGCTGTGCTGTCCTGCTCTACAACTACTTTGACCTTGACGCCTACGAGGCGGCTCATGGTCGTGCACCTTCTATTGCCACAGGCTGCAAGAGGGTTCGCCCAGACCTCGTCGTGTTCACCTATCAAGGAGACGGCGACTTTGCTGCCATTGGCACAGCGGAGGCTGTTCATGTGGCCTCGCGAGGCGAGAAGATAACCACGATATTCGTTAACAACGCAATCTATGGCATGACAGGAGGCCAGATGGCGCCAACGACTCTCGTTGGCCAAAAGAGTACAACAAGCGTCAACGGCAGATCCGCTGAAACCGCGGGCTATCCTATAAGGATGTGCGAGATGCTTGCTACGCTTCCAGGCGCAGTCTATGTGGCAAGGGTGGCTGTCAGCAGCCCGAAATACGTGGTTCAGGCCAAGAAGGCAATAAAGAAGGCCTTTGAAACTCAGATCAAAGGTCTGGGCTACTCGCTTGTGGAGGTTCTGTCTCAGTGTCCCACCAACTGGCACATGACGCCCGTAGAGTCAACAAGATGGGTTGAGGAGAAAATGATGCAGTACTATCCGTTGGGCGAGTTCAAAGCTCCCAAGGAGGCATAGACTGTGGCGAAGGCAAAAGAGAAACCGCTCTACGAGGATGTCGTGATGGCTGGGTTCGGCGGCCAAGGCCTGATGTTCATTGGAAAGCTTCTGGCCTACAGCGCCATGAGCGAAGGCAAAAACGTAACATGGATACCCTCATACGGCCCTGAAATGAGAGGCGGAACAGCCAACTGCACAGTAGTCATCTCGCAGCAAGAAATCGGCTCACCGGTGATACCGCGTCCTCGAGCACTCATCATCATGAACAATCCTTCACTGGAAACGTTCGAGCCGCGCCTGCAAAAGGACGGTCTGCTGCTGTCCAACAGCTCATTCGTCACCCGTCCGATAACGCGGAAAGACATAAAGGCAATTTCCATGCCTGCAAACGAGGTCGCCGCCGCCGCTGGCAACGAGAAAGCAGCGAACATGGTGATGCTCGGGGCCTACATTGCATGCACGAAGGTCGTCTCAAAAGAAAGCATCGTTGAGGGCCTAAAGGAGCTGTTCGGAAGCAAGATGCAGGTCTTGGAAACGAACTTGCGCGCTTTTGAGGAAGGCGGAAAGCTCGCTCAACGGAAAACCTCATAGAAAACGCCAAGGCTATTCTGGAGAAGCACAACGGGCACTGTTGGAGTAATGCGTCTAGTTCTTCACTGTACAGAAAGATATAAGTCAACTTCATGGCATAGACTGTTTTACGGCACCAACCAATATCCACAAAAGGAGAATTAGAGACATGCCTGCTACGAAACGCAAGAAGGAAACTGCGCCAAAGGAGAAACCAGCGGAAGAGAAACCGAAAGCTGCCGCAAGCACCGAAGTTGCAGAAAAAGCTGTGCTCATAGGCAAGAAACCAGTGATGAGCTACGTTGTTGCCTGTCTGACCCACTTGAATTCTGGTTCAAACAAGATCACCGTCAAAGCCAGAGGACGCGCCATCTGCAGAGCCGTTGACACCGTAGAAGTGTTGAGGCGATCCTTCGCGAAGAACCTAGAGGTCCAGAGCATAGCCCTGTGCACAGAGGAAGTCACAAGAGAACAAGGCCGAAAATCAAACGTCTCAGCCATCGAGATCACCCTAACCAAACCGTAGGAGCAGTTCCCGTTCCTTCTTGATCCAAGCCCGAAAGCACACAAGCCATTCTAGACTACAGCTTCGCGTCTTTCTCACGTTTCCTTTCTCGGAGGATGGATAGGTAAATATATTAAACCGTCTTTCTAACGATTGATTTCCTTTGGGTGATCTGAAATGAGTGCTTATCCGAAGATGAAAGTTACACCGCCAGGTCCAAAAGCACGAGAAGCCGTCAAGAGAGACGAACGCCTGATTTCTCCTTCCTACGGACGCTTCTACCCGCTTGTTGTCGAGTCTGGCAAGGGCTGCATTGTGACTGATGTTGATGGAAACGAGTACATAGACTTCAACTCGGGGCTAGTGTGCATGAATGTTGGCCACAATCACCCGAAAGTCGTGCAGGCCATAAAAAGCCAATGCGACCGCTTCCTGCACTACTCAAACACCGACTTCTACTACAACGAAGTCATAAACATCGCAGAAAAGCTCTCGGAAATCACGCCTGGAAAATTCGACAAAAAGGTCTACTTCGGCAACAGCGGTGCCGAGTCAATCGAGGCCGCAGTCAAAATGGCCAAGTGGCACACTCGCAGACAGCTCTTCATAGGCTTCATAAGCGCCTTCCACGGCCGCACGATAGGAGCCCTCTCCTTCACAGCCAGCAAACCCACACAGAAACGATACTTCTTCCCACTGATGCCCGGCGTAACCCACGTGCCTTACCCCAACTGCTACCGGTGCCCATTCAAGCTTGAATACCCGAGTTGCCATTACTGGTGCGTAGACTTCATTGACGAGTATGTTCTGCAGAAGTATGTGCCTCCGGAGGACACGGCGGCAATCTTGGCTGAACCGATACAGGGCGAAGGCGGATACGTTGTCCCGCCGCCAGAGTACTTCCAGCGGCTGAAGAAGCTCGCCGACAAGTATGATTTGCTGCTGATTGATGATGAGGTGCAGTCTGGCATGGGCAGGACGGGCAAGTGGTTTGCGATTGAACATTGGGGTGTTGAGCCTGACATACTGTGCACTTCCAAAGCGTTGGCCTCAGGAATGCCGCTAGGTGCCACCATAGCCAAAGCCAAAGTCATGGACTGGGTCCCCGGAGCACACGCAAGCACTTTCGGCGGCAACCCGCTATCATGCGTTGCGGCACTTGCGGTCATAAATGTGATTAAGGAAGAGAAGCTGCTGGACAACGCCACAAAGCAGGGCGCCCACATCATGAAGCGGCTAGGCGAGCTGAAGGAGAACTGTGACATCGTCGGCGATGTGAGAGGCAAAGGCCTAATGATAGGCATGGAAGTCGTCGAAGACAGAGAAAGCAAGAAACCGGCGCCGAAGAAGGCTGCTGAGATCATGATGCGCTCTTGGAAGCGCGGCATCAATGTAATCACCTGCGGAGCCTCAACCATCAGAATCGCGCCACCAATAATCATCACACAAGAACTTGTCAACTCAGCGTTGGACATTATCGAGGACGTTACGAAAGAAGTGGCCAAGGAAGCGTAGACCCGCCGACTAGTGTCTGTGGATGAAGATACGAACACTGAAGGCAGACGACTACCGTAGCATAGTTGACCTGTGGACGAGGGCAGCCTTGCCCTTCAAACCACGAGGACGCGACAGCCAAAAAGCAATAGCAGCCCAAATGGCTGCAAACCCACAATTTTTCATCGGAGCCTTCGAAGGCAACCGCCTCGTCGGCGTAGTCATCGTAAGCAGCGACACGCGAAAAGGCTGGATCAACCGCCTCGCGGTAGACCCCGAGTGCAGGCACCGTGGCGTGGCCAAGAGGCTGATTGCCGAATCCGAGAAGGCGCTCAGGAGGCAGGGTGTCAGGATATTCTGTGCGCTCATAGATGAGGACAACGCGGTTTCAAAGAGTCTCTTCGAGGCCTGCGGCTACGAGGAGCACAGAGACATAGTCTACTTCAGCAAACACAAAACTGATGACATCTAGCTTCGCTTTCGGCCTATGAGCAGAAAGTGTTCTGCGCTTCCCACGACTGCTGGATGTGTGCACGTGGCCAGAAGGATTTGCGTCCAGATTTCCCATTTCTCAGGGTCTTTGAACAGCTTGTTGGTTTCTTTTCGGTGATGAGACGAGAGGCCTTCCAATCCTGCCATCTCCAGCACTTCGGCGTCGTGCCTTTCGAACAGCGCCTGCAGCTCCTCTGGAAGGAACCAGTGAGCAGCCGTAAAGCCTTCCCCCTGCTGTCCGGGCACGTAGTCGCCTACTGCCCAGTGATGCTTTGCGTACTTCATCTCGTGCGGAAACACGGTAAGCACGCCTTTGAGCAGGCCAATGCGGCTGATTACTGAGACGAGGATAGGTGCCTTCGGCTTGGCAACGCGCACGAGTTCGGCAGTAGCCTTCTCCCGTCGTTTTGGGTCGAGAATGTGATTAAGCGGGCCACCTAGACAGAGTGCGGCGTCGAATGTTTCGTCATCAAATGCAGACAGGTCATCGATCGAAGCTTCAGCGACTTGCTTGACTTTCCCTTGTACGCCGGCGCGTTTGATCTGCCTTCTTGCGATCTTCAACATCTCTGGAACGAGATCCAGAAGCACAACCTCATAGCCGCGTCTGGCAAGTTCAATTGTGTATCTGCCGGGGCCTCCGCCGGCGTCCAGCAGTAAGCCTCGCTTCGGCAAGTACTTCTCCGCGAAATGCATCGTTGCCATGAACTCGAGCTGATGGTAAGGGTCCTGCTGCAGGCGTCGCCATTCGTGGCGTGCGCTTTTCGTGTACCAATCCTTGACGATTGCGCCTGTGTCCACGTTGCCTGCAGTCATATGGCCTCACTGTCTTCTATTTGATGGGCTTAGTCTCTTTAGAGTTGTCTCTCTTCTGGTTTCTGTTCGCGCACACGCAGGATCAGGAGTGTCGAGGGAATGACCAGCAGGATGGTTAGGATGAATGGCAGTTGCGGGGACACGTAGTCGTATAGGAATCCGCCGGCTGCGCCTGCGATGGCCATCAGTATGTATGCGAAGAAGTTCATCGAACCCATTACCTTGCCACGCTGTGCCTGAGGTATGAGGTCCGCAAACAATGTTTGGTACGAAGAGAAGCCTAAGAGCATCGAAAACCCAAGCAGAGGCATCGCGATGTATAGCGTCCAGTAGTTGCCGAACGCGAAGAGCAGGATCGCAGGCACTATGAGGAGGTTAGAGAGAATCAGAGGCTTCTTGCGTCCGATTCTATCCAAGAGTCTTCCAACTGGAAAAGATAGTATTATCATGCACACGAAAAGCGCTGTCAGCACGTATCCCCATCTGATGCGTGCAAGCTGGAGCGCTGGGTCGATTTCGGCGCTGAGGCCTAGGGTTGGGATTCCTCCGATCTGGAGTACGTTAAAGGCGTAGACCAAGAGGAGCACCTGTGTCAGGGAGTTTGAGAAGCGCACGATCAATTCTGAGAAGAACACGAACCGCGTGGAACGGGGCATGGTTTTCCAGACGCTTACGCCTTCCTTCAAGGCTCGCGGGTAGGAGCGTATTGCCTCTCGGATGTTCATTTTCTCCGCGTCTTTCAAACTCTCTCTGAGCTTCAGTCGTACTGTGGCTGCCACGAGGTACAGCGCTATGACAACTGTGTAGGCTATTCGCATTCCCCAGTTCGGCCCAAAGGTGGCCACAAGCGCAAGCGCCACAATGGGTCCAGGCGTCGTGGAGACGCTCATTATCAGGTTCAATATGGAGAATCCCATTCCGCGTTTCTCAGGAGGCACCGAGTCGGCCATCATGGCGTTGAGTGCAGGCTGATAGAGCAGGCACATGTTCTGTACGGCTGCGCCGATCAGTATGAAATGCCAAGTGGGTGCAGCTGCGTAGAAGATGAACGATAGGGCCACGCCGAAGGTCAACGTAGAAACCAGCATTCTGCGTCCATACTTGTCGGCGAGGAACCCTCCGAGGAACTGGAACGAAGCCAAGGCCAGCATTGAAACGAACATGATTATGCCCAATATCGTGGCGCTGCCGCCAAGTTCATTCACAACGAAATCGGAATAGTAGGTTCCAGGCAGCTCGTTGGCGAAATCCATCAGAATCCAGCTTATCACGAGGACTAGGTAGTTGCCTCTGAAAAACGAGAATTCCGATTTGAGTCTGTCAAGTGAAACCAACTTTCGTTCATGGCCTCGCGTAATCTCCTTACTATCGCATAACAGAATCTTATAAACAGTGTCTCAGCCGAAGGCTGGCTTAGAACTCGCTGGGCTTCGCGACAACCTCTCTTATCTTTAGGGCGAAGAACTGTGCGGCATGAGCAGGCTTTATGCGAAGCGCGGTGTCTGCGCCTCTTCCGGTCCCTGCGATGGCCACGATGTCCGAGTCCACGGGGATGAGGCCTGCGTCTGCAGCCATCAACGTGATTTCCACGCATACCTTTGTGCCTTCACTCATAAGCCTCAACGCGTTTGCGATAAGTTCCAGAGGTTGGATGGTTCCGAAGTCCTTGCGGATGGCTCTTTCCGCGCTGCTCAGGTCATGTGTTCCCGTGAAGATCTTCGCTTCGTTGGCAATGATTTTCCTTTTGAAGCTGTCCTGTAGCTCGTTCTTGCCTGGCTCTTTGAATCCGTAGCTGTGGGTGACAACGACGACGTTGTGTCCTTTGAAGGCTTTTGATGCTTTGGCTCCTGTCTCGCCGGTTGGCGAGGCCACGACAATGTCTTTTATGTTCTCTTTCTGCACGTATTCTTTCACGAGCTTCAACAGTGCGTCGAGGTTCTGTTTGCCTGCTTCCCTGAAGTAGGCCACTTTTCTCTCATCGAAATTCACGCGTTTCACCACTATTCTCAATATTCAGCGAGTGATCTCTCAGCGGTTTTCTTTTGAGCTGTGTGCCGCACACCTCGCAGGTTCGTGAACCGTAGTCTGCGGGGTATTTTCTTCGGCAGGCCGGGCAATACCTTATCCACTGGAGTTCTCGGCGGATGCCGAAGGTGATCAGTGAGGCGAATTTCATGCCGAGGCGGTTTGCCACGTTCTGTATCGAGTAGTCGTCTGTGGCCACGAGCGGGGCGTAGCCCTGTGTTTTGAGCTGCAACGCTAGGGCCAGGACTTGCGTGTCTGGTTCGGACAGGAAGAACGAGTCTCCGAGGCTTGTGGCTGACTCCTTGACTTTTCTGAGGGAATCGTCATCAGGCATTCTCACTTGGAGCTTGCCGCTTTCCTCAGCAATCTTGAACTTCAGGCAGGCCATCGAGTTCTCTGAAATCTCGTCCCTCACCAGCGGTACGGTGTATTGCTCTTCGCCTATTGAGAATGGGTCGAAGCCTGCCACGAAGGCGGAGGTATCCAAGACGATGGCCCTCTTGCCTGTCTCCTCCATGGTTCTCAGCCGATCCCTTTGAAAAGTAGCCTGTTTCTCAGTCGATCGTAGAAGTCTTCCCCGAACCTTATGAATGAGGCCTTGTGTTCAGAGCGGTTGATCGTAAGTCTGGGCGGCTTGGATTTCACGACCTGCTTGTAGTGGCCGTCGATTATTACGACCAACCTTTTTGGCTTGGAGACTTCGACGGTGATGCCTGAATCTGCGGGAAAGACGAGCGGGTGAAACGTGCTTAGGGGGCATATTGTTGTGAGCACGAAGGCGTTGACGCTTGGGTCTAGGACGGGGCCTCCTGTTGACAGTGAATATCCAGTTGAGCCTGTGGGCGTTGAGACTATCAGTCCGTCGGCTTGGCAGTTCAGGATTTGCTTGCCGTCTTTTTGGATGCTGGCGTGCAGTAGTTTGGCTGGTTCGCTTGCCAGTATGAGAACCTCGTTTAGGGCGTCGGGAAAAGTCAGACCTTCCGACGTGGCTGCAAGTTTCATGCCGCTTTCAATCCTGTACTCGCCTTCGAGAAGTTTGTCCAACGCCTCAAGGGCGTGGTTCGGCTCCACCGCCGTCAAGAAGCCACGTACACTCATGTTTACAGCAAGTATAGGAGGCTGGGGGTTCGGGACTGCGATGCAGGTTCGGAGGATTGTGCCGTCTCCGCCGATGGTTATCATGAAGTCTGTCTTCATTTTTTCAAGCGCAGTGAATTTTGCTTTTGCGCCTATCTTGCCCTTCAGTGTGTCTTCAGGATAGACCTCAAGCCCTTTTGCTTGTAGGTGCTCAACAAGCTCCGAGGCAAGCTTTAGAGACTCCTCTTTGTCATAGCGGGCAACCAAACCGGCGCTTTTAAGCAAGTTTTCACCGTTCACGTACTTAGCCACACCTTAAGCTATATATGGATGTTGTTTAAAATTGCTGTGGGTAGACTGAAGTGGGCGTGT
>CAZUFK010000005.1:0-45091 GCA_964619695.1 uncultured Candidatus Bathyarchaeia archaeon
ATGGCCTTCGCCGAAAACCAAACCACAAATCACGTGGACTCGCCTGACAAGAACGACACGCTGTTCGCATCCTTCAACCTTGGTTTCGATTTGACCAACAAGTTCGGCAGCGAAACCCCACCGAGACTAGCCAGCAAGACCGAAATTATCCCACTAACTTCCTCAGCGGACAAGCTGAACTGGCACTGGGGAATGAAGTACACGAACCTGACGGCGATCTGGTGGCGAACCAACATAGACCCCCAGAACCCAAGCCACGAATTCATCGCAGTCTCAAGATACGACGAACTCACATTCACATACGACCTTACTCTAGATCCAGAAGGCGGAACAGCCACGCTGACAGCAAACTACATCATCGGCAAGATAACGGACCTCTGGGTCTTCGGCTTTGGACTGTTCGGGCTCGTCTTTCCAGGGCTATTTTCAGTCCACTACAACAGCACAGGAGGCTACTGGCTCAACGGCCACTTCAAAGTGGACCCGCTTAACGTCTATCAGTTCCTCTGGCAGAAGGGCATCAAGATGAGCATCGTCCAGTTCCAGAGCACCGTCATACTGGACCACACAGCATCCTTCGAATCTGACGGCACAGCAGTCAACAACACCGAAGCCTTCGTTGACAACTCAAACATCACCACAACCGCCGACGACGGAGAGGAAATCTTCAACGCAGACTTCGCCACAAAGAGAACTTACAACCTCTACAACTACACTGAAGACCCGACTGAAACGCAGTTCGACACATACAACACTACCACAAGAACGGCCAAAGTTGGAGGACTGGCTGACAATCCTGTGTTCTATATCCACACGGGCCTGATGCGCTACATTCCGCTGGTTCTGGCGAACATGGACCCAGCGCTGTACGAGAAGGCCAAAGACCATCTGCTAGACATGACCTACGCCGACTACTTCTACATAATCGGATACCCAACCTACAGTGGCTACCGAATAGAACATGACCCAACATACACCGCATACTTCAACGCCGCAGCCGCAGCAACCACGCCGCCCAACATCGGAGGAGCCATCATCCTAATAGCCATCATAGCCGCCGTAGCCGCAGGCACAGTCCTGCTTCTCAAGAAACGCCGAGCAAAAAACACCCAAAACACGCAAGTGTCAAACGTTCCTCCGCCGCCACCGCCAACAACCACGCCGTAGCAAACCAAACCCTCTCCACATTTTTCACCAAGAAAAAGGAAGCCTCTAGAGTTCTGAAAGGACAAGAAGGAAAAGTGAGAGGAAACGCTGCCTACTTGTACGGTATGTATTCTTTGCCGAGTAGTTCGCGTGCTATGACGATGCGTTGTATGTTGCTGGCTCCCTCAGCGCCGACGCAGTAGCTCATAATGCCCCGCAGGCCCATTTCAAGTGGGCACTCCTTAGTATAGCCATAAGCGCCCATCCATATCATGGCATGCTTGTATGTGTCGAATGCCAGATGTGGCGCGATGAGTTTGCAGGCTGCGATGTACCGGCCGACTTCGAGCGCTGAGAATTTGTTCTGCTTATACTTCATGTCGTTCATCCACGCCGTGCGGTAGGTCAAGCTTTTCAGCGCCTCCAAGTGCGCCCAGTCATCTGCCAGCTCGAACTGTATGCCTTCAAACTTGCCGATTGGCCTTCCAAAGGCCCTCCGCTCCTTAATGTACTCCATGCCAATATCCAACGCACGCCGTGCAGCACCAACACAAACAGCCGCAATCAGTATGCGTGCGTTGTCGAAGCCCTCCATCGTCAGGTAAAAGCCCTTATCCACTTCGCCGATGCGGTAGGCATCGGGTACGCGGACGTTTTGCATTTTGAAGCCGCCTGTGCTGATGGCCATTCTGCCCATGTCTTCGAAGCGCTTGTTAATCTCCACGCCTTCCGCGTTGAAGGGCAAGTAGAAGCCCGTCATGCCCCGGTGCTGCGCGTCAGCTGGCGCAGGCGAAGTCCGCGCGATCACGAAGTAGCCTCCGCCCAGCTTCTTAGCCTCCTCCGTGCCGCTGATATACATTTTCTCGCCGTTCAAAATCCAGTCTTTGCCGTCTCGTTTGGCGGTGGATTTGAAGGCTGCGACGTCTGAGCCTCCGCCCGATTCGGTGGAGGCTATGCCTATGAAGGCGTCGCCCTTGAAGGCCTTGTGTATGCACTCGGTGCGCACTTGTTCGCTGCAGTAGCGGTCAACCACGTAGCCCCACGAGCTTTCAACCAGCCATAGCACTGGCAGAGCGATGCTCACGTCAGCGTATCCGAGCTCTTCGGCGGCGATGCAGGCTGTCACCCAATCTGCACCCGTGCCTCCGTGCTCCTGAGGCGAAGTCATAACCAGCAAACCCATCTCGCCCATGCTTCTCAAAACAGCTTGAGGAATCTCGCCCTTGCCGTCCATGTCGCGAATCTTCTCTAACGGCAGGTTCTTCTGGCACCATTCACGAATGGCGCCTCTGAAAAGTTCCTGCTCTTCCGTGAAACCGAAATCAACCATGGCTTTGCACCTTTGAAGCTGAACTACAGAAGGCTAAACATATAAAAGTTGTTTAGAACCTAGGCAGAAACCTTCGACAAAAGCTGCTCGACAGGACTCTGATTCAGATGCAGGCCAAGCTTCTGCTGATCCACGCCTAAAGCCAATCCCAGCAACTGCGTATAGTAGATCACCGGAAGGCCCAGCTTCGCGCCCACGGTGGCCCCCGCATCCTTCTGCTTGGCATCAAACATCAACGCGCAATCAGGGCACGAAACCACCAAGCCATCCACGTTCAAAGCCTGCACGGCCTTAAGCTTGCCGCCTGCCAGCGACAAAGCCGAATCAACATGACTATACATCAAGTGCAAACCGCAACAGTCCAGCTTCTCATTATAATCCACGCTTTCAGCACCCAGTGCAGCGATAAGGTCGTCAAGCTTTTTGGGGTTCTCGGCGTCGTCTACCCGTCCAAGGTCAGTGTAGCGCAGTATCTGGCAGCCCACATGAGAAGCAAGCTTCAGGCCCTTAACCAGCTTGGCCACAGCCTTTTTGATCGTTTCCAAACCAACAATATCATGCAGTAGGTCAATGATGTGCCAGATCTTGATGTTCGCATTGTACTCCAAGCCTTCTTCCTCCAGCAGGGCGGTAACCTTCTGTCTGGTGTTCTCGTCGTTCTCAACAAGCCTCTTGGCCTCAGAGACCACGAAGTGACAGCGATTACACGGAATAAGAAGATCGTTCAAGCCCGTGGCGTTTGCCAAGGCCAGAACCCGCGCGCCCAGAAAAGTGGCTGCAAAATCGTTAACGCTCTTCACAGGATCGCCGCAACACATGGCCTCGCTCAAATCAACAATCTCAACCCCAAGCCGAGGAAGAACCTCACGCACCGACATCTCGTAAGCATACTGACTGGTCAATATCCGACAGCCCCAAAAAACAGCAACCTTCACTCTTATCTCTCCTCCAAAGCCTTCAGGAAAACTGCCTGAAAATTCTCCTTAGGAGCATAGACCTTAGGGAGCTTCAAGCTCTTCCGGTTGAAAGCCTCCATCTTCCGGGAAACAACATCCTGAAAAGTCTCAGCCAAACCAGTCTCCAAGACCCGTGAAACCGCCTTCATAAACTCTTCAGGCACTTTGGCTTCTCTCTCAACCGCCAAGTTCCTCAAAGCAATAATCACATGATAGGGCGACGCTTTCTGAGGACAACGCTGCACGCACTTTAGGCACGTCACGCACGTCCAGATGATGTCCGAAGAGGCCAGCTCGTCTACGAAGCCCAAGTTCACAAGCTTCTCAACCTCATGAGGCTTAAGCTCCAGAAGCTTCAGAGCCGTACACCCACTCGTACACTTGATGCACTGGAAACAATTCACCAGGTCCCTGCCCCGAAGCTTGTGCAGGATCTTCTGCCGTGATTCGAGGTTCGGCTTGGCCATCGACATCAAATCAGTCAAGCTCAAAGTCAGCTTCCTCCCGCCGTCTCAGCGCACGCCGCCTGCACCTGAGCCAAAACCTGCTTGCTCCCATACTGCTGAATCTTGATCGCTCCCGTCGGGCACGCGGCACTGCATAGGCCGCAGCCCTGACACATGGCCTCGATGACCTCGGCTCTCGACGACTCGCCGTCCTTTTTCATCTCAATTGCCACAAACGGACACAGCGACTCGCACACTCGGCAGCCGCTGCACAAGTCCTTGTCCACAACCGCCTTTAGTGGCTCTAGCTCGATTTCGCCACTTGAAAGCAGGTCTACGACTTTGGCCGCTGCACCGCTGGCCTGCGCCACCGTGTCCGGAATATCCTTCGGGCTTTGACACGCACCGGCGAGAAAGATGCCTGCCGTGGAGCACTCCAGCGGTCTCAGCTTCGGATGAGCCTCCAGCAGAAAACCGTCAGCACTTCGTGAAGCATGGAAAAGCTCGTTAATCTTCGCCAGATCGTTGCTCGGTACGAGGCTGTTCGCAAGCACCACGAGGTCTGCGTGCATCTCCAGCAGCTTGCTCGTGCCTCTCTCGTAAACGTCGAAGAAAAGCGACCCGTCAGGATTCGCTCGTATGTCGGAGGGAATTCCTGCCACGAAGTTCACGTCCAAGTCTCGGGCACGCCTGTAAAACTCCTCGTAGCCTTTGCCGAAAGATCGCAAATCATTATAGCACACGTAGATGCCTACATCATCGCCCATTTTTTCGCGTGCCAGAATCGCCTGCTTCAGCGAGACCATGCAACCTACGCGGCAACAGTACTCGTGGAAACGCTTGTCACGCGAGCCTACGCATTGGACGAAGACGATTGACTTCGGAGGCTGCCCGCTCTTGGGTGAGAGGACCTTGCCGCCAGTCGGACCTGAGGCGTCCGAGATCCGCTCAAACTCGATGTTTGAAATGACGTTTGGGAAGCGTCCGTAGCCGAACTCCGGCATTTGCGTGGCGTCGAACACGTTTGAGCCTATAGCTAGGATGATGCCGCCGACTTTGAGTTGTAGTGTTTCGGGTTGCTGTTCGAAGTCGATGGCCTTGGTTTCGCAGGCTTGCAGGCACTTGCCGCACACCTCCTTCTTCTTCGTCTTCAGCCTCAAACAGTAACGAGGATCGACGATGGCCACTTTGGGTACGGCGTGAGAAGAATAGACCGAAATGGCACGCGTCTGGCTCATGTTCTCGTTAAACCTGTCTGGAACCTTGACTGGGCAGACCTGCGTGCAGAGCTCGCAGCCCACGCATCGCGCCTCATCCACGAATCGAGGCTTCTTGAGAACAGAGACCTCATAGTTGCCGACGAAACCCTTGACGCCTGTGACTTCGCTGTTTGTCAGTAGCGTTATGTTCGGATGCTTGCCCACGTCAACCATTTTCGGCGTCAGTATGCAAGCGCTGCAGTCAAGCGTGGGAAACGTTTTGTCTAGCTGGGCCATGCGGCCGCCTATGCTGGGCGCCTTCTCGACGAGGTGGACTTTGAAGCCTGCGTTGGCCAAGTCAAGCGAGGTTTGGATGCCTGCGATTCCGCCGCCCACCACGAGAACGTCCTTTTCGACGCTGACCCTGCGCTTCTCCAGAGGCTCCAGCAGATGCACGCGGGCCACGCCCATTCTGACGAGTGCCTTGGCTTTCTCCGTGGCCTTTTCAGGCTCATGCGCGTGAGGCCAAGAAACGTGCTCGCGCAGGTTGACGATTTCAACAAGGTAGGGGTTCAGTCCTGCCTCGGCTACGGCTTTGCGGAACGTTTCTTCGTGCATTCGCGGCGAGCAGGTGGCGATTACGATTCGGTCAAGCTTGTGTTTCTTGATGTCGTCTTGGATCATGCGTTGGCCTGGGTCGGAGCACATGTACGTGTAATGCTTGACTATGGCCACATCTGGTAGGCTTTTGGCGTATTCCGCGACCTTCTCAACGTCCACCGTGCCCGCGATGTTCAGGCCGCAGTGACAAACGTAAACGCCTATCTTAGGCATCCGCAAGCCTCATTTTCAATATCACGAACAGCCGCTAACTATTATTCATAACGGTTCAAAAACCTGTGAACGTAGTATCAGCCGACATAATCTCAGCCCAGAAGCCTGCCCAGCTTCCAGCTCAATCACCTTAAATACGTGGCATCCAGAGTTAGAGAACAGTGAACGCTTTGAACCTCTTCTTGTTCCTCATAATCTGGGCCATCGTATGGTTCATTCCAATTCCGCCGAAACGGTTCAGGTTGAAGTCTATTGCACGTTGGGTCTCATTGGTGATCGGTTTGTTTCTGTTCTTCGTGTTCCAGCTATTCCACACGCCTCTGAGCATTTTCACGTACGTGTTCGTATTCTCCCGGGCGCTTTTCGCGTTCATTGAATCGGCCTTTTCATTCGGGTTCAGGCACCTCACACGTGAAGAGAAGGAAACAAGATACATCGGTCGCCCATTCTGGAAGATCAGCTTGAAGACCGAAGGCAAAATAGTTGCCTTCCTCTTTCTGATCTATGTTATCGCCGCTGGCTCGCTCATCGGCTCCGCTCAAATCCAGCGTGTCTCAAACGCCGCCTACTTCAACAGCTTCATAACGGCAGGCTCAGGCTTGCCGTTCAACGGCACCGTACCCGACAATATGGTTCGCTTGGTCACTCAGGAGCTTGCCGTGTCAATCGCGAGGCGCCACATGTCCGAGTTCGGCAGCAACACGCAAGTTCTGGACTGTCACGTGACGAAGTCGCCTGAAGGCAAGCTGGTCTGGCTGGCCGTCATCGGATCAACCAACGTAATAGCCGAGAACTATGTTAAAGGCTTCGTTGTGGTAGACGCCACAGACCCGACCGCCATCCCTACGACAGTGCACACCCAGTTCCAAGTCGGAGAAGGCCTCTGGTGGGACCACAATATCCCATTCCGCCAGTACATGCAGGACATCAGTAGAAACTACGGCATAGCCTACGCCACGTGGGACACCACTACCAACAGCCTCATGTACGTCCTGACACGCTACAGCACTGGCTTCGACTTCGTGAAAAGATACGAACCCCCAATCGTGTACGATGAACAGGGCAACATCATCCACGAACCGAAGACGCTGGCTGACATTCCGCTGTGGATAACACAGGTCTACGACGAGGACTGGCTGGAAGGCATGATCAATGAGATGGGTCTCTTCCGAAGAGGCAGCGGGTTTGACTACTGGGCAGGCGGTTTTCTCTGGATTGTTCCGCCGAGCCGCGACCGTTTTCAAATGACCGAGGACACGCGCTATGTTGTTGACCCCGAAACGGAAGACATTGTGGCACTTGTCTGCGTGAATCCCATAGGCAATCAGAGAACGCTTGCAGGAGTGTTCAAGGCCACGCGTGAGAACGTGATATTCTACGACTACAAGTCAGCCAACTACCTCTCCGGCATGACTGCTGAAGACATGGTTGAAGGAAGGCTCCCCAAACCGGCCACAGGCAACTACTACGCAACAATGCCCCTGCTTTACCCGGTCGAAACCTCGCCGGGCAACTACGAGCTTTCATGGTACGTGCCCGTGTACTGGTATGAGATGAGCGGCGAAGCGGACGAAACCATTTACCTTGCAGGGTTCGCGATCGTGGACACCTCTGACGCCAACAAGATAGCGCTTACGATGAATAATGAAGGCTTGACAAGCGAACAACTTGTGCGAAAAACAAGACTGGACTTCATGAAGCTGTTCGGCGCGACAACATACTTGACTCTGAACGCAACAGTCGTGAACAGATACGATTACGTGGAAGACGGCACAACGCACCTCGTTCTAAATTTGGTCAACGACACCTACCCATGGGTCGAGACAACACCCAAAGACATACCGGCCGACCAGTGGAACGAACTGCTGGCAACCAAACCAGCACAAAACGTAACCATGCGCATCGAGAAACGCGGAAATCGATGGATAATGACCTACTTCGACAACCTGAACATCCCATAATCGAGATACAAGCCGAGAACCGATTTCACTACACTGAGGATTTGACCTACTCGCCAGTATTGATGCTGATCGTGGACGCTCCAAGGGCAAAAGAGTTAGAATAAGAAGAAGCGAAACTGGGAGGTAGGAGGCTGGGGTTCCCTCAATCGCGTCAAGATTTCAGGCAGGAAATTCCCCACTTGATTGCTCCAGTTTGAACACTAGAACGTTCGGGACGGAAGTCATTAAATACGAAAAATGCGTAGTAGCTGTAAGGTGGCATTTTGATTTCGATCAATGCTCCGCAGATCGGTGAAGAGGAGATTGAGGCTGTTGTCAAGGTTATGAAAAGCAGAGGCCTGACTCATGGGATCGGAGCAGGCCCGAAGGTCATAGAGTTCGAGAACGCTTTCGCAGCCTTCGTCAAAGCCAAGCACGCCGTTGCCATGAACAGCGGCACAGCCGCGTTGCACGCTTCGCTTGCAGTCGCAGGCGTAAAAGCAGGCGACGAAGTCATCTTGCCAAGCTTCACGTTTGTAGCCACAGCCGAGACCGTGGCCATGACAGGTGCAAAACCAGTATTCGTAGACATAGACCCGAACACCTATAACGTCTCGCCGAAAGCCATCGAGAAGGCAGTAACCAAGAAGACGAAGGCCATCATGGCCGTGGACTTGTATGGGCTGCCAGCCGAAATTCCCGGGATAAGAAAGATCGCTGAGAGACATGACCTAGTTGTCATTGAGGATGCCGCTCAAGCTCACGGAGGCATCTGCCAAAACAAGCCTGCCGGAGCATTCGCCGACATCGCCTGCTGGAGCTTCTATGCGAGCAAAAACATGACCACCGGCGAAGGCGGAATGGCCACCACCAACAATGACGAGTTCGCAGAAAAACTGCGCTGGCTCCGAAGCCACGGAGAAAAAGTCAAGTACGAGTCGCTGATGATAGGACACAACTATCACATGCCAGAAATCGAGGCGGCCATCGGCTGCGTACAAGTGAAAAAACTGCCGAAGTTTGTGGCCAAGCGCACACGAAACGCCAAGAGGCTTTCTCAACTGCTTAAGAAGTCGAAGAAGCTTCAACTGCCAATCGAGCCTGCAGGGTACAAGAGCAGCTGGTACCTGTACACGGTGAGGCTGAAGAACGCAACGAAGGAGAGGCGCGACAAGGTCGTGGCGGCGCTGAAGCAGGCTGGAATAGGCGCTGAGGTCTACTACGTGAACCCGATTCACATGATGTCGTTCTACCGCAAGTACGGCAACTATAGGCTGCATGAAACTGAGAAGGCCTCAAAGCAGGTGTTCTCGCTACCCGTGCATCCAGGCGTCACGCCGAAGCAAACAGACTTCATAGCTGAAACGGTTCTACATCTACTACGATAGCCTTTCCACGCTAGGTTTAAATAGAATCGTATGTCTGTATTGAACCCCCGACTGGGGTTTTGCAGAGGAACTGATATGGAGAAGGTTAAAGTTATTATAATGGGCGCGGCTGGTAGGGATTTCCACAACTTCAACGTGTATTTTAGGAACAATGATGCGTATGAGGTTGTGGCGTTCACGGCCACCCAGATCCCGGGTATAGAAGGCCGAACCTACCCAACTGAACTTGCAGGCCCCCTCTATCCGAACGGGATACCGATCTACCCTGAAGAGGACTTGCCGAAACTGATAAAGGAGCACGACGTTGACCAGTGCATATTCGCATACAGCGACATAGCGCATGAAGTCGTCATGCACAAGGCCTCGCTGGTGCTGGCCAACGACGCGGACTTCCGCCTCATGGGACCCAAGACAACCATGCTCAAATCGAAAGTGCCTATCGTCTCGGTGTGCGCCGTCAGGACAGGCTCAGGAAAAAGCCAGACCTCGCGCATGGTGGCCAAGATACTGAAGAGCAAAGGCTTGAGAGTTGCAGCCATCAGGCATCCCATGCCCTACGGCGACCTGCGAGAGCAGGTGTGGCAGCGCTTCGCTACATACGAGGACTTGGCCAAGCACAAGTGCACCATCGAAGAAAGAGAGGAGTATGAGCCTCACATTGACAACGGCATCATCGTCTACGCAGGCGTCGATTATGAAAAGATACTGCGCGAGGCCGAGAAGGAGTCGGACATCATCGTGTGGGATGGAGGCAACAACGACATGTCCTTCTATAAGCCTGACCTCAACATCGTCGTAGCCGACCCGCACAGACCCGGACACGAACTAACCTACCACCCAGGCGAAACGAACATACGAATGGCAGACGTCGTCATTGTAAACAAGGTGGACACGGCTGACCCTGAGAAGGTGAAACTGGTTAAGGACAATGTAAGGATGGTTAATCCGAGGGCAAGAATACTGGAGGCCGCTTCGCCCGTAACCGCAGACAAACCTGAACTCATCAAAGGAAAACGCGTCCTCGTAATCGAGGATGGCCCGACTTTGACGCACGGCAGCATGCCTTACGGCGCGGGCACGATAATGGCTAGAAACGCGGGTGCAGGCGAAATCGTTGACCCGAAGCCCTATGCTGTCGGCTCGATCAAGGAGTCTTACAAGAAGTATACGCACTTGGGCGCCATTCTTCCAGCCTTAGGCTATGGCGACAAGCAGGTGGCTGAACTGAAGGAGACGATCGACCGTATTCCATGCGACGTGATTGTTATTGGCACGCCTATCGACCTGAGGCGAGTGATGACCATCAGCAAGCCTTCGGTACGAGTGAAGTACGAGCTTAAAGTGCTGGGGCCAGTGTCGCTTGAGCAGATATTGGACGAGTTTCTCCAGAGAGGCAAGAAAGCGTGACCAGTGAAGAATCAGCCATTTCGCGGGTTAGAGTGAAGTTCATAGTTGAAGGCGTGGGCGAGGCTGAAGGCGAGCTCGTGCGCTTTCTGGCGCCCAGAACCGTGGACATGATAGTGAGGAAGCTACCTCTGGAAGGCCGAGCCGCACTCTGGAAGGAAGAGGTCTACTTTGAGACGCCGATCAAGATGGGCGAAGAAAAGGCCAAGGCCACGGTTGAAAAGGGCACCATAGCCTTCTGGCCCATGGGAAGCGCCATCTGCATATTCTACGGCCAAACCCAACCTTACAGCCCAGTCAACAATCTGGGCAAAATCACCCAGAACCTCGAACTGTTCAGACAGGTCAAAAGCGGCACGAAAATCCGAATCGAGCTTCTAGTAGACCAGTGAGCTTTCCCGCCACAGATCCAGAAGCCTCTCGCACTCCGCCACCACTCCTTTTTCATCGCTCTTTTCTTTCAGGGCCTTGAGGAATTCGATCCGTTTCTCTACCGAACGTTTTTCGGCCGTGCCGCCGTAGTACAGCTTGCCTTCGAGGTATTCTTCCATGACTGAGGCTTTCTGCACGAAGAAGCCGGCTGCATCAACGGGGTTTTCGACCGTATATCTCGTGGCCCAGATGGCGGCGTCAGCCTCACGAAGCTGCGTCAGACCATCAATCTCGATAATGCTCCGAATGTAGGTTCTGAAGAAGTCGTAGTAGCCTGCCGTTTTGATGAATTCAAGCGCCTGTTCGGCCTTGCGTTTGAAGTCGTGTTTTCCGTTGATGGTTATGGTGTGTTTGTGGCCTTGGGCGATGAGTTCTCTGGCCCTATTGACCTCGTCTTCAGTGTAGATTCTTTCAGGAAAAGCCATTCTCAACCCTAACTTGAAGGATAATTATGTGGACATAAAACGTTTGGGAAAAGCGGATTGTGCGCGGTTTAGTCTGCTTTGTAGATTTTGATGTTGTGGCTACCTGAGACGAGTTGGATTTTGCCGTTCGCTTCAAGCTGTCTTAGGAACTCTTTGGCTGCGCTCATGCGTATTCCGAAACGTGAGGCCACTGAGAAGGGTGTCAGAACATGCATCTTCTTCACTTCAGCAATGAACTTCTCGTTCTTGATGTCTGGCGCCAGTATGCTGAGAGGCTTCTTCTCCTTCGGCGGACCTGCCTTCTCCTTCTTCTTATCCTTACCTTTCGCCTTGTCCTCCTCGTCCTTCTTGTCTTGCATACGCTCCATTTGCTTCAAGTTCAGCTTCTTCTTGCCGCCCATGCCTTTTCATCTTCCACCTACTCAAAGCAGTCTCGAGGTTTTTAAGCATTTTCCACGACCCGGCAAGTTAACTAACTCCTGCGTCGCTGAGCCGATCCAGAATGCTGCTCGAACGTAGGCCTACTGGGTCAGAATCGCAATGTTTTTCGGCTTTGCTGCGATAAGCTTAGCCAGAAGTCAGGGGTACATTCAGATGGTTGAAGGTGAACGCGCGTTCTCTCTTGACCGCCATGGCAGAAAAAGCCTCGGCAAGACGGTGGGGTCGCTTTCAATACAGTTGAAGTGCCTTTGAACCACACTGCTGAGACTTACGCTGACTGGGTCTATCCTACAAATGACAAGGCGCACACGGTTACCGCCAGCGTCGAATACGCCAACGGGGCCATCAAGTACATGGTTGAACCCATAAGCCTCGAAGTCTACCGCGAGACGAAACTGATGTTCTGGGTGGAACGCGACAACACTAGCCAGCACCGATTCCTAGTCCGATTGCTGGATGTTTCTTCTGGAACAAAAAGAAGGGAGAAGTTTGCGGTAAGGTGCTTATCTGTTCATGATTTTTTTGGCGGCGATTTCGATGTCTTCGCATTTGATGGTTTTTCTGCCTGCGTGCATGGCAAAATCCAACGCTTCTTTCGCGATTCTGACGCCTATGCCCTCTAAGGCTTTGGCGAGTTCTTTTGCTGCTGCTTCGCTTACGCGGTCAGCTCCAGCCTTCTTGCACAACCTATGCATTGGGGCTACAGCCAATTCCAATTCAACCATAAAGGTTCCTCTGTAGCTTCTTTTTGTATTTTAAGCAATATTTAACGTTTATTGTTGACATCTTGCCCGGAAACAGCCACCAACATCCAAGGCCGCAAACGCGGAAAGAGAACAATATAAGAACCAACCCACTCTCTAGTCACACGAAAACCCATGAACAACATCAAATACATCGACGCACACATACACCTCTCAGACCAAGAATACGCAAACTGCGCAGACGAAATCATAAGCGAGACCAGAAACGCCAACGTCGTGGCCATGGTTTCGAGCGCCATGGACCTGAAAACGTCCATTGATAACATGAGGCTGGCTGAAAAATACAAAGGCCTAGTCTACACGGCGCTCGGTATCCACCCCTGGAACGTGCAGACCCTGACAGACGCACAGCTTCAACAAACCGTTGACTATGTCCTCAGCCAAAAAGGCCACAGCGCATTCGTGGCCATAGGTGAGATAGGCCTAGACTCCAAGTACGAGAAGATCATGGATAAGCAGTTGAAGGTTTTCGGCGAGATGCTGCGTCTAGCTGAGGGGCTGGGCTTGCCTGCCATAATTCATTCGCGAGGCATGACAGAAAAAATCATTGAAATGCTTCCCTCGTACAAAGTCAAGAGAGTTCTGCTGCACTGGTTCAGCAACCCGATAAGCGCCCTGCCCAAGGCCATAGATAGAGGCTACTACATCACCGAAGGCCCAGTAACCGTCTACTCCGAAGGCATACGCGACATCATAAAGAAAGCGCCGCTGGCAAACCTGATGACTGAAACTGATGGACCTGTGAAGTATTTCAAGCCGCCTTTCAACGGCAAGATGACCACACCTGCCTACATTCCCATCATTGTGAAGGCCATCGCAGAAGTAAAGAACATGAACGTTGATGATGTCGCCACGTCGGTTCTTGGCAATTTCGAGGCTTTCTTTGGAGTAAGGTTAAATTAGTCTTGTGCTGTAGTGAATGCTCGCTGAAGCATGAACAGAATCACGTAACGCATGGAGGATCAGAGTTTGGGGAATGTGCGGACGGATCAGGTTAAGCGTACGGCGAAGGAGCTTGTTAGGCGTTTTCCCGACAAGTTTTCGGACAGTTTTGAGAATAACAAGCATTTGGTTAACCTGCTCTTGCAGGGAACAACGATGAAAATCAGGAACCAGATCGCTGGGTATATTACTCATTCGCTTATTGAGTATGAGGAGGTTCCTCTGGAAGAGGCCTCGGCGGGGGATGCTGAGCCGGAAGAAGCCGAACAGAAAGGCTAGGCTTTTGTTTTTGAGACGTTGACTGGAGGCTGGTTGCGGGTTGATGGATGAGTACAGGAAGGGTTGGGCGTTACGCTACATGCGAGAGGCAAGAGCAGAGCTTGCAGCCGCACGCAAGATGCCTTACATGGCGCCCAGTCTCGTGCTCGAAGCCATCAGAAAAGCCCGAAACGCCATCTACTACAGCTTCGGCGAACCAGCCTTCGTGGAAATCGCCGTAAGAGAATCAGCCGAAAGAGCACAGCCCGTTGAGGATCCCGTTTTGAAGTGCCTAATCGACATTGACGGCATGGTTCAGCAGATGTCGCAGGTTGAGGAAGTGGACGGAGAGCGCGCCATCAAGCAGGCTGACAGCCTGGTCCAGCTGGCCTCAGACATAGTCGAAACCGTGACAGGAGAAAAAATAGAAGACTAGAAAAGTGCTTAACACTTTTCCAGTGCCTTGGCGACGCGGTCCAAGGCTTTCTTGATGTTTTCCACCGAGTTTGCAAACGACAGTCTCAGGTAGCCTTCGCCGTATTTGCCGAAGGACGTGCCTGGGAGCACTGCTACGCCTGCGTTGTAGAGCAGGTGGTCGCCTAGTTTGCGGCAGTCCATGCCTGTGCCTGTTATGTTGGGGAACACGTAGAAAGCTCCATGAGGCTTCTTGCACGTTATGCCCTTGATGCTGTTCAGGCCCTGGACGATGACTTCGCGGCGCTTCTTGAACTCGGCCACCATCCTCTCAGGCTCGGTCTGCGAACCCTTCAACGCTTCGACACCTGCCAACTGCGTGAAGGTGCTCGTGCAAGAGTTCGAGTTGGTCGTCAGCTGCGCGCATTTCAAGGCCAGCTCCTTGTTCATGACACCGTACCCAAGCCTCCAACCCGTCATCGCGTACGTCTTCGAAAAGCCATCCAGCAGAATCGTCTTCTCCTTCATTCCCGGAAACTGCGTAATGCTTTCGTGTTTGCCTTCGTAGATTATGCGGCTGTAAATCTCATCCGACAGCACGAACAGGTCGTTGCGGTCGGCCACGCAGTCAGCAATTACCTTCAAGTCCTCTTTAGTCACTATGCCGCCTGTGGGGTTTTCTGGTGAGTTGATGATGATCATTTTTGTCTTCTTTGTGATCTTCTCTTTGACGTATTCTGGGTCGAGGCTGAACTCGTTTTCTTCCTTCAGCGGTATGGGCACTGGCTTGGCGCCTACGAAGTTGATCAGCGACTCGTAGATGGGGAAGCCTGGGTTGGGGTACATGACTTCGTCGCCGGGGTTGACGAGTGCGAGGATGCTGTTGAACATTATGGGCTTGCCGCCTGGAGTCACGACGACTTCGTCTGGAATGACGTCCAGCTTTCTTGTTTTGGAGATGTGTTCGGCTATGGCTTGGCGGAGTTCAGGCATGCCTGCGGAAGGCGTGTAGTGCGTGTAGCCTGCGCTCAGCGCTTTTGCAGCCGCGTCCTTGATGTTCTTTGGTGTGTCGAAGTCTGGTTCGCCGATTTCCAAGTGTACAACGTCTTTTCCTTGTTTTTCGAGGGCTTTGGCCTTGGCTAGAACTTCGAACGCTGTCTCGGTTCCTAATGTTTCCATTCTCTTCGCAAAGGTAATGTCCAATTGAATCACCTTGATTTCGAAGGAAAATAAAGGTAGAAAGATGGGGATATTTAACTATTACAGTTTCGCTTTGTGGAAATTGATGGGCTTAGAACAGCTTGGACAGAGGCTTCACTTTCATGACGTCCGGGTTGACGAGGTTTGGCGGCTGTTTTCCTTGGAAGAAGGCGACGAGGTTGTCTGCAACCATCTCCGACATCTTTGAACGAGTTTCGAGGCTTGCGCTTGAAATGTGCGGAGCCACGACAACGTTGTCAAGTTTCAGCAACGGATTGTCTATTGGTGTAGACTCCTGTTCGAAAACGTCTAGTCCTGCGCCTGCGATTCTGCCCTGCTTCAAAGCATCGTACAAGGCCTTCTCATCAATCACAGGGCCGCGCGCATTATTGATTAGGTAGGCCGTCTTCTTCATGAGCCTTAGCCTATCTGCATTTATCAGATGATGCGTCTCTTTCATGAGCGGTACGTGGATGGTGACGAAGTCTGACTCTCTCAGTAAGGTGTCCAGATCGACTTTCTTTGCACCTAATTCTTTTTCCATTTCTGGTCTGGGAATGACGTCGTAGAAGAGGATTTTCATGTTAAAGCCTTTCGCGCGTTTGGCCACGGCGTAGCCGATTCTGCCTGCGCCTACGATGCCTATGGTGGCGTTGTAGATGTCTCGGCCTGTGAACATGGCTGGGTGCCACGCGACTTTCCACTGGCCGCCGCGAACGTACCTGTCAGCCTCAACCACGCGTCTTGCCAGCGCCATCAGCAACGCCCAGGCGAAGTCAGCCGTCGTGTCCGTCAGCACTTCAGGCGTGTTTGTAACGTAGATTCCGTGCTTTGTGGCCTCGGGAATGTCGATGTTGTCGAAGCCCACGGCAAGCTGCGATACTATTTTGAGTTTGGGTGCGGCGTTGAAGACTTCAGCGTCTATCTTGTCAGAAAGCAACGAGGCGAGCGCATCGCAGTTCCTGGCTTTCTCAATGATCGTACTCTTTGGCGGTGGCGCGTACTCGGGCCAGACTTCAGCGTCGAAATGCTGTTTTATGACATTAAGACCTCTTTCTGGGAGCATGCGGGTAACGTAAATTCTCGGTTTAGGCATACGTTTCACCAATGTTCAAATTTGCGAAATTGTTTATTAGCCTTAACTTATTACACTTACGCATCAACTATGAGAAAATCATGATGTGTTGCCTAGATGACTGAGATAAGAAATAAGGATCGGCTAGTAGCCAACGGCGAGACCGCACTCAACCAGAAGGCCCGAACGCTGGCCCTCAAAAGCCTCGAAGCCGCACTCAACGCCGCCGACCCACGACAAATAATCAAATCAAAACTCACACTAAAGGACTCGACGCTGACTGCGGACAAGTATTCTTTCGACTTGAGCAGGTTCAGCCACGTTTACGTTGTTGGTGGGGGCAAGGCAAGCGGCTCGATGGCTGAGGCTCTGGAAGAGGTTTTGGGCAACCGCATAACGAAAGGCCTTGTTAACGTGCCACGCGGCTGCAAAAGCAAAACTCGCGCAATTCTGCTTCACGAGGCAAGCCACCCGATTCCCGATGAAAAGGGCGTTGAAGGCACACGCCGTATGCTGGAAATGGTTGAGCAGGCGGAAAAAGACGACTTGGTCATCTGTCTCATTTCAGGTGGAGGCTCAAGCCTCATGCCGCTGCCACGAGGCGAAATCACCATCGAAGACAAGAAACAGATCACGAACGCGCTGCTCAAGTGCGGAGCCACAATCAACGAGATCAACACGGTTCGGAAGCACATCTCAGACTTCAAGGGCGGCTGGCTTGCGAAGAAGGCCTATCCTGCCACGATCTTGAACCTGATACTATCTGACGTGGTGGGCGACCCGCTGGACTTCATAGCCTCAGGCCCCACCGTCCCTGACTCGACAACCTTCAGCGACGCAATAGGCATCCTGAAGAAGCACGCGCTGTGGAATAAAACGCCTGAGGCCATCCGAAAAGTGCTTTCCGACGGCGAGAAGGGCAAGATCCCAGAAACACCCAAGGCAGGCGACGAGACCTTCAAGAAAGTTTTCAACGTTGTCATCGGCAACAGCAGGCTCGCATGCCTAGCCGCCTGTGACGCTCTGAAGGCTGAAGGGTTGAGTACGGTTTTGTTGACGGCGACGATGGAGGGCGAGGCCAGACACGTGGCGGTCTTGCTTGCTTCAGTCGGCCGCGAAGTCACCGTTTCCAGCAATCCCGTTTCGAAGCCTGCGGGCATCGTGGCGGGCGGCGAGACCACGGTTACGGTTGTGGGCAAGGGTCTGGGCAGTCGTAATCAGGAGATCGCCTTGGCGGCTGGGTTGAAGATCAGAGGCTTGGATGGCGTGGTTGTGGCTTCGTTGAGCACGGACGGCGTGGATGGGCCTACGGATGCGGCGGGCGCGATTGCAGACGGTGGAACAGTGACCAGAGCCTTAGGCATGGGGGTGAGGCCTGAGGAGTTTCTGGCTGACAACGATTCGTATCACTTCTTTGAGAGGCTGAGCGACCTGCTTTTCACTGGGCCTACGGGCACTAACGTTAATGACCTTTCTTTGATTGTGGTTGTGTGAGGCTGGGGGCGCGTTGCGGTTGGTGGTGACGGTGAAGTTTGTGGGTTCGCTTCGCACTTCTGCAGGCAAAGGCAGATTCACGCTCAGGCTTGGAAAGGCTACGCCGCTGAAGGAAGCCATGGAAAAGATTGCAGAAGAAGCGCCTAAACTCAAGCCAGCCTTCGACAACGCAAGGGCAGGCATGCTAATCATCGTCAACGGAAAGGAAACCAGCGTCCTGAACGGCCTAGACACTGTGCTCAAGGACGGGGATGAAGTGGTTTTGGTGCCTGTCGTGCATGGAGGCTGAACTAGCATGCAGCTTTGCCCGATCAAGACACGAACAGTGAAGGCAGGCGACGATTTGGTTGATGTGGTTCTTGAGGCGCTGAAGGCTCAGCATCTAGCGTTGGAGGACAACGACGTTTTGGCGTTAGCGTCGAAAATCGTCTCTTACTCGCAGAATCGCATAGCCAGACTCACAGAGATCAAACCCTCCGAAAAGGCGAAGAAACTTGCGAAGCAGTATTCGTTGACGCCCGAGTTTGCGGAGCTTGTTCTGCGCGAGGCAGACGAGAACTACGGCGGCGTGGACAGGGCGGTGCTGACGCTGAAAGACGGCGCGTTGGCGCCGAACGCGGGGATTGATAATAAGAATGCGCCTAAGGGCTGCGTGGTTCTGTGGCCTAGCGGGCTAAAAGATTGGGTGAAGGATTTCAGAGAAGAAATAGAGCGCAGAACAGGTAGGCGCGTTGGGGTTCTGGTTGTGGACAGCGGTTTGGTGCCGCTGAGGATCGGCACGAGCGGTCTGGCTCTTGCGGTGGCAGGTTTCAAGCCGATACGAGACCACCGAAGACGAAGGGATCTTTGCGGTAGGCCTATTGTGATTACGCGGCACGCGGTGGCGGATGATTTGGCTTCCGCGGCGCACCTGATGATGGGCGAGGCCACCGAGAGAACGCCTGTCGTGCTCATTCGCGAAGCGCCTCTCAAGTTCGATGATAGTGTTCATGATTCAAAGGACATGATGATGCCTGCGGAGGAGTGTATTTTTATGGGTGTTTTTCAGGCTGGCGCCCGCGGTTCGGGGAAGGCAGAAGGTTAGCAGACCTCAGCACTCGGTGGAGCGATAGGGCGATTATTGAGGCGAAGGCGGCTATGATGAGCCGCTCCACAGGGTAGGTGAGTGCGGTGACAAGCCACGTTCCGGTCCAGAAGGCCACGTCGCCTCCCACCATAGTCACAAAAGCCAGCGACCCCGCAATCTGGCCTGCTAGGGTCGAAGCCAAACAGGTTGCGAAGTAGGCGAAGACAAGCCAAGAGCCTCTGTAAGAGTTGAAGCCTTTCGTGATTGTGGACTGGAACGGCGGAATGAGGATTATGAGGCCGACTGCCTGAAACGTCAGATATGCGGGGTAGAGCCATGCAGGTCCCACCGTCGGATAGAAAGCCAACGAAAACCAGAGCACAACGTAGAACAGCAAGGCAATGACTCGTCTGCGACTGCGGACTAAGCCTGCGGACAGCGCGGCGGCGATGCCTGAGGCGAAGCTTGGCTGCGAAAGGAAGCCGAGGGAGAAGCCGATTGCTCCTCCGAGCAGCGTGGACAGCGTGCCCAAGTATGGGCCTAGGATGATGCCTATTAGTGGTGCGATTATGGCAGCGGCGGTTATGGCTTGACCAGGTAGGCCGATTATTGGGCTGATCTTCATGAGGCCGAGAACCGCGTAGAGTGCCGTGAACGTGACTGCTAACGCCAATTCCTTGGTGGAAAGCTTCGTGTGGGTGGACATGTGTTGTTCCGCTCACCTTGATTTTGGAAAGCTAATTATGGCTAATCGTTAATAAAGTGAGCTTTATGGCTAGGCCTATTATCACGTTGACGACGGATTTTGGTTTGCGCGACCCGTATGTGGCGGAGATGAAGGCCGTCATATTGAACATATGCCCCGAGGCCACGATAGTGGACGTGAGCCATGAGATTGAGAAGTTCAACATGCGCATGGCCGCCTTCGTGCTCGCCTGCGCCGCACCCTACTTCCCAAAAGGCACGATACATGTGGCCGTCGTAGACCCAGGCGTGGGCACAAAACGCAAACCCATACTCATACAAACCCGAAACGCCTACTACATAGGCCCAGATAACGGCATACTCACACTCGCCACCAGAAACGACAAGCCAATACAGATACGGGAAATAACAAATAGAAAACTCGTGATGCCACAAATCAGCAACACCTTCCACGGAAGAGACATATTCGCACCAACAGCAGCACACATAGCAAAAGGAACACCAGCAACACAAGTCGGAAAGGCAATTCGAAAAGCTTCTGTGCAGAGCTTTTCAGAAATCACCCAGATCGAAAGGACTCTCGTTGGAGAGATCATCTATGTTGACGATTTTGGCAGTATCATAACGAGCTTTGGGGCCAAGGAAATGGAACTAGCAAAAGTTGGAAATACGATCAAGGCTATACTAGGCAATTCCAAATTGACGTTGAAAATCTGCAGAACCTACGCGAATACTGCCAAAGGGAACCCATTCATTATTGTTGGAAGTCACGGCTTCGTTGAGATATCAGTGAGCGAGGGTAACGCCGCGAACGTCCTCAGAACCCAAGTCGGTGACATGGTTACGCTTGTTCTTGGATGAGGCAGCAAGCATCCGTGCGAAGGCACAGTAGCCAACTGTACTTGGTACAGACGACAGGGTACTCCTGGACTAGGAGTGAATACCTGCTAGTTCAGCAATTCGTTTCCATTGTTTTGGATACAGAGGACCGATGTTCGTTTGCCTCCAAGCTCTAAGGACTTCCAGACCACTTAGAGGGGGGTCATTTCGCGCAAATTTACGTGAAACAAAAGGAGTCCGAGGGATCGTGAAGAGCTTGACGTAGCGAAGGCTGACTCTTATCCAAGAACCATTCAAGAGGTCTTTGTCTTCTTCTTCGGTCCAATATTTCAGATTTGCTTCTCTTATGCATTCGTCTCTTGGAGTCTCATACGGATCGGTGGCTATCTCTGCGATTGCGTAGATTCCTGAGTATTCTCCGGCGACCCATATTGCCGCTACGTCCCCCTTGTGAATCTGTTCTCTGTGCTGGAACACCGACCAATATCCATACTTGTCTGACGCAGGTGTAGCCTCAAGGCTGCCTGCACTCGCCATTCTCTCACGATGGACGGGTTCACTCCACCAAACATCGTCATCTCCAACGGCGGCCACGCACATTGGTTTTGTGTCTATCTTGCACACTCGTTCGCGGTGGCAATTGGGAATGCGCCATTGATCAGTCCGCCTAAAGTCGTCCCACCAGTCAAAAACCTTGAATCTCACGGGATTCACCTGAAAAATCCAGTATTCGGGGGACATATCACCACAACTTGACCACAGGCTGTATGCACGATTCTCGCTTTATGCTATGGCTTGTCTGTTTTGTGTAGGTCTTTGAGTCTGTTGGTTCCATCCATTTGCTGTATGAGTGCGGTTACGGTTTTGGGTACGAGTTTCTTCCAATCTTGGCCTTTCACCATCTTTGCGCGTATCAGCGTTGACGAGTACACCTTTCTATCGTAGAACGGTATGGCTTTGACCTTGTAGCCTGCCTCCGTGAACAGCCTGTGCGTCAACGGTTCGTTCGAGTATACGGTGCTGAACTTTGGCGTGTAGCCTTCTACTTCGGCGACCCACATCATGTGCAAGTGCACATCAGGTACGGGCACGATCCATACGCGCTTGAGGTCAACGCCCGCTTCTTCCAAGGCACCGCGCACCATGACGAGCCTCTCGCCTGCCGTGAACGGGTTATCCACGTTGTGACTGTATTGTGCACTGCCGATGACGATGACAAGCTCGTCAACCTCTTCGAGAATCTTCTCAACCACGCTCAAATGCCCAAGATGAAAAGGCTGAAAACGCCCCACATAGAGCCCACGCCTAACCAACAAACACCACCGAACCCTTCGTTGTCACCACACACATTTAGCACTTGCGCCAAGACCACACGCCACCCAAAAGCCCTGGGGGTAGGTCCCGTATTGGCTGAAAATCAACGCAATAGCATGTTGAAAAACGATAGGGGTAGGGGGTATCGTCTATTGGCTGAAAAGGAGTTCAATAGACGCGAAGGCTCTAATAGGCCTCAGGCGCGGTTGAACCTATATTAGTGAGGCTAAAAAACCGGCCGCGCGCAAGCAACGAGCCGTTGCGTGGTCTCACTTCTTCTCGGCTTTCTTCACCACTTGCTCAACAGGGAAAACCTTCAGCTTCCCGCCTTTGACGGTGATTTCCTTGCCTTTGGTGAAGCCTCTGCGTTCGCGCTTCAGCATCCTAAGCTTCGCATCCAAGCCTCCTGCATAGCCGCCGAGACCGAAGTCTGACGCGACAACGCGGTGACAGGGCACGATGGGCGCGAACGGGTTTCCGGCCATGATGTTGCCAACGGCTCTTGCTCCTCCGCCCACGGCTTTAGCGATGCCACCGTACGATGCCACATAGCCCGTCGGAATAGCGTAAGCGGCCTCAAGAACCTTCGCCGTGTAGGCAGGCAAACTCTCAGTGGCCAGCTTGAACCGCGGCGAAACATCCCTGCCCGCCTCAATCTCCTTAGTCGCAACAACCACGCTCTTTCCAAACGCAGACGGCCTCGACGTCTGTTGATAGCTCGCGGTTTTCGGCAGGTTGCCTGTCAGTCCCTGCAGCGTCTGTTTCTGGTTGCGGCCGAACCACGTTGCATGGACCTTCTCGCCCTCGTAGGCCACACCAAACCACACGCCGCCTTCCTCCTCAACGTAAACCTCAATCATCACGTCCACACTCAACACTGCATCCTATGCAAACGTCAAGTATTTTAGCTCTTGTCCAGGCGCTCACCATCAATAGCCCTAGGACATTAAGTTTAATAGCATGTCCGTGCATAACAACGCAAAAGGGTGGTTTATGTGGAAAAGCAAGCACAGAACGGCTACATGTGGGTCCCAGGCGCAACCACCGTAGGTGTCGTGTTCACAGAAGGCGTTGTTCTTGCCTCTGAAAAGCGTGTCTCATACGGCAACATGATCATGAGCAGAGGCGGCAAGAAAGTTTTCAAGCTAACCGACCACATAGGCGCAGCCTGCGCTGGCCTCGTCTCCGACATGCAAATACTCGCAAGAGAAATGGAAGCCTACACCAAACTGTTCGACCTAGACGTAGGCAGATCCATATCTGTCAGATCAGCAGCCAAACTCATGTCCAACTTGCTTTTTGGCCGAAGAATGGCACCACTGATCACACAAACACTCGTAGGCGGCGTAGACGACGAAGGCCCATCCATCTACGTGCTCGACGTCCTCGGCTCCGTAATCCCAGACAAGTACTCAGTCGTAGGCTCAGGAACCGAAATCGCCATAGGCGTCATCGAAGAAGGCTACAAAGACAACCTCAGCATGGAAGAAGCCAAAGAACTCGCCACCAAAGCCATAAAATCCGCCATAAGCCGCGACATCATGAGCGGCGACGGCATAGACTTCCTCATAATCACCAAAAACGAAGCCACCGAAGAATCGGTAAAGTTCTAGACGCCCGCTTTTCCTTAAAGGCTTAAACCCACTTCACCGCTAACACTCTAATCACTTAGCGAGTGGTGAACGCCAGTTGTCATTCCAGCTAACCCAGCAAGAAGGAGAAACCCTAGTCCAGCTTGCACGCAAAACCGTCGAACACTACTTGACCACCAGAAAACGGCCCACCGTACCTGATGGCATCTCCGAAAAACTGAAACAACCATGCGGCGTCTTCGTCACAATAAACAGCCTCCGCCACGGCGAAAAAGAACTCAGAGGCTGCATCGGCTACCCCTACCCAACCGAACCGCTCGTGCAAGCAGTAATCGACTCAGCCATAAGCGCAGCCACCCAAGACCCCCGCTTCCAACCCCTCACACCCAACGAACTCGGCAACATAATCTTCGAAGTAAGCGTACTCACACCCCCCCAGATCATTGAAGCAAAAAAAACAACCGAATACCCATCCAAAATCAAAGTCGGAACCGACGGACTGATCGTTGAAAGAGGCATGTTCAAGGGACTGCTGCTGCCTCAGGTTCCCGTCGAATGGGAATGGGACGAAGAGGAATTCCTTTGCCAATGCTGTGGCAAAGCAGGTCTGTCTCCAGACTGCTGGCTGATGAACGGCACCAAAATCTTCAAATTTCAAGCCATAATCTTTGAGGAAGAAAAGCCCGAAGGAAATGTAAAGGGCAAAAACCTCGGCGGGAAATAGCCCAATGCGGGTTTACTTCGCACCCTGCGGCATCGGCCTCGGCCACGTTGGAAGATCGGTTCCGATAGCAAGAAGGATGCTGGAAAAGAACGCCGAAGTGACCTTCTCTACGTACAGCGAAGGCATACCCTTCATTCAGAAAGAAGAACTTCCCCTCATAAAAGCTCCTCCGATCGGATTCCAAGTCAAGCCAGATGGAACAATAGACTTCAAACAAACAGCCGTCAACCCAGGCCCTTTCTTAGCCTCCTTCACCGCCCTAGAACAAGTCAACGCCGAAATCAAGACCATCGGAAAATTCAAACCAGACATCGTCGTCTCAGACTCACGCGTCTCGCCTCTGCTAGCCGCAAGGCTTCTGCGGATACCCAGAGTCTGTATCCTCAACCAGTTTCAAGTCATCATACCTCGAAAGAAGCGGCTCCTACGCCTCGCAAAACTCGCAGACTTCGGAACCCTCACACTCGTCGGCAAAATGTGGACCAGCGGAAACACCGTCCTAATCCCCGACTTCCCCATGCCCTACACGATCTGCACAGGAAACCTAAACATACCAAAATCCTACAGAAAAAACGTCAAGCTCATAGGCTCAATACTTCCCCTGCACCCCAACAAGCTGCCTGCTCAAGCCGAGCTGCGAGAGAAACTGAAACTGTCAGCCAACAAACCAGTCATCTTCGTGCCTATGAGTGGCCCAACGATGGAAAGAGCATTCCTAACAGGCATGTTGAGGAAGCTTCTGCTCGAATTCCCCGAAGAATACGAGGTCGTAATGTCACTCGGCTACCCGAACACTGACGACAAACCGATCCGACACGGCAACGTGACCATATTCAAGTGGATTCCGAACCGTTTCGAGTACTTGAAGGCATGCGATTTGGCGATAGGCCGCGCAGGACACGGAACCGTGACACAGTGCATGTGCTACGGCAAACCCATGGTCCTAGTGCCCACGCCCAGCCACACTGAACAGCTAGCCAACGCAAAACAAGCCGTCACCCTCGGCGTCGCCAAAGTCATCCAACAAGAAAAAGTTGCAAGGCAGACACTGCTGGAAAAGGTCCGGCAAATCCTAGATAGCAATATGCCTGAAAAACTCAAGCAGGTTCAAGCAGAAGTGCTGAAGCACGACGGCTTAGAGAACGCGGTCAAAACCATAACTGAAATCGCTGAAGAATAGGCAAGGGTTTTAAATCTGACTGCCAGAGAATAAGAGTCATGTTCTTGCCACGGAAAATTCTCGAGGAAAAACTTCTCAGGATGCTTGCCGAAGACTTGGGTCAAGGAGACCTAACCACTGCGCTGATCATTTCCGAGGAAACCACCTCAGAGGCAGAGGTGATATCCAAGGAAGAAGGAATCGCCGCTGGAATCGAAGAAGCAAGAACCCTGCTGGAAACCCTCGGAGCCAAAGTCGAAACGCTGGCCACAGACGGAGACACCATCAAGAAGAAAAAAACCATAATGAGGATTTCAGGCAATACACGTATCATACTATCTGCCGAACGAACGTTGCTGAACCTCATCTCACGCATGAGCGGCATAGCCACGACCACCAGAAGACTTGTCGAGAAGCTTCGGAAGGCCAAACTCAAAACGAGAGTTGCATGCACGCGAAAAACAGCACCCGGTCTTCTTTACTTCGACAAGAAAGCAGTGTGGATTGGCGGCGGCGACACACATAGGCTTCATCTGGATGACATGATCTTGATCAAAGACAACCATATTGCAGTGGCTGGAAGCATCGAAAAAGCCATGAAGAAGACGAAAGAAAACGCCTCATTCAGCAAGAAGATCGAAATCGAAGTGACGAACCTAAAAGATGCTGTGGCTGCTGCAGAAGCGAAGGCAGACATAATAATGCTGGACAATTTCACCCCGAAGCAGGTTGAGAAAGCAGTCAGGCTATTGAGGAAGCAGGGCCTGTCGGGAAAGATTCTGCTGGAGGCCAGCGGCGGCATCACAGCAGAAAACGTTCTGGCCTTTGCCTCGACGGGAGTTGACATCGTAAGTCTAGGTGAAATCACGCACAGCCCGAAAGCACTCAACGTGAGCCTAGAGATAACAAGAACCAAAAAAACTTAAACAGGCACTTGGCATCATACGAGCGCTTGTATCATCGCCATTTCTACGAATGCAGCTGTCATAAGAATTGCTAAGCAAGCCAGTATCAGGATTAGCGCGTTGACCAGTTCACCCTTGCCCTTACGTTGTATCAATCGCCAAGTCAGCCAAATGCTCTCAGAAAACGCGATAGAGTAGGCCAGAAACTCCATCCAAGTAAATGGAAAGATGAATAATAGAAGCAGAACTAGAAGAGGCGGCGGATTAGTAGTCGCCATAATGCTTTGCGCCGCAATAGCAAGGCCTGTGTTGTGCATCACATACATACCGAAGAAAGGCCCGGCGAAAGGCACGAACATTATCAAGTCGATCAGGAAGTTGTTCCTGAAAATAAACAAGGAACCAGACAGCAAGGTCATGTTCTCCAAGCTCACTTGGGTCTGCTCCAAGCTTTTGTTAAGATCCTGCGCCTCCTCTTGGCTCAGCGGAGTCAAAACACCAGAAGCCGTCACGGCAACCGAAAGCAAGAATGCCGCCATTATCACCATCATCCGTCTCCACCACGGGGAGGATTCATGCCAAAAATTCGGAACCAAGCTCACAACTCCTTAAGCTTCTATGTTTTCGGGCTTATTTTCAGGATTCTGAAGCCTCTTGCACACGGGTTTAGCATCTCGGCGATATTAACCTTATTCAAGATCCCCTGCGAATCCTCCGCATATCCTCTGACATCACATTCGGCGGTTATTAGAGAGTGAAGGTAAATCCTCTCCTCAGCTGGACGAGGCTGGCATCTGGAAGGCAGACCCAGCAATATCGTCTTGTTCTCCTTAACGGCTTTCTCGCAAGCATATAAGATTGCATATGCGCCTGACGTTAGCTCCGCGATCCTTACGGGTATGCTTTCCTTTCCTATGGCCAACACCTCGACGCCGTGTTTTTGCGTCATTTCGCCGGCAATCTTCCTCAGTCTAGGCAGGATCTTCAACAGGTGTCGTTTCGCCTCTCCCGATATTCTCATGTTGGAAAACTCGATTGGAGACAGCTGTTCAAGCGGTATTGAGCCCAGCGACATGTCAAGATGCACGACATCAGCCTTTGCCTTTCCGATTAGGTCTCGGCAAAGCTCCGCCTCATGTACTATGACCTCTTGTCCCTTTTCAGCAGGCACAAAAATCGGTTCAGCTAAGACCACGCTTGGCTCTCGGTAGGGCGGGCTGACTAGCACTGAGGCCGCTGCAACGATAGACAATGGTTCAAACTTGTCATCTAATACGGCAGCAGACGAATCTGCCGCTATCACCTTCACCCAGTTCACCTTGCATCCTATAGAATGGCTGAACAGAATTTAGCTTTGCTGTCCCAGTGTATCTAACTCTTGAGGTGAATGCCCAGAATGAACATTTCCGCGCTTTTAGCCCTGCTTGCCTGAGGCTTAATCACTTTTACGATTTCAAAGTGCTTCTTGACCTTCTGAACGAAGTCATCTAACATGTCGCCCTGAAAAACCTTCGCGAAGAGGTTGCCTGAAGGCCTAAGCGTCTCTAGGGCAATCTCAAGCGCCTGCTGCGCCAAATCTATCTGACGAGCGTGATCAACCTCCCATATGCCGGAAATGTTGGGTGACGCATCAGAGATTACCACATCAGCCTTTCTCGGTAGCAGTTCCACGATTTGGCGGAGTGTTTCCTGCTCGGTCATGTCGCCTATTATCGATCTAACGTAGCTTTGAGGAAAAGGTTCAATTGGCTTCAGGTCGACGCCTAGAACGAAGCCTTTGTTTCCGACTATTCTTTTGGCGATTTGGATCCAGCCGCCTGGAGCCGCGCCCAGATCAATCACAACGTCACCGTATTTCATGAAGTCGTACTTCTTGATGGCTTCGGATAGCTTGTATGATGCTCGTGAACGATAGTGCTCCTCTTTGGCCTTCTTGTAGTAGTAGTCTCTTTTTCTATCTTGCATCCATGCTTTAGGCACGACTAGCTGTCACCTATTCCGCCGGAATCGTCTTTTGCGATGAGGAGAAGCCATTCGGTAAGCCTTTCACAAGTTTGCGGTGAGACTGAACCTGATGGGTCGCAGCGTGGGTTGTCTTGGCACATTAGGCAGGGGCAATCGGTTATTGTGTCGATTGAGGCTGGAAGCCTCTTTGGAAAAAGCCTGTACGTCCATCGTCCTTCGCGAAGCTCCTTCTCACGCCGAATGAGGCCTTTGTTCTCTAGCTTTATCGATATTCTGGAGCCTTCTCGGCTGCTTGCCCCTAGCTCGCGCCACAATTCCGATTGGAGCACGCCTTCAAAACCTGTGTTCATCACAAACTGGAGAGCCTTCTGTTCCAAGTCGTTGCGCTTCGGCATTTCTACCTGTTCCAACCTTCAACGTTAATATATATGCGGTTTTGGATAAAAAGGTGTACGGTCAAGGCCGAAGGAAAATCATGTCAAGAGACAAGAAAGCGACAAACAAAGGTTACGTGTTGGGAATTGAGTCGACAGCAGACGACTTCGGTGTGGGCATATCGACTTTTGACGGAGAGATATTGGCGAACGTCAGGGATGCTTATGTTCCACAGGAAGGCGGCATTCACCCGCGGGAAGCCGCAAGGCATCATGCCGAAGCCGCAGGAAAGGTATTGGAAGAAGCGTTCAAGCAAGCCAAGATAAAACCGAAAGATGTTTCACTCATCGCGTTTGCGCAAGGGCCGGGACTCGGTCCTTGTCTCAGGACTGGTGCTACGGTGGCACGTACCCTCGCATCTTTTCTTGGCATTCCACTGGTTGGCGTGAACCATTGCGTTGCCCATATTGAGATAGGAAAACTGAAGACAGGAGCCAAAGACCCTGTGACGCTTTACGTTTCAGGCGGAAACACGATAGTGACAGCCTTTGATTCTGGCCGTTACAGGGTTTTTGGCGAAACCTTGGATATCGCTCTTGGCAACTGCTTGGACGTTTTTGCCAGAGAGGCTGGTCTACGCCAAGGAGCAGCTATGCCTTTTGGAGCTGTTGTTGAGAATCTTGCGATTAGTGGCAAGAAGCTCATTGTTTTGCCGTATACGGTTAAAGGTATGGATGTTTCTCTCAGTGGCTTGCTGACTGCGGCGCTTGGCATGTTCAAGGAGGGGAAATGCAGGCTTGAGGATTTGTGCTACAGCCTTCAGGAAACTGCTTTTTCAATGGTCACTGAGGTTACTGAACGAGCGTTGGCGCACACGGAGAAGAAGGAGGTTCTGCTGACTGGTGGCGTTGCAGCCAACAAGAGGCTACAGTCAATGATTAAAGCCATAGCTGAAGAACATGACGCAAGATTCTGCGTTGCGCCCAGCGAATATGCGGTTGACAACGGGGCCATGATTGCTTGGACAGGCGCGTTGGCCTACAGGCATGGGTTGGTCACGCCGATTGACAGAAGCTTCGTCAGGTTGAGGTGGCGTTTGGAAGAGGTTGACGTTCCGTGGCTGAAGTAGAGCAGCTGGGGTTGTTCAAGAAGGGAGCAGAGGCCAGCCTTTATCTTGCAATGTGGCACGGCAGAAAGGCAGTGTTGAAGAGACGCTTGCCCAAAAAATATCGCCCAAAAAAAATGGATGAGCAAATCCGAACCTACCGCACAATCCACGAGCCGCAGTTGATGCATGAAGCAAAGATGGCGGGAGTGCCAACACCATTCATTTTCTCGATAAACGTGAAGGAGGCCACCATAGTGATGGAGTACGTGGAAGGAAAGCAGATCAAACAGCATTTAGGCCACGTTTCGAATCGTGAAAGACACTGCCTGTGCTTGAGAATAGGCGAGTTGATCGGCAGACTCCATAAACACGGTATAGTTCACGGCGACCTGACCACTTCAAACATGATACTGGGTCATGATGATAAGATATTTTTCGTGGATTTCGGGCTTGGTGAGAAAAGCGCAGAACTTGAGGCCAGAGGTGTTGATTTGCATCTTATGAAGAGAGCGCTCGAAAGCGCCCATTTCCGGTTTGCTGATGAGTGCTTAGCAGCTATAATCAAGGGTTATGGCACCGTTTTGAAGGATGGCGCATTGCAGGCCATCTTGGAGAAGATAAGGGAAATAGAGAAGAGAGGACGCTATGTTTCTGAAAGAAGGGAAAGGGAAGGGGCTTGACTGTTCAGTGCATTATCTTTGAAGTTTCGCATGCTGAGGCTCTTGCAGAGTTCTACGTGAGAGGTTATCGATCACAATGAGCTTCGAGCCTAGAGGCAGAGTCATATTCTTCGCAACCAACAACGTTAACAAGTTCAACGAGGCCCGCAAGGTGTTAGCTGAATACAGGATAGCCGTTGGCATGCTGAGAGTCAAGTCGTTGGAAGTTCAAAGTGACAGCCTTGAGGAGATCGCGAAATCAAGCATCATAGATGCCTTCGGGAAAGCCGGTTTGCCTATGATCGTGGAAGATGCAGGACTGTTTGTCGAGGCACTGAATGGGTTTCCCGGACCTTATGCGGCCTACGTTTACAGGACCATTGGCAACAAGGGGTTGTTGCAACTCATGGACGTAGTGCAGGACAGAAAGGCGAGTTTTCGGTCCGTGATCGCCTACTGCTCTAAGGAGGCTGAATCGCCATTGTGCTTTTCTGGCGAAGCCATGGGCGAGATAACGAGGAAGGAGATGAGGGGCGATGGTAAGTCTGGTTTTGGCTTTGACCCGATTTTCAAGCCTGCAGGCAGCAGCAAAACGTTTGCCGAAATGAGCTTGACCGAGAAGAATGGCTTTTCGCATCGTGCCATGGCTCTGAGCAAGTTTGCTGAATGGTACAAGAAGCCTCCGTAGCTGAGACCAAAACAGTTTTTACTTTCAATCAATAATCTTAAATAGCGGTCTAACGTCGCTCATACAGAGTTTAAGTGGTAGTGGATGCCTAAGCAAGAAAAAGGGAAGTCGCATTCAATAAGGCCGGTTAGCAAGCGTGCGCCAAGCTGGTGCAAGTACCAGCCTGAGGAGGTTGAGGCGCTCGTTATCAAGCTGGCGAAGGAAGGAAACGCGGCGAGCCATATAGGAACGATTCTTAGAGACCAGCACTCGATTCCTTTGGTGAAGTCGATAACTGGTAAGACGATAACGAAGATAATGAGGGAGGCGCAGCTGGCTCCGGCGATCCCTGAGGACCTGGGCAACTTGATCAAGAAAGCCGAAAGCCTTGGCCTGCATCTTGAGAAGAACCACAAAGATCTAAACAACAAGCGGTCCATGCAGATTATCGAAGCAAAAATCTACCAGCTCGCAAGATACTACAGACGCGAGGGAAAGTTGCCTGAGAACTGGAAGTACGAGCCGAAAATAGCTTCCGTGACCTGAGTGGTTTTTCATCGTTTCTTCTTCATCAACCAGGTTGTTGGAAGAGCGGACTGGAGGCTTTACACCAGATTTAAATCTGTGATCATTTTAGCTTTGTAACCTAGCGTGGTTGGCATGGTGTCGGATGAAACTGATGTCGCAGGCTTTTTGGACTCGGCATCGCGGGCTGCTAAGGTGATTGAGGAAGTGGCCCGTGAGGATGGTCTGATTCACGTTTTCTCGCATTTGGATGCTGATGGTGTTGCGGCTGCAGGCATCATGGGGAAGGCGTTGTTCAGGCTTGATGCGAGGTTTCGGATTCAGATAACCCAGTGGATCAATGAGAAGATCGCTGGCGAGATTCTTTCAGAGAAGCCGCAACTGGTGGTTTTCACGGATTTGGGAAGCGGTTACGTTGATTTTGTGAACGAGAGCCTCGCAGATTTCAGAACCGTAATCTTGGATCACCACCAAATAATCGGTGAGGAATCTGCGAATATCGTGCACGTGAATCCACATCTGCATGGGATAGATGGTGCACGTGACATTAGCGGATCGGGCGTGGCTTACCTTGTGGCTAGGGCAATGAACAAGGCCAACGTTGATGTTGCGCCTGTCGCTGTCGTGGGAGCTCTCGGAGACCTTCAAGACAAGTATGATCAACGAAAACTGTGCGGAGTCAACGAGACAATTGTCAAAGATGCGGTTGATGCGGGTTTTCTTTCGGTTGAGAAGGATTTGATATTTTTCGGCAGAGAAACGCGGCCTATTCATCGGACACTGGCATCGACGACGAATCCGTTTATTCCGGGCATTAGCGGCGAGGAGGACAAGAGCTTGGCCTTTTTGGCGAGTTTGGATATCAAGCCACGTGAGGGTGAAAGATGGCGGGCTTTGAGGGATTTGTCTGAGGATGAGAAGAGGCGGTTGTGTTCGGCTCTTGCGGATTATTTGTTATCGAAGGGTTTGCGGCTTGAGGTTGCGAACTTGATTGGGCACGTTTATACTCTGAGCCATGAGGAGCCTTGGACGCCGTTAAGGGATGCTAGGGAGTTTGGGGTTTTGCTGAATGCTACTGGGCGCATGGATAGACCTAGCTTGGGTGTGGCGGTTTGCATGGGCGATCGCGCCTCGGCGTTGGAGGAGGCAAACAAGATGTTGGAAGAGTACAGGCGGTCGATAAACAAGTATCTGGGCTGGGTCATGGAGAAGCCTGAAAGAATGAAGGAATTCAAGAACATCTACGTCGTGTACGGCGAGGACTACATTAACGACAAGATCGTAGGCGCTATCTCGTCGATCCTCTCGTCGGGTCTGCCGAACTCTGAGAAGCCTTTGATTGCCTACGCGAACGTTGAGGAAGAGGGTTTGGCGAAGATTTCGGCGAGAACCGTGGACAGCATGACCCGCAAGGGGCTGAATCTTGGAGACATCATGCAGGTGGCTGCCGAGAGATTCGGCGGGAAGGGCGGAGGACACAACGTGGCAGCAGGCGCGCAAGTGCCCAGAGAAAAGATCGGCGACTTCATCGACCTTGTGAACGAGCTTGTGGGAAAACAGCTGAAGGGCGAGATTATTGGAAGCGCAAATAGTCCTAGAGTATGAGGACAAGCAAATAGCGCAAGCCGTGGCTAGTGCGGTTTCGCCTGATAACTTCAAAACGCCAACAGGACTATCTATCAAGACAAGCTGCGAAGACGGCAAAGTGGTTACCACGGTAAGATGCAAACGAGGCATTCCGAGCCTGACAGCCACGATAGACGATTTGCTCTTCTGCGCCTCAACTGCGGAGAGAACGCTTCAAACTGTCAAGAAGCTCGAAAGAGTGTAGCCTAGTTGGTTGCGGGACAGTTGCGCTTCAGGCTTTTTCTTACCCCCTATATATAGGTTCAACTCGTGCTGAGGCCCATTGGGCCTTTCCGGTTATCTATTGCGCTGATTTTCACTCAATAGACGATACCCCCTACCCCCCTTTTTTCCAGGTTATTGCGCTGAAAAATCGCCAACACGAGACCTATCCCCAGGTTTTTCTGGCGTCATTCGCTGCGTCGCTTTCGACCAGCCTTGTTGTTTTCCGAAATTGTTATGTGTTCGTTGGGTAAAGTGTGTGGCGGTGTCGGTTTGATTACGTACAGCAAGGCGTCTAGGCATGGTGTTGGAGCTTTGAGCAGGAAGCTGCTGAAACTGCTGGAGGACAAGAACAGTCAGATCTATCAGGACAACGTGACGAAGTTCGGCATCCCAGAGGAATATGTACGGAAGGCTTTCGCAGAGGAGACGCTGCTGGAGGCTTTCGATTCTGGAGAGATCACGTTCTATCTGGCATTGGAGAACAGGTGCAAGATTCTCGGCTTCGCCCAGACCGTCAAACACGGCGAGGATACGGTGGAGTTGGATCGTATTGTGATTTTCCTAGAGCATACTGGGAAGGGGATAGGAACGCAGTTGCTGGCAAAGGTTCTCAAAGATCAAGGCCGCAAGGGCGTTAGGACCGTCGTGGTTAACGCTGGGAAAGATGAGAAGCTTGCTAGGAGGTTTTATGAGAAGAACGGTTTCGGGTTTGTTAAGGAGAAGACTGTGAAGGCGCCTTGGGGTAATTTGGCGCTTGCCCTTTACAGGCTTCAGCTGAAGCCGTTGCGAATCAAGAAAAAGAAAAGTGGGTAGTGTTTTGCTTACTCGAAGAGCTTCCAGACGAAGGCGGCTATGAGTGCACCTATGATTGGTGCTGCCCAGAATAGCCAGAGCTGGTTTATGGCGGTCGTTGAGGCGTAGAGGTCCATGATGATGGCGGGGCCGAGGCTGCGTGCGGGGTTTACCGAGGTGCCTGTTATGGGTATGCCTACTAAGTGGATCAGAACGAGGCTTAGCCCGATGGCGATTCCTGCGAATCCCTTTGGTGCTTTCTCGCTTGTTGAGCCAAAGATGACTATTATGAAGATGAATGTGAGCACCGTCTCGGCGATGAAGGCAGCCACCATGGAATAGCCTGCAAGCGAGGCTTCGCCGTATCCGTTTTGTCCCAAACCTTGAGTAGCGAGGTTGTACGTTGGGCCTCCAGACGCTACCCAGTAAAGCAGAGCTGAGGCGACTATGGCTCCGAGGCACTGCATCAGCACATATGCTATCAGGTCTTTCAGTTTCATTTTGCCTGCAGCGAACATGGCTATTGAGACTGCGGGGTTTATGTGGCATCCCGAGATTCCGCCTATCGCGTAGGCCATGGCCAGCACGGAAAGACCGAACGCAAACGAAATCCCCACGTACGTTATCGCATAGCCAGCTATCACGGCGCTTCCGCAGCCCATGAACACAAGCACGAACGTGCCGATGAGTTCTGCGCAGTATTTTCTAGCGTTTTCAGTGTTGCTCATGCTTAATCCTCATAATCAGTTTCGGAACAAAGCTGTCTTTTGCTGTGGACAGCTTTTATGAATTTCGGTAATTCACCCTCCTTAAATCTGGAAAGCCTGAACGCAAACGTGGAAGGTTGAGGGGAAGAGGCGGAATTATTTATATCCGCGGGCAGTCTTTCTTGCGTCTGGAGATTGACAGCTTATGAGTGAGAAGGTTAGCGTTCGTCGTTTTCCGATTGAGTCTTTGCTTTCTGCTAGATTGTTGCTTTCGCCGCAGTTGGCCAAAGGCAGGGTTTACTTTCTTAGTGATATGAGCGGCGTGATGAGCCTGTATGTTATGGACGAGAAGGGAAGTCTGCCTGAACCTCTACTGCCCGCGGGCCTGGCCCTGCAGAACCCCCATTTGATGAACGGTCATAACTACTACGTTTTTCCAGAGATCGGCAAGATTCTTGTTTTGGTGGATGAGAATGGGAACGAGAATTATCAGCCTTGCTTCGTGCCTCTGGAAGGTGGCATTCCGCAGCCGATATTCGGCGGCAAATACAAAGGGGAGCAGCTTTCGTGCCACCGTTGCGATTCGAAGGCAAACGTTGCTTATTTCTCTCGAGACGACAGGAAGACGCCGGACCATGAATGCTTGAAGGTGGATCTTGCCACGCTCAAGGTCACGCCTTTGGGCAAGAGCATCTATGGAAACTACGTTAACGGGGCCAATAAGGTTCATTCTGCCGTGATTCTTCAGGACGGCTACACGGCAGGGGACAGTGTCCTGTACGTTTGGAGGAGCGGGAAGGCTGAGAGGCAGCTGCTGTACGGTGTTCCAATCGAGAAGAGAACTGAAGGCCAAGAGGTCAAGCTGTCAGGCATCGGAACCTGCAACTTCACGCCAGACGAGAAAGGCCTCCTGTTCAGTTCAAACCTCTTCAGCGACGAAGGAGACCCAAGCTACCTGCCGCTTGACGACCCCGCAAACATAGTCAAGGTTCCAGTCTCCGGCCTGAGACACAAGGGCACGGGCGAGCTTTTCGACATCAAACTTGTTGACGAAGACGTGTTTCTTGTGGAGTACAACATAGACGGCGCCTCATGGCTTTACGAATGCAGGTACCAAGAAAAAGGCGACGTGAAACACCTAGTCGTGGAGCGCACCCTGTGCGGCCTTCCGCCTCTCGCTGACGGCGCGCTGATGGGCTACGAGTTCGAACTGCCTGGAAGCTCAGGCAAGCCTAACGTTGGTTACGCGCTATCGTTTGCCACCGCAAACAGTCCAGCCCAGCTCTACATATACCCTGGAGACACCGGAGCGGAAAAGCCGAAAGCGTTGTCCCATGAACGGGTGATAGGCATTGATCAGAAGCTCCTTTCGAGGGGCGAGGACGCAAGCTTCACTAGTTTCGACGGGCTTCGCGTCTCCGCTCGCCTGTACATGCCTCCTGAGGAGCTTGACTTCAAGGGTCCGAGGCCGCTTGTGCTGTACGTTCATGGAGGCCCTCACAGCCAGGAACGCCCTGACTTCACGTGGTTCAGCATGCCACTTATCCAGTTTCTGACGTTGAATGGATTTGCCGTTTTCGTGCCTAACGTGCGAGGCAGCACGGGCTATGGAATGCAGTATATGAAGCGTGTGGATCATGACTGGGGCGGCAAAGACGTACTCGACCACGTTGAAGGCCTCAAGATGCTGGAGAAGGATTCGCGTATCGACTCAACGCGCAGGGCGGTGATAGGCAGATCTTACGGTGGTTACATGACGTTGACGTTGGCCTCGAGGCATCCTGATCTTTGGAGAGCAGCGTGCGACATGTTCGGACCATACGACCTCATATCATTCATACGCCGCCTGCCTGAAACGTGGCAAACCTCCTTCTACCTGTTCCTGGGCCACCCTGAAAAAGACAAAGACTTCCTCACCGAACGCTCGCCCAAAACATACACGAAAAACGTCAAATGCCCCATGCTCATCCTCCAAGGCCGAAATGACCCCCGAGTGCTGGCTGTAGAATCGAAGGAAGTGGCTGAGAGTCTCAAAGCAAACGGCGTGGACGTCGAGTTTCTAGTATTCGAAGACGAAGGCCACGATGTCATCAAATTCAAAAACAAAGTTACCTGCTACACTAAGATCACAGAATTCTTCAAAGAACACCTAAAACCCTAGACGGGTCACCTTCTAGAAAGAGATCGCTTGTACAGGGCAAATGACATGCCGAATACGAGAAAGCCTTATTAGCATTGGTCGCAATTTCTACCATATGGAAGAAAAATCTACCACTTGTACCTCTGAAATACTCGCCCTATACAGAACCGACTACTCACGAAGTCTACATGTCAGAGAAATAGCCAGGCTGTTGATCGGTAGCCATGTAACGTTGATTCCTTATTTGAAACGTCTAGAGGAAGGCAGGATTCTCGTCTCCGCGATGGTTGGGCGTAATAAGGAATATCGGCTCAATCCAGACAATTTGATAGTGCTGCATCAGATGGCGATCAGTGAGCGACTCGTTGCAGTTGATTATCTTGGAAAGCATTTTTTGATAAAGAAGGTTGCTGAGCTTCTATTGGGTCTAGACTTGACAGGCACCTTAGTGCTCTTCGGAAGCTTCGCTAAAGGAAATGCTTCTGACACGAGCGACTTGGATCTGTTCTATCTAGGTGCGCTCTCAGAGAAGCAGAAAAGTCGAATAAGGGAAATAGGCAGAACATACGGCAGAGAGATTAACGTCAAAACCGCGACCGTTGAGAGTTTCAGGTCCGGACTTCGAACAGGAGATAATCTAGTAAAGGAAATAGTGAGGAACCACATAATCCTCCAAAACCCCGATTTGCTCGTAGGACTGCTCTGGAGGCATTACGTTGAGCAATAGGACAATAGAATGGTGTTTCAGGCAGAAGAGAGGCATAAGACTAGTCGAACCGAACGACAACCTTGCAGATGCCTACATGAAGAAGGCAATAAGCGCCCTGAACACCATGAACGCCGCGTTGAAAATCAAGGAAACAGACTGGATTGCCACGACGGCTTATTATGCTGGATACTTTGCACTGTACAGCCTACTGATGAAGGCTGGGGTCAAGTCGGAAATACACGATTGCAGCATTGCCATTGCAGGGCTACTGGCCAAAGAGGGCATAATCGACGAGGAATCGGTGCAAGACATCACGCAGTCCAAACAGACGAGAATCGACATGCAATACTACGTGAGGACCCAGATTGATGAAGCAGGAATCGCAAGCAACGCCAAGAAAGCCCGCAGATTCGTCTTGGAAATGGAAAAAGCCATAGAAAACATGTCAACTGAGCAGATCAGGAACATCCGAGCCCAACTCAGGCACATGCAATCAGGCCACCAAAACAGGACTTGACGATGGGTAGCCTTTATCGTAAGGTTAAATAGCCTATTTATGGCTTAGGTTACGAAACTGTGCCTCGGTGCGTGGCACAGTTGAAAGTGAAAGCGTATGCTTGACATCAGGCTGATTCGTGAAGATCCTCAACTTGTGAGGAAGAGCTTGGAGAAGAGAGGCAACCCTGAAGCCGTCAGAATGCTCGACGAGCTTATTGACTATGATCAGAAGTGGCGCGAGTTGTTGACGAAACTGAACGATCTTCGCCACGATAGGAAGCAGATAACAAATCAAATCGCTGGACTGAAGAAGAGCGGAAAAGACGCCACCGGCGAGATCTCGAAAGGAAAAGCAATTGACGCTGAGATTACGGCAGCGGAAAAGAAGGTTGCTGAGTGCGAGGAGAAGACGCGCTTTTGTCTTATGCGGTTGCCGAATTTGCTTCATGATTCGGTGCCTACTGGCAAAGACGAGAACGACAATCAGCAGGTGAGAATGTGGGGGGAGATTCCGGAGTTCAGTTTTACGCCGAAGGGCCACACTGAATTGGGGCTGAACCTAGATGTTATGGATGTGGAGAGGGCTGGCAAGATTGCAGGCGCCAGATTCTTCTACCTGAAGCATGAGGGCGTGCTGCTGGACATGGCGTTGCTGAGCTTCGCGCTTGAGGAGATGATCAAGAAGGGCTATACGGCTGTTGAGCCGCCTTACGTGATGCGGCGGGAAGCCTACGAAGGCGTCACGGCCCTCAGCGACTTCGAAGACGTGCTCTACAAGATCGAAAACGAAGACCTGTACTTGATTGCGACTTCGGAGCATCCGATGGCTGCAATGTACATGAACGAGGTTCTCTTGGGCAAAGACTTGCCTCTCAGGCTGGCTGGAGTGAGCGCGTGTTTCAGGAAAGAGGCAGGCGCACATGGGAAAGACACGCGAGGCATATTCCGCACGCACCAGTTCAACAAGATCGAGCAGTTCATCTTTTGCAGGCCTGAGGAGTCGTGGAAGCTGCACGAGGAGCTTTTGCACAACGCTGAGGAGCTTGTTCAGAAGCTGGGCATGCCTTATCGCGTGGTCAACGTGTGCACGGGCGACATAGGCACCGTGGCCGCCAAGAAATACGACGTCGAGGCGTGGATGCCTGCGCAGAATGCCTACAGAGAGATCATCTCTTGCAGTAACTGCACCGACTATCAGGCGCGCAGGCTGAACGTTAAGTATAGGGAAAGAGAGGGCGAGGCGCCGAAGGGGTTTGTGCACACCTTGAACTCGACGGCGCTGGCTACAGGCCGAACTATTGTAGCCATACTCGAAAACGGCCAGCAACAGGACGGATCAATAGTCATCCCAGAGGTTCTGCGCAAGTATATGGGCGGGATCGAGAGAATACAGGCGAAACGATAGGAGTTTTGTCTAACCACCGCCAACCAAGCCGAAACGTGGGTTGTTTCGTGTTTTTGGTGGGCGGGTTGCTGGTGATGTGTATCTGTGTCAGACAATTGAACCATAATGTTTATGAAGACTGATGCAACTTCGGCTCGTCGAGGATTTGGAATTGTCAAGTAGTTTATGTGTTGGTCGTGTTTTCGACGGCTGTCGTTGTGTTGGGGGCGGTGGGCGGTGACGAAGGGGAAGGCTTGGGCGGTTAAGGAGGAGTTGAGGCTTAAGGAGCTTTTTGAGGCTGGGGTGCCTGTTTCGAGTATTGCTGCTAGGCTTTCGAAGACGGAGGTGGCTGTTGCTGTCAAGGCGAGGCGTCTCGGGTTGAAAGATGATGCTCGGCGGCGGGGGGTTGTGTCATCATCTTCTGGTGGTGGGTTGGAGTTGCCGGATGAGTTGCCTACGGTTGAGGGGGTTGCGAGGATTCTTTCTGGGGCGTTGTTGGCTATGACGAAGTCGGGGGTTAGCGGTGCTGATGTGGAGAGGTGGAAGGCTGTGGCGGATGTGGCTTGGAAGTGTAAGGGGGCTGTGGCTGAGCTCGTTCATTACAAGGAGTTGGAGAGGGAAATTGTGGAGTTAAGAAGGAAGTACGAGGAACTTGCGAATAAGAACACGAAATGACTTGAGGAAAAGGCCACGAATCATGCGGCCAGGCGAATGGGAGAGGGAACGCTCGAGGATTCTGGTGTCGACTGAGGTGATTGAGGTTGCCGAAAGGCAGTTATTGCAGGGCCTGGTGGGGGATCCGCTGCGTTTCTGCAGGGATATTCTGCGGTTCGAGCCGACGGAGTATCAGCTGGAGGTTGTTAAGCTTTTTGAGGAGAAGCATTTTGTCGCCCTCCGGTGGTGCAGGCAGAGCGGAAAGAGCTTGACGGTTTCGGCTTTGCTTTTGTACTATGCGTTGACGCATCCCAACTGCATGATTGGGGTTGTTGGTCCGAGCTGGCGGCAGACGAAGCTCAACATCCGGCGGATGACAGGGTTGCTGAAAAACGTGTGGAACGACCAGTATTTTACCCCACGCAAGACAGCCATTCGCTTTACGAACGGGTCTGCCATCGAGGCTTATCCGAACAATCCTGACACTATCAGGGGACCAACGTTGAACTGTTTGCCGGGTTATGTCAACGTTACGCTTTCAGACGGCGCACAAGTCCCGATCAGCAAAATCAAACCAGGGAATGAAGTCCTGTCTTTTAACCCATCAACAGGGCATGTTGAGTCGAAGAAAGTCTTGAGGACCTTCCTTAATCCCTTAGCAGACAGGCGGATCGTGAGGTCTTTCACGATTTCGGGCATTTGGACTGTACCGAAGATCATAAAGTCTACTCCCTGAATGGTGATTATGTTCCCGCGTCATCTTTGACGTCTACATGTAAAAGTTTGTACTTTGTAGGCAAGGCTAAGTGTAGAGTTGAGCCCGAAAATGCGAAAAGCCGTCTGGAAAGCCCACCATGGTCAAGAATTAGGAGATGTGCAAAAGCAGTTCATTTACGGTGGCCTGTTGGGCGATCTGTGCGTGAAAAAGCCGAAAGGCAAACTCAGGAATGCTTTACTGGCAGTAGGTCACTGTTGAGAGCAAGCGGAGTATGTTCAGTTCAAGTACTCGTTGATAGAGAGCTTTGTCAGAGCTCCTCCAAAAATGACACGGAACTTGGGCTGGGGAACAACACTTGTGAAATTCAACACGCTGTCGCATCCAACATTCACAGAGATCTACGATATTTGCTATCCCAGAGGTCGAAAGACCGTTTCCTCAAACTGGCTTTCCCAAATCCATTCGCCTCTTGCGTTGGCAGTCTGGTATATGGACGATGGTTCACTTGGAAAAGGAGCCAATATGAGAATAAGCACTTATGGATTTGCAATGAAACAGCACATAATTCTACAGAATTGGCTAAAGCAAAAATGGGGTGTGGATTCACAAATACGGAAGGATACGAGAGGTCGAGGCTATTATCTTGCCTTCCCAGCAAGGAGCCGAGACTCGTTTTTGGATCTCATCAGAGATTACGTCATCCCGAGCATGCAGTACAAAACCCTTCCCAAACTCAGCGAAATGCCATGCACAATATGCGGAAAATCAATTCAACCCAAAAGGGCAGTCGTGACAAGTGGGAGAAACGTAGTCTGCAATTCAAAGAAATGCAAATCAATGCTGGCCAAATTGAATCGAGGTTGGAAACCCAAGAAACCAAGACCCTGCGAAATCTGCGGGGCAATCTTCACGCTTATACAGGAAAAAGAAAAGGGTTGCTCACCCGAATGCAAAAGATTGCATCGACTCCAACAAAAAAGAGCCCGCAGAATACGAAACAAAAGACCACTCTTGCCAAAAGCCTGTATTCAGTGCACAACTACATTCACCCCGACCCGCGGCAACCAAAAAGCATGCAGTCAAGAATGCCGCAGGCAATTGAGGCGACAGAGCATAGACCGCTACGAAAGGAAAACTGCAGAGAAGACTATGTCTATGACATGGAAGTCGCTGACAACCACAATTTCTTCGCCGATGGCCTTCTGGTAAGCAACTGCGTCTGGTGGGATGAAGCCAATTTTACGCCGAATGATGTGGAATTGTATGATGCGATATTGTTTACGTTGGGTGCGACTGATGGGAAGCTCATATGCACGAGTACGCCTTGGAACAGTGACTCGGTCTTCTGGAGGATGTGTAATCATGAGGATTTTTCGGATTTTGCGAGGCATCATGTGCCGTGGGGTCGGGCTGTCGAACCAGGCGGGCCGCTGAAGCAGAATATTCTTTCGAAGATTCAGAAGCAGTTTGCTGAAGACCCGTCTAGGTGGAAGCGGGAGATGGAGGCCGAATGGGCAGAGGACGATGATGTTTGGTTGCCCCAAAGCCTGATCGTCAAGTGCATCGGAACCGAGAAGACATGCGGCAAGGATCTGGAGCTGTGGACTGAAGAGCAGGGTCGCAGCGGCCGCTTCTTCGCGGGACTGGATTTTGCGAAGCACGGTGATTACACGGTGCTGTGCGTCGTCGAAGAGCTTGGCGGAAGGCTTTTCTTGCGTTTCTGGAAGATGTGGAGGCTTGAGACGGCTTATGCTAACATAAGCGGCTATGTGAAGACGCTTCAAGATCGCTGGAAGGGCTTTTGAGAGGCTGAAGGCAGACCAGACTGGATTAGGCGATTACATAGTGGAAGACATGGAGAACGGTGGTATGCAGAATGTTGAAGGCGTGGTCTTCACGTCGCAGCGGAAGCAGGAGATGGCAAGCCTGCTCAAAGAACGCATGATGAACGCGCAGTATTTCTTTCCATACTTCACGTGGGAAACGCCCTACAGAAGCGAATATGTCGCTGAGCTGAACGTTGAAAGGTTCAAAGTGATGAAGGATGGAACGGTGAGTTTCAGTCACCCCACGGGAACACATGATGATACGTTCTGGGCCACGGCGCTAGTGGTTTCAGTAGCCACTGAAACGAAGCCCCTAGACCTAGGAGCCCTCAAATTCGGCTGATCAATGATGCTTGCAACTTTCTGGACGAGCTATGTGATGCCTTCAGTTGTGAGTTTGAAGTCCTAGAAGAATTCATGGAGTCTTGAGTAGATCGTTTCCATGTCCTCTTGAGCACTCTCAATTTGCTTCTTGACATCTGTTGTTAAGACGAAAACGCCTTTCAAGGAGTCTACTAGTTTCGGATCTTCAAGTGCTTTGATTATCTTTTGGATTTGTTCTCTTAACGCTTCCTTCTTACCTTTCTGTATGTGCTTCAAGATTTTCTCACAGTCTGCATTTTCTCTCAGCATGATTATGTCTCGTATGTCCGTTTTTCTGGCTGAGTGAATCTTGAAGGCGATAAGCAGTTCCTTTTCTGGTATTCTGCAATTTGCAGAGGTTTCTATTCCCGTGACTGTGGCTTCGGTCGAGTTTTCCTTTATGTAATCGAAACTCCATGAAGCATTCGTTGCTCTGCAGACTAGGCTTCCGACAAGAAGGTCGATCGTGACTGGAAGTTTGCTGATGTCCTTTTTGTAGCTGATGAACTCGCCGCCATACATTTCGTCGAACCCTGTTTTTCTGATGTGTTGCTTGAATCCCTCTTTCTTCAGGATCTCTTCGAGCTTTGCCAATTCTCTCTTTGGCACGACCATGTCGCAGTCGACAGAAAATCTGTGCTTCGCCAATCCGCTTACTGCGTAGCCACCGACCACTATGAGATCGAGTCTCTCTTCGATCAGTCTCTTGAGCGCATTCAATATTTCTTTCTCTCTTTTCACGAATTCCATGTTGCCCACTAAAAGTTCGTTTTTGCTTCCTTGTATCTTGCCTTCAAGCCCAAATCGTAAGCCTCGTCCAACATTTCCAAAGCTGGCTCATAGGAATAGATGTTTTTTTGACAAAAGGTTACCGTTTCTTTCAACGGTGTGACACAGAAGCCGTTCACTTTTTCAGTCCTGAAATCAACTTCGGGATACAATACGTAGAACAAGCCGAACAACGTTTGCCTTGTCGGTTGATCCTTTACGTAGAATCTTCGCTTTTCAGAACTGAAACAACTCTCCCATTTTCTCAAATCCTTCTTTTCAGCTTTCAAGTGGATTGGGTAGAAACCGAGGAACCTGTCGACTTGATAGCCCCCTTTGGTCCAGAAGAAAACGGCGTCTGGTCCTGTCAATGCATAGTGCATGCCAGACTCGTTCAACAAATCGTATGCTCTGCCTATATCTGTTCTTTTGATCAAGTACTCTTCTGGAGAATTAACCTTGTACTTTCCCCATCCCACTCTTTCCAAGAAGCTTTTGCGAGCCATGTCATGCAAGACTTTGTTAGGGTCAGGACTGGCAAAGGTCGAGGAGAATTCTCTTACTGTGAACTCTTTCCTCCAGTTCAACAACACATTCCACAATTCATGATATGACATAAATATTACTATAACGGTAATAATTTAAATACTTAGCGGTTCACGGTCTTCAAAGGACTGGCACATAGCGCGCATGCCTGTTCCGAAAATGGTTAAAAATGGTCTTGATTCGTCTTTTGTGATTTGGGGGCAATTTTAGGCCTCGCGTCGGCTTTCGGTCTTCTTGCAGTGTCCGCCTTTTTCGAACTGTGGAGGGTTAAGCTGAAGGTCGCGGTGTAAGGCTCCGCGATGATCAGATCGGCTTGATGCCCGAATCCATGATTTTCCATCCTCAGCACGGCCAAGACTTGACTACAAAACAAGCCCGCATCGGACGCGAACAGGCAAAAGAAGAATAAATACCATTTTAGACCAATTTAGGAACACGCATGC